>CAJQPR010000111.1 GCA_905480255.1 uncultured Woeseiaceae bacterium | reverse complement strand
GTTCCATTCAACGAACCCGAAGATTCTTGAACGTGTTAAACAGAATCACTTCAGTTCGGTCAGCACACTCGGTTGCGTCGCCAACGAAGCTGCCTACAGAGAAGGCGCGGAATGGGTCGATCAAATGCTTGCGTACGTCGAAGACAATCACAAGTTCCTCAGGGATTACGTCGCCAGGAACATGCCGACGGTTGGCTATAATGATCCGGAAGGCACCTATCTGACGTGGCTTGATTTCAGCAAGACAATGGAATCAATCGGAGCGACTGAAAAAGCAGCGGAGCTGGACACGGATCCCGAGCTGTACTTTCAGGATTGGCTGGTCATGAATTCCGGCGTCTATCTGAATCCGGGATCGACGTACGGCAAGGGTGGCCCCGGCAACATGCGATTTAACCTGGGTTCTTCCAGGAAGGTCGTCAAGGACGCTCTTGACCACCTCGCAGAGGCTGTCAATAACGCCTGATCAGCGCAACGCGTTCAACGCAAGACTGACTGCTGCCTGTGCCGGCTCGATAACCGGCACAGGCAGTTTTGTTTCTGCACCACTTTTTATGGCGGCCATACCGGCACACCCCAGGATCAGCGAACTCGCACCAAACTCTTCAACCAGGCGACGGCCCGCGACCACAACTTTATCCAGCGTCGCAGGGTCGTTGGCGGCTTCATCCACTGTTACATCAAGCGGCAACTCGCCGGCGAGGTCACCCTCGTGACCCAGCATCCGGATGTAGTGCAGGTGCCTGGCTATAGATTCATCGGACAGAGCGAGCACACCGAAGCGGCCACCAATCGCGACAGCGGATTCAACAGCACTTTGCTGCATGCCGAAAACCGGCTTGTCGAATTGTCGCCTGCATTCCGCGAGACCAGGGTCGGAATAACAGGCGATAACGTAGGCGTCGAAGTCCGGAAACGTCTCGATTTTCTCAACTACCAGCGGAATGACCCTGGCGATATCGTCGTCTGTTTCTATGCCAAACGGACCGTCATGAAGCGTGCAACACTCTATGGCGGCTTGACCTGCAAATCCCGTCAGTGACTCGCTCAACCCTGCGGTTACGCTCTCATTGGAGTTAGGGTTGATAACAAGAATTCGTCGCATCAGAGTCCGAGATCAACACCAAAGTTCTTTTGCGGATCCAGCTCTGGTGCCAGGCGTCCGGGCATCCCGGTGCAATCAATTCGTTTGCGGGGAACGAACTCACCAGCGCCGCGTTCGGCTTTCAGCTGATTGTCTTCTACGATGACCTGCCCTCGCTGAATGACCGTCGTCGGCCAACCGGTAACCTGCATTCCTTCGTAGGGCGTGTACTCCATATTGTCGTGCAAGTCCCCGGCTTTCACCTCGCGTGAGGTTTCCGGATCCCAGATTGCGATGTCAGCGTCTCTGCCTTCTGTTATCGAACCCTTGCAATGATCCATGCCATATATCTTTGACACATTCGTCGCCGCCAGTGCGACGAAGTGGTTCAGCGTAATTCGCCCTTTCATGAACCCTTCGGAAAAGAGTAACGGCAGTCGCATCTCGATCCCGGGGAGTCCATTGGCGATTTTTGGAAAATCCGGGTTCGGGCCGGCGTGGAGCTTACCGGTATCGTCGTAGCGATACGGCGCGTGATCTGATGAATAGACCTGGAACGTGCCATTTTGCAGGCAGCGCCAGATTTCCTCCTGCGATGCACGGTCGCGGAGTGGTGGACTGCAGCAAAGTTTCGCACCGTGCATTCCGGGCAGGTCCATCTGCTCAGCGTTGAGGAACATATACTGCGGGCAGGTTTCGCCAAAAACCTTGCGGCCGTCGTATCTTGCCTTGGCGATAATCCTGGCACCGGGCTCCGTCGATACATGCACGATCAGTATTGGCGCATCCAGAAATCCAGCCAACTCGATAGCTCGATTAATGGCTTCCGATTCCGCGGTCCGGGGGTGGCTCAAGGCATGGTATTTTGGGGCTCCATGGCCGCTGTCGACCAGCTTGCCGCTCATCCACTTGATCATGGCGTTATTCTCGGCGTGAATCATTGTCAACGCGCCGTTCTTCTTCGCGACTGCAAAAATATCCAGCATCTGACTGTCGTCGACGATTAACCTGTCATAGGTCATGTAGATTTTAAAAGACGTAATACCATCCTCAATGGCCTTGGGTAACTCAACGTGCAATACGTCATCAGTTGGATCGGAAATAATCAGATGGAAGGAATAGTCGACGACCGATTTCGGCGCGGCTCGACCATGATAGGTCTCGAGCACTTCTTTTAGCGTCTGCCCCCGGTGCTGAGCAGCGAACGGCACAATACAGGTGTTGCCACCAAACGCGGCCGATACGCTGCCGGAATAATAGTCGTCCGACGTCATCAGGCCGCTGGACGATTCCTGCTCTATATGACAGTGGGCCTCGATACCGCCGGGCAAAACATACTTTCCGCTTGCATCTATCTCCCGGGCTGCACCGCCAATGTTATTGCCAATCGCGACTATTTTGCCGCCATTGATTCCAACGTCAGCACTAAAAGTTTCAGACGAATTGGCAACGGTGCCGTTTGATATCTTGAGTTCGAATTCAGACACCCCGGACCGATCCTCCATCACAACGTATCAACCCGCCGGTCACATAACTGGCCGGCTTGCTACAAAGAAATGCGCCGACGCTGCCGAACTCTTCAACGGTTCCATAGCGACCGGCAGGGATCGTTGCCTGCTCGGACGTTGACACCTCTTCGACAGTTCTGCCGGTGCGCTCAGCGTTTGCTTTGTCCAGTTGTCCGAGCCTTGCCGTAAGGATTCTTCCCGGCAACAACATGTTGACGGTGATGCCCGATGATGCAATTTCCGTCGACAGGGATTTGCTCCAGCCTACGAGAGATGAACGAATCGTATTAGACATCGCGAGATTTGGGATTGGCTGAACGACGCCTGAGGACGCAACAGTCAATACCCGCCCCCAGCCGGCTTCCTTCATATCAGCAACGCAAAGGTTAGTAATTTCAATAATTCGAATCAGCATTGTGTCAATCTGCGCACGCCAGAGGTCAGCGTCGGGCTTGTCGACCGTGCCGGGAGGCGGACCACCCGTGTTGTTGACGAGAATATCGATGCGGCCCAGTTTCTCCCTGGCAGCGGCATAAAGTTTGGCTGCAGCATCCACATCCGAAAGATCCGCGACGACGTAGTCGGCCGTCCCGGGTCCTGCTTCAGTCAGTTCCTTTGCAACGGCTGCAAGTTTTTCCTCTACCCGACCGGAGATAATAACGTTCGCGCCCTCTTCACAGAGTTTGGTCGCAATGCCGAGTCCGAGGCCTTGACTTGATGCCAGTACGAGCGCCCGTTTTCCACTAATTCCAAGATCCATATTTACAATGCCTCAATGTTTTTTTCGATACGACTTATCAAGCGCGTCAGTTCGTTTTTGTCAGTCGCACTCAGTGATGGGCCCGGGGCCCGCACTTTGGGCGACGAGATGATGCCGCGACGGCACAGCGTTTCCTTGCGCAAAGCCAGGCCGAAACCAGGCTGTTGCTCGTGGCGCACATAAGGCAGATAGGCGTCGAATACGTCCTCCGCCTTGTCCTTCTCGCCCGCGCGAAACAACGCAACGACAGCGACCAGCATTTCCGGATAGGCGAAGCCTGTCATTGCACCGTCGGCACCTCGAGCAAGCTCCTGGGGCAGGTACAGACCGCCGTTGCCACAGAGAATTGATACCCGGCGCAGGCCTTCGTCTGACGCCTGTCTGACCTTCGAAATCTTGCTCAGACCCGGGCACTCTTCGTGCTTCAGCATGACCAGCTGTGCAAAGTCTTCGACCATCCTGTTGAACAACGGAACCGAAATCTCGGTCCGGGTTGACTGAGGATAGTCCTGGTAACACACCGGAATATCGTCGCCAAGTGCGTTGAACACCTCGCTGAAATAATTATAGATCTTCTCTTCCGTCGCGAGCCCGGGCAGCGGCGCGATCATGACGCCTGCCGCGCCTCGGTCCATGCTGATTTTCGAAAGCCTGGCCATGTTGTCCAGACCTGCATCGGAAACACCCACCACGATCGGAACCGTGTTTCCGGCGCGTTTCATGATTCGCTCAAGAAATGCCACCGATTCCTCCGGCGCCATTTTCTGCGCCTCGCCCATAATGCCGAGGATGGTAATTCCGGAAACACCCTTCTCGATATAGAAGTCGACCAGCCGGTCGGCACTCTCGAAATCGACTTCACCATTTTCCATGAACGGCGTTGCTGAAATGATGTAAACGCCGCTTGCCGTTTCATCCAGCTTGCTCAGTGACATTGGCTTTCATACCTCCTTGTTGGCATTCGCCATTTGAACATATTGCTTACTCCGGTCGGTTATCGCCGTAGCGTATTTGTTTTCGCCGGAGAGATAATCCTTCATCAGTGTCATGAAAACACCACTCAGAAGCAACAGCGCGACAAGATTGGGCAGAGCGCTTGCGACCACCGAAATATTCGCCAACGCCCATAGTTGCTCCACATTCGTTATGCCCGCAAACACCACTCCGGGCAGGAAGTAGATCCACTTCACGTAGCGGAAAGCATTTTCGCCGATCAGGCTGACGACAGCCGTCTCGAAATATACAAAGAAACCGATTTGCGTCGACAGGCAAAAAGTCAGAATAGCGACGGAGATAAACGCGTTCGCTATATCGGGAGAATAGTAGGAAGCAAATGCGTCAATCAACAACTCAATGCCGGTCGTGCCGTTGGCAATCACGCCGGAAGAGAGAATGATGAATGCAGTGATCGTGCAAACTACCGTGGTATCGATAAAAACTTCAGCTGCACCCCAGAGTCCCTGCCTGAACGGGTGCGTCGTCTCGGCATTGGAATGCACCATCGGAGCCGTTCCCAGGCCCGCCTCATTCGACAACATGCCACGCGCCATCCCCATCTGCATTGCAGACAGGACCGCAGCGCCCGCGAAGCCGCCAATCGCTGGTGCCGGCGCCATCGCATACCCGACAATCTGACCCAGGACAGCGGGCAACTGCGAAGCGTTGGCGAATAAGATTATGAGGCCGCCCAACATATAAATCACGGTCATGAACGGCACCAGTTTCTCGCAGAAACGGCCGATACGCCGTACCCCACCGATGGCAACAACGGCAGTGACGATGGCCATTGCACCGGTTACGAGATAGGGGTTCAGGCCATAGCTCGCATTGAAAGCACGACCAACGGTATGTGCCTGCAACAGCGATGAGCTGAAAAAGCAATTGATTGTTACGCCGATGCTGAAAAGAATGGCCAGGGACTTCCAGCCCAGGGCCTTGTTGATGTAATACATAGGACCGCCATGAACGTGCCCGTGATCGTCCACCTCGCGATAATGGACGCCTAGGGTGACCTCGGCCGCTTTGGTCATCATGCCGAAAAACGCCAGTACCCACATCCAGAAGATCGCGCCCGGACCGCCAATCGTCAGCGCTGTCGCAACACCGGCCATATTCCCCATGCCAACTGTACCGGCCAACGATGTGCTCGTTGCCTGGAACGGGGTCATGCGCTCTTTGTCCTGATCTCCGCTGCGATCGAACATTCGTCCGAAAGTGTTCCGCATGATGTAGCCGAAACTCGTCACCTGGAAAAAACGGCTACGCACGGTGAGGTATACCGACACTGAAGCGATGAAAATCATCGTCGGCGTCCCCATGACCAGGTCGCTGATGCGCGTGATGAGCGTCAGGAAAACGTCATACATCTTGATTCCCCAGTGGGCGTGATTGCGTGCAGCTTTCTTATTTGTGGTGCACAGGAACCGTTAGCCGGCCAAATGCCGAAAAGCGATTTCAAATGAAACACCACCTGATGTTAGCTAAGCGACTGTAACAAACCGGCTTTTATTCTCCAATGCCGGGGTCATTTGGCGTAAAATTCGCAGTCAACATCATCGAAGAACCAGCCTGGTAATGCCCGTCCAAGAAGTGGCGCCGGGGTGGACACACAATGTGGGGGAGCAAGAATGAAGACTGCTATTCAGTCGTCCGGACTATTCCGTCTTGGCGCTATTGCACTGGCCTTAACTGTTGCCGCGTGTTCTCAGGAATCGGCGCCAGCAGGCGATTCCGCGCCGGCTGCACCGGCTACTCCGGCAGCTGCAACCAGCATGAAGAATGCGCCGGGCACTGACGGCGGCACCTGGGGTTACCTCGGTGGCGACGCCGCCCATACGCGATATTCGCCTGCGGACGAAGTCGATCTCGAGAATTATGAGGACCTGGAAGAAGCCTGGGTCTGGGATGGTGCCAGCTTTAACGCACAAAGCGGCCGGTCAACACCGAGTTACATCAACGGCAAGCTGTACACCGTTGCCGGCGCACGTCGTTATGTCGTCGCACTTGATCCAAAAACCGGCGAATTGATCTGGTCGTACGGCGAACCCAGAACGCCGCGACATGAATACTCGATGCGCGCCGATTACGGCAAAGGCGTGGCGTATGCCGAGGTCGATGGCCGTGGCGTCGTCTATATTTCCTCACCCGCTTTCTTCCTGACGGCACTGGACGCGGAAACCGGTGAGCCACTCGAGAACTGGGGCCGCCCTGTCGGTGTTGACGGATTCCCGGAAACCGGCGTGGTCGATTTGCTGACCGACCTGCTTTCGGATCTGCCCTATGGCCACGACCCATACAATGGCATGGATCTGGCCGACGGATATATCACCTCGTCTTCGCCGCCGATTGTTGTTAATGGTGTCGTCATCGTGGGCAACTCTCACGAGCAGGGCTACTACCAGTCACGAATCGAAAACGTCCCCGGCGACATACTGGGTTACGACGCCCGAACCGGCGAGTTCCTGTGGAAGTTCCATGTCATTCCGCGGCCGGGCGAATTCGGCCACGAAACCTGGGAAAACAACGCGTGGGAGTACACGGGAGACGTTTCTTCCTGGGCGCCAATGTCAGCAGATCCGGAGCGCGGCATTGTCTACATACCGACCAATGGCGTCACGGTTGATTACTACGGTGGCTTCCACCCGGGTGACAACCTGTATGGGACCAGCCTGATCGCGCTCGACGTCAAGACGGGCGAGCGCAAATGGCATTACCAGCTCGTGAAACACGATATCTGGAACTACGACACGCCAACTGCGCCAGTTCTCCTGGACGTGGAAATTGACGGGCAAATGGTGCCCATCGTCGCGCAGGCGACGAAGCAGAACATGCTCTTTACCTTCAACCGGGAAACCGGCGAACCCGTCTGGCCGATCGAACAAAGGCCTGTTCCTGCGTCTGATATTCCCGGCGAGAAACTGGCAGAAACGCAGCCGTTCACTACGATACCTGCCCCTTACGGCATGCAGGGCATAACCCACGATGACCTGGTCGACTTCACGCCGGCACTTCGTGAGCAGGCAATCGAGGCCCTGAAGGATCACAAGATCGGGCCGCTGTTCAATCCGCCACTGCATCGTGACAACGACCAGGGATATCGCGCTGCGTACTGGTGCCCGGGTGACAATGGCGGTACCAATATCTATGGACCGACGGTCGCAGATCCGGAAACCGGAATTGTTTACGTCACCACGCAGAAAGGTTGTTCTTCGAGAATCGTTGTTTCCGGCGAGGAGCGTGATGTCAATATTGAAAAACCGACCGGTCGAACTTTCTCGGACTTTGCATCTCTTCGATCTGACCAGGTTCGCCACCCGGCTGGCATTCCATTGCTCAAGCCTCCTTACAGCCATATCACCGCAATCGACATGAAGACGGGGGAGCACCTGTGGCAACTACCTGTCGGTGAAACGCCGGACAGGATCAAAGATAACCCGGCCCTCGAAGGCGTTGATATCGGCGAAACAGGCACTGGCCGCCACGCGCCGATGCTGGTGACCAAAACAGCATTCATTTATGGCGGTCAACTTGCGGACGATACGCCGGCTCTGTTCTTCATCGACAAAGTGACCGGAGAAACGATCGGCAATGTTGAAGTCGAAGATCCCATGAACTACGGCCTTTCGACCTACATCCATGAAGACAAGCAGTACATCTTGTTGCAGACGGGGAGCAAGCTGACTGCATTGGCGCTCGCCGACATGTAAATTGAGAGATTAAAGGGGCCCGGGGCAACCCGGGCCCGTTTTTTCGTTCAAATGCCACGATATGGTATATCGTGATTCTGCGCATTCACGGCCTTTGATATAGTGCCGGACTGCGCTCGAACTCCTGGTGCCCAATGTCCCAATCAGCAAGCAAAATCAGCGAAAACCTCTCTTTGTCACGTCTGGGCGAGATGAAAACGCATGGCGGCACGGTCGCCACGACCGGCCTGTCTGACGAGGTCATCCTGCGATTTTTGACCACTCACGAGTCGCTTGGCGTTGCCATCGATCGTGCGTATTCACACTATGTAGAACTGAAAATTTCGCATTCCAATTTCCTCGGAATGGACGAAGCCGACCAGGTCAAGGAAGCCCAGGCAGATTTTACAAACTTCTACGATGTGGAAGCCGTGAATCCCTACGTCGCGCTGGCCGCGGCAGGACCCTGGATTGTTACGCTCAAGGGAGCGGTGATTTACGACTGTGGTGGTTACGGCATGCTGGGCTTCGGTCACGCGCCGGATGCCGTGCTCGACGCGATGAATCAGCCACATGTGATGGCAAACGTAATGACTGCCAGTGTGAGTCAGTTGGATTTCACAGAGAGCCTGAATAAGGAAATCGGCCATACACGCGGTGGCTCACCATTTGCGAAATATCTTTGCCTCAACAGCGGGTCTGAGGCTAATTCAGTCGCTTCCCGACTCGCAGACATCAATACCAAGAACCTGACTGACCCCGGAGCAAGATACGATGGCTGCAAGATCCGCGGCATCACACTCAAGGGAAGTTTTCACGGGCGTACGGCACGTCCCGCTCGTTACTCGGATTCGACCCTTGGCGAATACCGTAAGTACCTTGCGTCTTTTCGTGACGACGATTACCTGCTGACGGTCGAACCGGACGATATCGCGGGGCTGGAGGCTGCTTATGCAAAAGCCGAGCAAGATGGAGAGTTCATTGAGGCTTTCTTCATGGAGCCGGTTATGGGTGAGGGCAATCCGGGCCAGCCGATCGCACCTGCGTTTTACAAACGCGCCAGGGAACTGACCCTGGAGCATGGTTCAATGTTCGTCATCGATTCAATCCAGGCTGGACTCCGCGCCTATGGCACGCTTTCGATCGTCGACTATCCCGGCTTCGAAGGACTGGATGCGCCTGATATGGAGTCCTATTCAAAAGCGCTGAATGCGGGCCAGTTTCCGTTGTCTGTACTGGCACTATCAGAGAGAGCCGCGGCCGTGTTTCGTCACGGAGTGTACGGCAACACGATGACAACGAACCCGCGCGGTCTCGACGTTGCCGTTGCGGTCCTTGGCAGCTTTACTCCAGAGCTGCGCGCAAACATTCGTGATCGAGGCAAAGAGCTGGTCGCACGAATGGAAGAGCTTGGGGACGAACTCGGCGACGCAATCACCGGCGTCCAGGGAACCGGCCTGTTATTCAGTTGCGAACTGAATGAACGGTACAAAGTTTATGGCACCAACAGCACCGAAGATTATCTGCGCAAGCGCGGACTTGGCGTCATTCATGGCGGAGCCCGGTCATTGCGCTTTACGCCAAGGTTCTCGGTGGGTTCGGACGAGGTCGACCTGATTGTCGAACTGACCAGGGACGCGTTGCAGAACGGACCGGTCAGCCAGTAACATCCGCTGATACCGCGACGAAAAGCCAGTCTGCCACGACGGCGGGTCGGTCGTTTCCCTCAATTTCGACCACAGCTTTGACTGTGATCTCTAAGCCGCCGGCGTCTCGCGTTCTCGCGCCGTCAAACGTAAATTGTCCGCGAATTCTCGCGCCGGCCGGCACAGGCTCCGGCATGCGCACCCGGTTGAAACCGAAATTGAAAAGCTGCGTGCCGTCATCGGACTCCACACCAATTTCTGCAAAAACCTGGTGAGAGAAAAATGTCAGCATCGACAAGGTCAAAAAACCGAATGAAATCGTCGTGCCGAGAGGAGAATGCTGCCGGGCCCACTCAGGGTTTATATGGTACTCATCTTCATCCCGGGTGAGCTTGGCGAATGCATTTATGTCTTCCTGACTAATACGATGCCAGTCGGATGAGCCCAACTCCGTACCCGGCTGCATTTCCAGAAAAGAAGAGAAACCTTGTGTCAGGGAGCCTGGCATGCCGCATCGCCTATCCCTTCACCCACGAATCAGGCCAGCTTTCGGCAGCGGCTGCGGTGACGATGAACAAGGCTGGCAGCATATAACGACAGCAACAGCAGGAATGCTGGTGACATCACGCCGCCACCGCCACCGCCGACACCCTGGTTGACGCCAACTTGCACGGTTCGCACAGTGGCACCCTGGTTGCCCGCTTTGTCGTTGGCCAGGTAATTCACGGTATAGGTGCCCACCACGGTCGTGTTCACATTGCCACTGACAGTTATTGACGCGGTCACGTCTCCGTCAATATCATCCACCGCGGATGCGCCCTCTTCAATATATTGTTCACCGGCAGCGAGACTGATCGACGGAAGCCCGATAAGCGTCACGGTCGGTGCCACTCGATCTCCCAATCCCAAGCGTCCCATACCGTTGTTCGCATGAATTTCGAAAACACCGGCTTCCCGTCCTCCAAGAATCAGATCCAGAGACTGATCATTATTGAAGTCGATAAGTATGCCGCGACGCATTCCGTCGCTGACAATCTGCTCTGGATTCAACTCAAAACCGCCGCCTGGTTTTCCGCTGTACACCTGGTGAACACCCGCGTTGTTCACCGCAACAATATCTACGATTGAATCACCGTCAACATCGCCGGATACCAGTTTGCTCAGCGGCGATGCGCCGATACTATCGCCTGCCGGGAATGTCCCGTCCGACCGCTGTATCAGAATCTTACTTTCAGGTACTTCGAGATCGTCACCATCGATCGCAAGCAACAGGTCAACGTCACCGTCTCCGTCCAGATCGGCGGCCGAAACTCCGGCAACACTGCCTCGTTGCAAACTCTGCGAGCTGTAATCGCGACCATTTCCGGAGTTTCTCAAGAGACGGACCGATCGGTTACCGGACTCTACGATGATGATATCCGCATTGGTGTCGTTGTTAATGTCAGCTACCGCGACATCCAGTCCCGGACCGGCAGCTAACGAGCTGCTGGAGAAACCGGTTCCGCCGGAGCTTCTAATCACAACCGAACCACCGGTCCCGGTCAGCACGAGGTCCTCGTCGCCGTCGCGGTCAAAATCGGCAGCACCTGCCGCGAGCGCGTTGCCGACACCCGAATAATTGATGTCCTGCGTTCCCTCAATGCCGCCGTTGCCGTCATTTATGTAGATACGAGCCGCCGGTTTAGATCCGCGAGCAACGGCGATGTCAACGTCACCGTCGCCATTCCAGTCGAGAATTTCGACATCGTTGCCGCCACTGTTTGATCCCAGGGACTGTCCGGGCGTTGTCAGCGACCTGTTGCCGCTGTTGAAAAAGACGACTGTTTTGTTCGCTGTCGTCACGACAACATCATTTAGTCCGTCACCATTCAGATCGGCACTTCGCAGTCCGCCGGCCGCCTCATTCAGAATCTGGGCAGGTCCTTCGCTGAATGCTGCTACTACCTGTGCGCCTTCCACCGCCGCGTTGTTTCCCACGACAGGATCATCAGCCTGAACGACGGCTATCAATGAATAGTCACCGTCGATGCTTTGCGTGCCCTGCACGTTAAACGTCGACGTCGTCCGAGCCGTAAGCCCGTCCAGTGGGCAACGGATAGTCGGGTTCCTGGAATTGTTCCCGGACAGGCTGCAACCTTGCGGTTGAGTCAGCGAGAGATTCGCGCCGCTGGTTATCCACTCCGCGATAAGTTCGCCCTGGTTCAGATTGGCCGGCCCCAGGTTTTCGACGTTGATACTCCATTGCGCCGCTTCCCCAACCGACACCGGGTTGACTGCGATGCTTGCCGTGACTTTCAGGTCCGCCCGGGGTTCAGGCAATACTTTCATAGCGAAGTTCAACGAAGCGCTTAAACCACCTTCATCGGTCGCCGATATAGTGACATTGTAGGGAGCATCTCTGGCGTCTGACGCTCTTGTTGTCCCGGACAAAAGGCCACTATCACGATCGATATCCAGACCGCCGGGCATACCACTTGCCGAGAATCGCAGGCGGTCATCTTCGTCCAGATCACCAAAGTATGCGGCGAGCGCCAAAGAGAAACGAACGCCTTCGACAGCCTCCTGAGCGCCGGGGTTACCGGTGGTAAACGGTGGATTGTTGGGTGACTTTTCAACCTTTATCCGAACCTTGGTATCTCGCGAATATCCAGTCCCGTCGAACGCCCGGTAGCTAAACTCGTCGTCCTTTTTTTTGCTTTTGCCGTCATGCTGATAAGCAAAGGTGCCGTCATCCTCCAGCACGACGTCACCGTGTTTCGGTTTCTTGGTTAGTATGGCCGTCATCGGGTCGCGTTCAATATCCCAGTCATTGTCCAGAACGCTCAGTGCACCTCCGTCCAGTACGGAAGTGGTGCCGCCGCGAAATACGGTCGCACGATCGTCGCTGGCAAACGGCGCCCAGCCGGACGCGAACGCGATATTGCTTAGAGCAATTGCAAGAATGACAGAAGCGGCCCCACTACGGCGCCACGCAGGTTTGGAATCGGACATGAGCAAAACGCTTTCCCTGTTATCGTTTTTATTGGGTGCGTTCGATGAAGTCTAGCGCAAACTGAGGCGCGAGAGTAAGGATATTTGTGATTTGAGAACTTATGGTAAATTCGCCGGAATTCACCATAAGCCAATGTAATACAGAATTTTATCCGTCAGCAAAAATTGGGTTTTCGAGAATTCGAACGGCGACCTGCTGGCCGGTCACTGAGTAACCAATATATTCATATTTGACGCCGTTTCTCTCCACAAATTCCTGGAACGCCTTGTACTCGTGCTGCTGCCAGCGCGGAAAATTGTAGTACTCATCAAACAATACGATTGCACCCGGTTGCAGGCGTGAGCCGAATGCCTCGAATATTGTCACGGTTGAAGAATACAAATCGCAGTCAACGTGCAGGAAGGCCACCGGATCACTGTGCTCCTCCAGAAATCCCGGAATGGTTTTGTCGAACATACCAATTTGAAAGCTGACGTTGTCCGGCACCTTTGGCAGTTTCTTTTGCGAAAATGCACCAATCGGATTGCCGTTCCAGTATTCCGGAATCCCTTCAAACGAGTCAAAACCATAGACAGTTCGTCCTGCGTCAGCGCCAATCCAGCGAATCGATTTTCCGCGTCCAACCCCGAACTCGAGGTACAGACCGGGCAACGATGCCTCGTGCACCGCGTGCTTCACTAACTGTGGGTGCTTCTCGAAATACGGCGCATCAGGCATGTTGGCCTTGACGTATTCGATGGTGTCTTTTTTCGCGTCGAGTTGCAGGTCAACCAGGAGGTTTGACCCGTAGTGTTTCAGAACGAATCGCCTGAACAGAAATTCGCTTAGTGTTCGCTTGAAAAGAGGCATGATTGGCGTGGAACTCCGGCAGCTCGTGGACGAGATTATCGACGGCGGTGCAGTTTATCACAGCAATTGGCCGTCAAAAGCAGTCACCTTGCGACGTCCCCGGTTCAGAATCCGGTCATATTATTGGGGCGCGAACGCAGCAGTTTGAAGTGCCGAAAGCCTATATCCATATAGGGTTCCAGGGGGAAGTCGACCATGCCGAGCAGATCTCGTTCCTTGAGCGGCTGTGAGCACTGAAATTTTCCGCCCTCATATTTATTCAGTTTGGAAATTGACTGATAACAGAGTTTGGACGGGCAGGTTAAGGCACAGCCTGCATTCGCAAAAAGTATGATCTTGTCTTTCTGCTCGATCTTTTCGAGGAATGGCAGGTCCTCGTTAAGGCGCATCGGCAGAACCACCGAATCATAGACATCGAGTGCCGCGCTAATCTTTTCATGAGTCTTGAGATTCTTGATCACGCTACCATCCAGCGAATAGCGAGGGTAGTCCCGGCGAATCCAGCGAGCCAGGTCATCATTCGTAATAATGATCGAATTAATGGTTGCGTGGAAACGATCCAGAATGGGCCGACTTTTTTCGTATTCCGATTTTTCTACAAAGTGGTTTGACATCGGAATACGAACGCCAATTCCCGCATTATTCAGCTGCCCCACATCACGATCCGACAATTCGCGATCGTTGAACATTCGCCCACCGTAAAGCGTCGAGCGTTGCACGAATCCGAAAAGACTTTCGATTTCCTGCAGCGGGATATTGCCGTACTGGCGTCGCAGGAATGCAAAAACCGGCACATCGGCAGATTTTCCCCTGGCCGAAACGGTATAGGTGACTACAGGTGTTTCCCTGCCCGTCGCTTCCGAGAATATGCTTCCGTCCGGTATCGGTTTTCTTGTGTGGGAATGCTCACCGTATGGATTCATGTTTGGATAAAACATTGAATGGAAAAGGAAAATTGACATCCTAATGAAAATCATGCGACGAGCAATTCGGAGAAGTACCTAAGGCCGCCGCGAGTCCAATGCTCTGGCGATTGTGCGCCGGGGAATTGAGGTATATTGCACCGCTTGTTCTCTGCCAGACCCAGGTTCCAAGGATCCAATCAATGAAGCACCTGCTCTCCCTGTTTGCCCTGTTCTTCCTTTACGCCTGTTCCGGACCGGAACATCCGGCCGCCGAACCCGCCGGCACAGAAGCACGAATTGCGATGGCGACTGCCGCCAATCCGCACGCCGTGGCGGCAGCGATTGAGATGCTGGAGAAAGGTGGTCACGCGGTGGATGCGGCTATCGCAGCTCATGCGGTGCTCGGACTCGTCGAACCACAAAGCTCCGGCCTTGGTGGTGGCGGTTTCATGCTTGTGTATGACAGCACCGAAGAGAGTCTCTTTTTTCATGACGGTCGCGAGTCTGCTCCCGCCGGTGCAACGGTGGATATGTTCATGCGTGACGGCCAGGTCATGAACTATTTCGAATCCTGGCAGAGTGGCAAATCTGTCGGCGTTCCGGGCGCAATTGCCTTGTATAAGGATACCCACGACCAGCACGGCAAACTGGCCTGGGCAGAAATCCTTGAGCCCGCCATCAGGCTGGCGACGGAAGGATTCGAAGTATCGCCGCGGCTCGCCAACTACCTGCCGATGATGGCGGAGCGCAGTCGGCTGGCAAAGAATCCGGGGACTGCGGCCTATTTCTATCCCGGTGGTGAACCGTTAAAGGCGGGAGACCTTTTGAAAAACCCGGAGTACGCCAACACCCTCACCCGGGTTGCCGAGGAAGGAATCAGCGCCTTTTACGCAGGTGAGATTGCCGAGACTATAGTGGCGGCGGCACAGGCCGAGCCAAATGGCGGCGCGCTGACCCTTGAAGATATGGCCAACTACCAGGTCATGAAGCGACCGGTTATTTGTGGCGCTTTTCGTGATATGCAGATTTGCACGTCGTCACCACCATCGTCAGGCGGCGCCCAGATCATGATCGCCGGGCTCTATGATCATCTCGCGGCAAACGCGGCAAATCAGGCTGACCGGGTCGCAGCATTCGTCGACGCGCAACGCCTTGCCTACGCAGATCGTGATCACTATTTTGGCGACCCCGATGAAATTGATATTCCGTTGGACGACCTTCTTGATCCGCTATACCTGAAGCACCGCGCCACCGAGAGATTCGAGCCTGGCGCCGTGCCAACACCGGGAGATCCGGGCCTGGTATTGCATCAGGATTCTGCCGCTGCTTTGTGGGCACCGGACACCACAGAGGAAGCGGCCGGCACAACTCATCTTTCGATTATCGATGGCGACGGCAACGCTGTATCAATGACCGCAACTGTCGAAGCTCCGTTCGGCTCGCAACGGTGGGCTGCGGGATTCGTCCTCAACAACGAAATGACTGACTTTGCCCGCGAAGTGCCAGCGGACGGAAGCCGACCCGCCAACGCCATTGCCCCGGGACGCCGACCACGCTCTTCCATGTCTCCAAGCATGGTTTTCGATTCAGAGGGAGACATTGTCATGGTGACAGGCTCACCGGGGGGCAATTCAATTCCCGCCTACGTCGCGAAAACGATTGTGGGCGTTCTCGATTGGGGTATGTCGGCCCAGGAGGCCGTGGACCATCCCAATATCGTTGCACGCGGCGAAATGGTGCGTGTGGAAATTTCCGCAGACCCCGGACAGGCCATAGCCGATGACCTGAAGGCTCGTGGCTACAACGTCCAGGAACGAGAGGGCGAAAACTCCGGACTGCATATCATCGTGGTCCATGACGACTCCCTGGATGGTGCCGCCGACAAGCGTCGCGAAGGAATTGTCCGAGAATTGCATCTAACCCAATGATTAAGCCCTTATTATAGCCCGAATAGGGGTTTCACAAGACTGATTGACGTCGATTTGTGAGGCAAGGTGGACACAGTTTAGAGGCAATTGAGCCGGGAATACCTGCCCATGTTCAATTCAATACGGCGTTTCCAAACGCTCCTGTCTGTGGCCGCCATCCCACCAACGCGATGGGTGTGAGTCCGTGATTTTTTTGCCGATGGCGAACCGCTACAGCTGACGATTGCCGGTTGGGACGGCAGTGTGATTGGCGTCAGTGAATCAACTTATGTCAGCCCGGTTGCGTCCGCAGCAACTGCGTACTATGAAGTGACTATCGATCAGATCAGGTTAATCGCAGAGGCGAGAGACCTGCGAATACTGACTTCCGGCCCGCTTCAGTCCGGATTCGAGCTCTGGGACAACCAGCAATCCGCCATCAACAGCCTGCGTGAATTCGTAATCTACGCGGGCTAGTAGCTGCATATTCTCAGTTACCCCGCTCGGAATTCACGCCTAAGCTCATGATTATAAAGATTCTATATCTGCCTGTAGCCTGGTGAGGAAGCCGGCCGACGGAGCTGCATAGCTGCTGATCCAGCGCTCATGAATGCGCTGAATCGGGCTGACGTCCAGGTAGTTCCAGCGGCACCGCCCTTCTTTTTTGGAGATTATCAGGCGGGCCTTTTCCAACACACGCAGGTGTTGCATTACCGTTGTTCGATCGAGATGCGGAAGATTCTTGCCAATTTCGCCGGTGGTCATCGGTGCATCTCTTAGCAGGTCGAGAATCTGACGGCGGTCAGGGCCTGCAAGGGCTTTGAACACCAGGTCGTCCTGATTTTCCCATTCCCGAGACTGTTTCATTCGCTTTGCCATTTGACAAACATGTTATATTTTTATAACGTATTTTGCAAGCAGCGACACGAACGCTCAAGGAGGCACGGACATGGCACGCAACTACACGGTACAAACCAGGATTCTTCGACCGGTGGCAGAGGTATTTGACGCCGTTATATCCAGCGACAAGCTCTGCAATTACTTCACTAACCAGGCAAGCGGAGACTTAGAAGAAGGCGCAGAAATTCGCTGGCGCTGGGCTCACTATGAAATCGAATTGCCCGTCACAGTGAATAGAATCGTCACCAATGAACTGATCGAGCTGACTCTCGATTCTGAAGTCTGGAAAAAAACCGTCAGTGAGTCCTATCCCGTTAAGGTCATATTCGAATTTGAAGCACTGGATGATGGCAACACCATGCTGTCAATCAGTGAGGAAGGCTGGAAGACTGACGCCGACGGACTCAAAGGATCACACGAAAACTGCGGTGGGTGGACCAGCATGGCAGCGTGTCTTAAGGCCTGGATCGAACACGACATAGATCTTAGATAGATAACTGTCCTGGTCACCGTTTTCAGCCAACTACATCAATCCTCACTGGCGGACCAATCATGAGAATCGGGTATTCCGCACACGGCCGTTGTGAACACTACGTCCGTCGAACTGTTAAGTGCCGTCTCGGCAGAGTCCTGCAGGATGCTGATGACGAATCCAACGGCGACAACCTGCATAGCGATGTCGTTGGGAATCCCAAAGAGGCTACAGGCCAGTGGTATCAGCAGCAGAGAACCTCCGGCAACGCCTGATGCACCACAGGCTGATAGTGCTGCCACGACTGACAGCAAAAGCGCGGTAGCAATATCTACCTCGATACCAAGAGTGTGGGTCGCCGCAAGCGTCAGTACTGTAATCGTAATTGCCGCCCCGCCCATATTGATTGTGGCGCCCAGCGGAATTGATACAGCGTAGGTGTTCTCATCCAGCTTGAGTCGCTCACAAAGCGCCATGTTTACCGGGATGTTGGCTGCCGAACTTCTGGTAAAAAAAGCGGTGATCCCACTATCCCGCAGGGCTGTGAATACAATCGGGTATGGATTTCTGCGAGTTTTGACGAAAACAATCAGCGGATTAATGACTAACGCCATGATCAGCATAGCGCTAAGCAACACGGTCAGAATTCGCGCATAACCTTTTAACGCGTCGAAGCCAAACTCAGCAATATTTCCAGCGACTAACCCAAAAATTCCTATTGGCGCCAGGCGTATAACGACTCGCACAATCATGGTTATGGCATGCGAAAGATCGCCCAGCATCAATCGGGAGCTTTCATTAGCATGGCGCATCGTCAGGCCAAGCGCCACGCCCCAAACGAGTATGCCAATGAAGTTACCATTCATGACAGCGCTAATCGGGTTATCGACGATTTTGTACAAAAGATTATTCAGGACCTCGCCAATTCCCTGCGGCGGGCTCATTGCGACATCGGTAACGCTTAGCGTGAGCGTGGTCGGAAAAAAGGTACTCATCATAACGGCAAGAAACGCGGCGCTGAGCGTACCGACCAGGTAGAGAATAACTATCGGTCTGAGCTGAGCGTGATGCCCTGCTTTCTGATTCGCCAGTGCTGATGCAACCAGCACCAGAACGAGAACGGGTGCGACCGCCTTCAACGCCTGCACAAATAAGTTACCCAGCAACATTGCGGATCTCGCCGCAGATGGCCAGACCAGCGCCAGAACTACACCGACTGCGATTCCTATGGCAATTCGCAGGACGAGGTTGCCGCCGAAAAACTTCTCAATCAACGATGAATCACCAGTGGTTCTTTTTTCTTCGAGAGACATAGCGTCCTTTTCTATCCAATACAGTTGATGTATTTCGGGTAGTTAGATTTCCGTTGCGAGCCTATTCTGCGGCAATCGACTTCCTGATCGCTGTCGCCGCATTGGTGGCTCGATAGGCGACCATCTTCTTGCCGAGTTCAATGGTCTCATCCAGATCAGAGATATCGAATCCGTTGATTGATGCAAGGCCCGCCTCAACCCGTTGCTCGTAACGCACAGACTCAGGATCCGTGACCATCATCATCGCGGTGACCCACATGTCGTCATGATGACCATCCCGTTTCGTCTCTCTGGCGCCCAGCACTTCCTGGGTGTAATTCTCGGTGTCTTCCCACCCGGGCGTGTAGAACTCCAGGATAAAATGAGCCCGAACACCACTGTCCGCCCAACGCTCGTTCAGCAAATCTGTCACCGCTTTCATGCCGCGCTGGTTACCGCCGCTGTCGCCAATAAAAACGATATCTTTAAAGCCGTGTAGTTTCAGACTCGTCGCGATGTCATCGAGCAATGCAACGTAGGTCTCATCCCGAACGCCAAAGGTGCCGGGGGTAAACAGGATGTCGGAGGAAGGATTGAGATCACCCTCAGGTACGAATCGTACTATTGGCGCACACAAAGCGTTTCCAAGTTCACGGGCAATTTCGGGGCATATCGCTTCGAGAATAATGTTGTGTTTTCCGGTAGCCAGGTATGGCCCGTTTTCCTCAATGCCACCGGTCGAAACAATAGCCGTTGATGCCCCATCCGCGATCCGATCCCGGACTTCCATATATGTCAGCTCTTCAATCCACACCGAATCACTCGCCTGAAGCGGGTTTTCCGCAGCCGCCAGCCTCTGCGCGCGTTCCATACGCTGCTCAGCACTCATACCTTGCCGGGCATCAGCAAATTCTGCAGTGAAGCCGAAAACAACTGCACAGGCTGCAAGGCTTGCGACGATGTTAAGTGTTTTCAATGGATTCCCCCAAGCATGTCGATTCGTCAATTATGATCCGGATTGTTAACGACCCGACCGCCAAGCGCAATTCCACAGGCATCATCAGGACAAAACCCGGGCTGAGCGCCAGACCAGGTACGCTCCCAGTGCCAGCACAGCGTACAGGAATATTTTTTGAAACTGTTCTTCGTCGATTTGCTGTCGCGTCCAGCGGCCTGCGAATATGCCTGCAAATGACGGGATCAGCGCTACCGCGGACAGTGTCGCTTCATTCCCCGAAATAAGGCCGTTACTGCCTAGCGAAATTGTCAACATCAAAGTGGATAGCGCAAAGAAGGCGCCCATTGCCTGCACCAGCATATCCTTGCCAAATCCGAGCGCCTGCATATAAAGAATTGATGGCACCATGAAAGTGCCGGTGAGGCCGGTAATCACACCATTTACAGAACCGAGTACCAGTGAAAGTGCCGTTTCCCGGTTTTCTGGAACGGTGATATGTACATTGAAAATTCTCGACAGCGCAAAAATAAAAAGAATCGTGCCAAGAAAAGCAGTCAACAAATCAACGTTCACTACGGCCAGAAACTGCGAAGCGATAAGCACCCCAGCCATTGCTACTAAAAAGTACAGCCACATCCGGTCAAGTACTTCGCGGAGATGCGGGCCTGCCACAGCCTGCCAGACATTGGTCACCAGGGTCGGAACGACGATCAGGGCGAGCGCATCCAAAAGACCAATCGTAAGCGTAAGAACAACAAGCGCTATGATCGGAAAACCAAAGCCAAGCACGCCTTTCACAAAACCGGCGAGAACAAATGCTACGGTAGCGGTTATTACCAATTCCATTGCCGCAATCCTAGCAGAGTGGAGCAGCAGGCAATCCGAAACTAAACAAGGAGAATGACGATGAGCCAGGTATCTGCGGAATTGAAATCAGGTACTCAAGTATCAATAACGAACGGCCGGCATCAATGGAGTGCCGATGAGCCTGCCAGTGCTGGAGGCGCCGATACCGGGCCAAACCCCTACGAAATGTTGCTGGGCTCGCTCGCTGCCTGTACCTGCATCACCATCGCGATGTATTGTCGGCACAAGGAAATGGTGCTCGAATCTGTCAGAGCTTCGTTCGAGTTTTCAAACATTCACGCAGATGATTGCGAGCATTGTGATGATGATCCGACGGGCTTTATCGAGCACATCACGAGCAACGTCCACATATCGGGAGAATTCAATGAAAAACAAAGGAAGCGTCTGGCCCAGATAGCAACACGCTGCCCGGTACACAAAACGCTGGCGAACGGCGTCCAGTTCAAAGACAACGCGACGTTCGACTAGATCTTGTTTTCTGCCAGTTCGATTTTCCCGAATCGGACTTCGTTGCCAGGCGCCGGACGGTCCGGCACGTTCCGCGCGAGAACCAGAGAACAAACGGCGAAAGCGGTTCCGATCAGAAATACAGCGGCATTGGACGAAACCCAGACAAGCCCAAGTGCCGCCGGAACGATGACAGCTGCAATGTGATTGATTGTGAATGAGACGCCAGCGCTGCTGGCCAGGTCCGCCGGATCGGCAATTTTTTGAAAATACGTTGTCATCGCAATGTATAAGGCAAAAAACATGTGATCGACAATGTAGAGCCCGGCCGCAAGGTAAGGATCTTCAACGAATGCGTAGGCGGAGAAGATCAGGATCAGGCCGACGTATTCGATGGTCAACGCATTGCGCTCCCCTATTCTCCTGATCACGACACCGATTTTTTCTGCAAACAGCCAGTTGAAGGCGTAGTTGATCAGGAAAAGCAGCGTTAGCTGCGCAGCCGAATAGCCAAATTTCTCCACCATCAAAAACGCGGCGAACACCATGAATATCTGGCGCCGCGCTCCGGAGAAGAATGTCAGTGCGTAATAAAGCCAGTACCTCTTTCTTACCACAATGTGGCTGTGCTGCTGTGTCTTGCTTGGATAATGCGGAAAACCGAGCCACATGACGACAGCGAGCGCCGCACATATTGTGCCGGCAATCACGAAAAGCCACAGGTAATCCATTTCGAAGATTTCGAGAAGAATCCATAGCAGGCCGTAAATGATCAGTGAAGTTATGGCCGCCACTGAAATCAGCTTGCCGAGAACCTGCGGCGCCTCATCGTGCGATAGCCACTGCAAGGAAAGAGACTGCTTTACGGCCTCAAAATAATGAAACCCAAGCGACATGATAACCGTGGTGAAGTACAGGCCGTACACCGTCGGGAAGAAACCTGTTGCGGCTACGCCAGCTCCCAACAAGGCCAGGGAAAAAACGGCGAATGTCTGCTCCCTGATAAGCAACAAGACAAACACCGTAGTAAATGCCATGAAACCAGGAACTTCCCGCAGGCTCTGCAGTATGCCGATTTCAACACCCGTGAACGCAGCCCGCTCAACCACAAAGTTATTAAGCAGGGCGTTCCAGGTATTGAATGCGATGGGCATTGCGATGCTCATCAGCATCAGCAGCGCCACCGGGGACTGCCATTTCGAACGACTCATCGCATTGACTCGTCAAAATCCGGCGTTGGAACATTCATCCCCCGGCAGTAGTCACGCCATTCAAGCCCAGGGTCCGCCGCGCCGGAGAGAACAATATCGGCGAAGACCGAGTATACGTTGGCCGCATCCCTGGCAATGCTTTCGTCAAAGGCCGGTGGCAGTTCAAGCTCCCACCGATAGGTATGCTCAAGACTGACGCAGGTTGCGTAGAGAAACTCGGGGTACCAGTCGTGATGTTCAACTGAGTCCTTCAACCCGATCCTGGTAGCATTTAACGTTTCGAGCAGCCAGAACGATTCCCAGTACAAACGTTGCAATATTTCCCAAAGGTCGTCGAAATCATCGGAATCCGTAATCTCAAACATCGTCGATCGCAAAACATCGTTTTTTGCACACAGTCCGACCAGGTGCTCCCGAAGTTCCCCGGTAATTCCAGGTTGCGCGCGCAGTCCCGACGGGTCCGCTTTGGGCTCTGGCGGGATAACCAATACCTGGTACGACGCGAATTTCAACATTGTCGCGACAAGATGCTCCCGGCATTCCGTTAATGGATCTGCCGTCGCGCAGATCCGGTTAACCTCAAGGAATAGCTCGCGCGCAAGTTTTGCTCGCCGTTCTTCGTCAATGAATTCCTTCAGCGGTATTTCGTTATAGGTCTCTGCGGCACGTTGCACGGCGAAGTCCAGCACCGGATTATGGCGCTTCGACTGAACGGCAGTGCGCCTGCCAAACAGGTTGCCTAGCCAGTTAAACAACATTCACTTCCATATCGTCGTCGATTGATCCCCGGGACACCGTGCGCTCCACCAGCATCTTGATTGTCAGTCCCTGCACAATGATCGAGAACAATACGACAGCATAGGTAATTGTCAGGATGGTGGGCTTATATTCGTTGACCGGCAAAGATAAGGCCAGCGCAACGGCAATTCCACCACGCAGGCCACCCCAGGTCAGAATCGGGATGGCACCTTTGGTAAACGAGCGCCACCTGGACAGAATGGTAATGGGAACAAAAACTGCGGCCCAACGGGCAGCGAGTGTCACGGGGATCAACAGCAACGCAACACCAATATGGTCGGCGCGTTGGGCGATAACCAGTACTTCAAGCCCGATCAGGAGAAACAGGACCGAATTCAGGATTTCATCGAGCAATGACCAGAACGTGCGTATATGGTCCCGAGTATTCTCACTAACCGCAAATCGCATTCCCTTGTTGCCAATCAGCAGGCCGGCAACGACCATGGCAATCGGACCGCTCAGGTGCAGGCGCAGCGCCACCACGTAGGTCACCATTACCACCGCCAGCGTAATCATCACTTCAAGATTGTGCTCGTCAATGTGATGCATTGCACGGTAGCCAATGTAACCCGCAAGTAGTCCGAGAACCGTTCCACCGACTGCCTCGGTCACGAACAGACTCGCAACAGACATTACTGTCACTTCTCCGCCGTGGCCGCCACTTCCGGCTGCAATCGTAAGGACAACGGTGAAGACGACCACGCCAACGCCATCGTTGAACAATGACTCGCCAGCCATCTTTGCCTCAAGCGTCTCCGGAACGTGAACGGTTTTAAAAAGACCCAGGACGGCGACTGGATCGGTTGGACTAATCAATGCGCCGAAAACGAGCGCCCATATAAAAGGCGTCTCGATGTTGAAGAAGTTGAGTAGCAACCACGTCACCCAGCCGATCAGGAAGGTTGAAATCATGATGCCGAGGGTTGCCATGAGTCCAATCGCGAGCGATTGGGATCTAAACACCGAAAAGTCGACATGCAATGCGCCCGCGAAAAGCAAGAAACTGAGCATGCCGTTCATTACGGCATCATGAAAATCGATGCCGAGGAGAACACCGGTCACGCTCTCTGACACATTCGTCTCGGGCCGGACTAATTCGAGAATGACAATAGCGAGAGACGCGGTCAACGCGATGACGACCAGACCAATAGTGTGTGGCAGCCGCAGGAATTTGTGATTGAGGTATCCGAAAAACGCAGACAGGCCGATAAGGATCGCCGCTATTTCAAAAATACTCATCAGCTGAAGACCTTGTGCCTGGGTCGAAGTCAAATGTCCGGATCGGCCGAAAGGATATCACCTAATGGCTACAGAGATCAGAACCAGGATGATTGGTCGCTGCAGACGTTCTTCCGCCACGAAGAAACTGGCTTCCGGTCTATCGGCGTGCCAGTTCTGCGACATTTTCGAAGAGATTTACCAGGTCAGCAACGGTTTCCTCAACCCGCCCGTTATTGTGGCAGTCAATGACACAGCGATCATATTCTTCGAATGCGCGCTTGAATGCGTTGTGCAATGGGAGCGGATCATTCAGCAGGTGGCCAGTTCGCTTCTGTGCACCAAGACGCCTGATGATGACCTCCTCGCGCGCCTGCACCCAGATGACTATGAAGCCTCCTGCAATGCGTTGCGCTTCTTCATAGAGAAAATGCCGGATCTCTCTTTTGTGCAGGGTCTCATCCACCACAATATGCGGGTGCTCACCAACAAGGCTCTCAAGATCGTCGAACACCTGCCTGAACACTTCCCGGCGAAGTTCGTCACTGAATGGAATTCCCTCCGCAATGTTTTTTGCGTAGTCCGGATCTTTGCGAAATACCCGCTTTTTTATTTCATCCACATCGTAGTAAGGAAAGCCGAAATGGCGAGCAAGCCCCTTCGCAACTGTGGATTTCCCGGCGCCTATGATGCCACCTACGAATACAATCATTTCGCCCTCCGGGAGAAGATAAGTTCCTGAATTTATCCGCTATTTCCGGGCCACCCGGTATCCGCAATTACCCTGATTGAGCGGCTGGCGGGGTGCTAGAATCCGGACAATGCATGATGCTCCTGCCGCTATAGTTATCCATGGCACGCTACTTCACACGCCGGTATTTGGCGAAGTAGAGGTTCTTGCAGGCGCGCTGATTTCTGTCACCAGTGATGGCAGGATCGCCACGGTTTGCCCGCAGAATTCCCCCCGGCACCCGGAGATCCTTTCCTCGGCCAGGGAAGCAGGAACGCTAACCGAACTCCGCCCGGGACAATACCTGCTCCCCGGCTTTGTTGACCTGCACATTCACGCGCCGCAGTGGCCTCAAATGGGCAAGGCGCTGGAGATGCCACTTAACGAATGGTTACAGCAGCGCACTTTTCCGCTCGAAGCCAAATATGACGATATTGATTTTGCGCGGCAAAGCTACGAGTCGTTGGTCGACAACCTGCTGGCAAACGGAACGACAACAGCTGCGTATTTCGGCACCGTTCACGTCGCGGCGACGACGCTTCTTGCGGACATCGCCCATGACAAAGGGCAACGGGCGATCATCGGAAAGGTTGCGATGGACAACATCGACGAATGTCCCGAATTCTATCGCGACAATTCAACTACCGCCGGGCTGGACGGCACCAGGGAACTGATCGAACATATCAATGCAATTCCGAACAATGGCCGGCCCCTTGTTTTACCTGCTGTTACGCCTCGATTTATTCCAAGCTGCACGGACGAGATGCTTCACGGTCTTGCACAGATAGTGAGCGAATATGGATGCCACGTACAAACCCACTGCTCGGAAAGCGACTGGGAGCATCAATACGTCATCGATCGCCACGGCATGAAGGATACGCAAAGCCTCGACCGGATCGGACTGCTGACAGGCAAAACCATTCTCGCTCATTCCAACCTGATCGACGACGAGGACATGTCGACGATAAAAGCACGCGCGAGCAGCGTCGCCCATTGTCCATTGTCGAACCTGTACTTTTCACATTCCGTGTTTCCGCTGCGCAAAGCGCTCGACTCCGGTCTTAAAGTGGGTTTGGGCACTGACATTTCCGGTGGACCGAGTCCAAGCATTCTGCACAATTGCCAGTCAGCGATAGGCGTATCGCGAGCACTTGAGGACGGTGTCAATCCACGAATGGCGGCGGACGACAGAGGAACACCCGAATCGCGCATCGATTTTCGGGAAGCATTCTGGATGGCAACCGTGGGCGGCGCTAACGCGCTCGGCCTCAAGGTGGGTCAATTCAGGCAGGACTTTGAATTTGATGCCGTGCTTGTCGACACCGGAGTTGCCGGATCAAACCTGGTTGTCTGGGAAAATCTGGATTCGCCTGATGACATCCTGCAAAAGATTATCTACAACGCCGACCGACAAAACATAAAAAATGTGTGGGTGCAGGGCCGACAAGTCCGAGCCTGAAACGACTTTAAGCTTTCTCACCGTTATTATCTTTAAACTGGCTCAGTGCTTCACGAATGTCATCCGGAATATGTCGCGATCGCAGATTGCCATCATCCATGATTTCAGCATAGACACGAGTCGCTTTTCCTTCGGTAATCTGCTGGCCCGTCTTCATGTTGGTTGCATTGCAGTGCCACAGAACCGTTTTGTCCCGCACTTCTATTAATGTCAACGTACACTCCACCTTGTCGCCGTACGCGGCCGGTCCGACAAAGCGGAACTGAATCTCACCCATGACGAAGGCACTTCGCGCCTCATTAATCATGCGATTAATCGGATAGCCGATCTGGCGAAACAGTTCATGCTCGATCTCGTTGAACCACGCCACTTCACGCGCATAATAGACAAGGCCAAAGGGATCGGATTCTCCCCAGTTGACAGTGAGTTCCTGCGTGTACGCTGACATTTATGTTCCCGTTCAATTCATTGGCAAAACAGGCGGCAGTTTAACAGCAATAACCTTGTAAATCAGTGGCTTAGTGTTTTTCTACCCTAAAATTGATTGAGTATCCTTGCCGCCGGATTGTTAAACTAGTGGATGCAGCCGGACAACTTACCGGTGTATTCTCGCGCCCCACGCGAGATTTCAGGAGCTTTTCCGTTTGGTGATATTCAGGTCTTTGATTTTGCTGTCATTGTTTCTGGCTGGCGGGTGCGCGAGCCTGGTGCCTGTTGCTGCGCCCGAGCCTGCTGTCGTCCAGGCTGTCGACGTTCCCGCGGTTGAGGTCGTCGCGCCAGCCGCAAACGAATCTTTTGCGGAAGCATGTGAGATGCTACTGCTGAGCCTCGAGGAGACCCGCCCGCTGCTGAGCAACCTGGATGAATCCCTGGTAACCCAGGCTGACCGCGTTGAGCTGGCTGTTGATCGCATGCAGCGACCGCCAGTGGAAACACCGCGGGCACCCGAATGTCCGGCGACCAGCGACAACCCCATTGGCAACAAAGAGATAATTGGTGCGATCGAATGGATCTACATGGATCCTCCGGGTGGGAATTTTCGCGCGCGGGTGGACACTGGTGCGGAAACCTCGTCGTTGAGCGCAAGCGAAGTTGTCGAGTTCGAGCGTGATGGAGAAGACTGGGTTCGCTTCAATTTTCAGCATGAACCTGAGGATGAGCCAATTGGATTCGAATTGCCCATTAAGCGAAAAGTGATGGTCCGGCAATCATATTCGGAGGATGCCGAGCGCAGGTTCGTAGTTGAAATCGACATTCGCCTTGGCCAGCAATTGCAGTCGACCGAATTCACGCTGACTGACAGAAGACGAATGACTTACCCGGTGCTGCTGGGTCGGGCATTTCTCCTGGACCTATACGTCGTCGATGTATCCAGGTCCTATACACAAGACCGATACGACGCAACCTGATTAAATGAGCGGCCCATCTTCCCGAACTCGTCAGATATCCCTGTTTGCCATTGTTGGCTTGCTGCTCGTACTCGGGTTGGGCCAGTCCTTTCACCGGCACTATTCCTATGACGTGCCATGGATTCCGGGCGTTGAAAAATCCGTCTGGTCGATTGAAGCACGCATTCAGTTTATTGCCAGAAATCAACCGGTGTCGGTCAACTTGCGCCGCCCGACTGACCAGGCTGGCTTCTCGGTTTTGGATGAAAGTGGCGCATCTCCTGGATATGGCCTCAATTTCATAGACGACGCCGGCTTGCCGATTGCGCAATGGACAGTGCGTGAGGCAAACGGGCGACAGACACTATTTTACCGGGTCGAAGTCCTGGAACGGGACGGCAGCGCAGGCGATTTCGAGGAAGAGCCGCCGCCATCGCTGCAGCCACCCAGTTGGCAGGAGCCCTATGCCACCGCCGTTGAATCGGTGCTTGATCGCGCGATCAGTCTTTCTGCCGATCCGTTCTCATTGACTCGCCAGCTGCTGAGCCAGTTCCGGGAAGCGGGCCGCCAGCAGAACGAACAACTCCTGATGGAACTGGCCGGTGAGAATAACCTCTCGGACCTGCTGGCTGACATGCTGCAGAGCCGCGGCATTCCGGCAACCACGGCATATGGCCTGGTGTTGGAAGACGGGCGGCGCCGGCAGCATTTAAAACCGATGTTGCGGGTCTGGGATGCCGATCGAAGCGAAGTATTCCCGCTGTCGCTTGAGACGAACGAGCGGAGCTTGCCTCTCATGCTGTGGCAACCGACCCGGGGTTACGTTCTCGAACTGAACGGCGGGTTCGGATCAGATCTCAGTTTTTCAATGTTGCGTTCGGAACTGACCAGCTACGGTCAGGTTGCCAGCTCGCTAGGCGAGGCAGATAACTGGCTTGGTTTCTCCATTCATGCGCTGCCGATCGAAGAGCAGGCTATGTTCAAAACGATCCTGCTGCTGCCGATTGGTGCTTTGGTCGTCTGCATTCTGCGCATCTTTGTTGGCTTGCGAACTTCCGGCACCTTTATGCCGGTGCTGATTGCGTTGGCATTCATCGAGACGAGCCTAGTCACCGGACTCGTCGGTTTTCTGCTCGTGGTTGCTGTGGGCCTGATGATTCGAAGTTATATGTCGCATCTGAACCTGCTGCTCGTTGCGCGAATATCAGCGGTAATTATTACAGTCATCACTATCATCGCGATCTTCAGCGTATTCAGTTACCGGGTGGGCCTGGCTGAAGGCCTGAAAATCACATTTTTCCCGATGATTATTCTTTCATGGACGGTTGAGCGAATGTCAATTCTTTGGGAGGAAGAGGGATGGCGTGAAGTGGCGATACAGGGATCCGGCAGCCTTGCGACCGCAGTCGCCGCCTACCTTGCGATGACCAACCCGCTGATCAGGCACCTGAGCTTCAACTTCATCGGCCTGCAGTTTGTTGCGCTGGCCCTGATCATGCTCCTCGGGAGCTACACCGGCTACAGGCTACTCGAGCTGCGCCGCTTCAGCGCATTTTCACGCCGGAGCGACTAGGCAGTGGCCATCTCTCCACGAAGATTGCGTGCCCTCGGTATCGTCGGCATGAACGACCGCAATATCAACCTGATTGCGGAACACAATCCACGCCACCTCTACCCCCTGGTCGATAACAAACTGAAGACCAAGCTGCTGGCGCAGGAAAAAGGCATCGCAACGCCGGGGTTGATCGGCGCACTTCGAACTCAGCACGACTTGAAAGACCTTGGCAGGTTCCTCGAACCGCATACCGGTTTTGCCATCAAGCCCGCCAAGGGCAGCGGCGGAAAAGGCATTCTTGTTGTTACAAGTCGACGAGAAAACCTGTTCCTCAAGGCTAATGGCATGGAGCTGGCCACAGACGATATTCGGCGGCACGCGTCGAACGTTCTGTCCGGGCTTTTCAGTCTCGGTGGTACGCCTGATGTCGCAATCGTTGAAGAACTGATTCGACCTGACCCGTTGTATGAGAACCTGTCAGTCGAGGGTGTTCCTGACATTCGCGTCATCGTCTATCGGGGTTTTCCTGTGATGACCATGATGCGATTGTCGACTCGCGCATCCGATGGCAAAGCAAACCTTCACCAGGGCGCAATTGGGCTGGGGCTTGCGCTGTCCAACGGACGGCCGGTCAATGCCATACAGTTTGATCGCAACGTATACGAGCACCCGGACTCGGGAGCCGACCTGATGTCGGTGGAAATTCCACGCTGGGTTGGCTTGCTTGAGATCGCTGCACATTCCGCGGACGCGACAGGCCTCGGGTACATCGGGGCAGATATCGTCGTCGATCGCGATCGTGGACCGCTCCTTCTCGAACTGAACGCAAGACCGGGCCTCGCTATCCAGATTGCCAACCAGGCCGGCCTCGCCCCGAGGATTCGGGCCGTTGACCAACTGGCACCGAAGTATTTCAGGGAGTCAGCCGAGGATCGGGTCCAGCGCGCCGTTGAGATGTTTAGCGAGGGACAGCTGCTTCTCAACCTTCGGTCCTGATTCACCAGCCGACAGGCCGCATTAAGTAAAGCCTGTTGCGGCGATTCTGTCGCCGGATCAAGACGCTTCCAATCCTGCATCCCTCCCCAAAGCCAGTACTGTGACGGTGGTCACGATTTGCCGGTCGCCAGTGGATAACATCGTAAATCAGCGTTTTTCGCACTTATTGATCAGATTCACGGGCAAGCATTATGAAGTTCTCTCTCTTTATAAAAAGCGTGCTGGCATTCGCAGTGACTGCGGTGTCGCTTGTTGCCTGTAATGTAGAAACCTTCGAGGACGGCGTGGCCCAGTTCAATGCCGGGAACCCAACAGTTCCCCCTCCGCCACCGCCTCCCCCGCCGCCACCGCCACCGCCACCACCGCCGCCACCACCACCGCCGGTGTTCGGGCCGAATTATTCCGAGATTCAGGCAAACGTATTTACGCCTTCGTGTGCGACGGTCGGGTGTCACTCCGGTGCTGGTGCCGACGCGAATCTCAATCTCGAAGCGGCAAACAGTTATGCGGAGCTGGTGGGAATACCGGCTGATCAGGACGGCGGTATCCTGCGCGTCACCGCTTTCGATCCTGTGAATAGTTACCTGATGCAAAAGCTGGAAGGTACAGCTGCGACCGGTGGCATCATGCCGCCAGGCGGAGCGTTGCCACAGACCAGTATCGACACAATCCGCTTGTGGATTGCCAACGGTGCAGTCGACGACCGGGTGGTTGTACTTGCCCCGGTTCAGGTGACGTCACTGTCCCCTATGCCCAACGCAAACTTGCAGACGGCTCCAACTCAGATCGTTGCCGGATTCAGCCGGGAACTAAATGCAGCATCGGTTGATACCAATTCATTCATTCTTGAGGGAAGCGGTGGTGATGGTGTGTTCGGTCAGGCGAACGATGTAACGATCACACCCGGACCGGGCGGAGTGTCAGTTCCGGCAATGAACCCACAGAGCGCGATTTTCGACCTCACCGGCGTCGCATTGCAGGATGATACCTACAGAGTCCGTCTGCTCGGCAATGGTGGATCCGTCATTATGGATCTGGGCAACAATGCACTTGATGGCGAATTCGGCGGACTGTTCCCGTCTGGTAATACAGTTGCAGGCGGTGACTTTGTTTCACAATTCGTGATTGCAACTCCGGTTGTGATCGGACCGACACTCGACCAGATTCAGGCCATCGTATTCACGCCAAACTGTGCAACGGTCGGCTGTCACACCGGTGCAGGTGCGCAGGCCGGCCTCAATCTTAGCGATGCCGATACAAGCTTCCTCGAGCTGGTCGGAGTAGCAAGCAGCCAGCAACCTGCACTGATGAGAGTTGCACCAAACGACCCTGATAACAGCTACCTGATTCAGAAACTTGAAGGTGCGATTACGATTACAGGTACAGTGATGCCGCCGCCTCCCCGACAGGCTATTCCTGCCGGCGACATACTGGAGATTCGCAACTGGATCGCAAACGGCGCGGACAGAAACAACTAGTCCGCCTCGTCGTTTGACAGGGGTACATCAGGGCCGCACAGTGGACTGATCCGGAATGAAACGGAGTCCGCTGATGTTGCAGCGATTGGTTATCTCGCTGGTTCGCATCGTTACCAACACCTTCTTCCGCCGAATTGAAGTCGTCGGCCTGGAGAATGTGCCCGGTTCCGGCCCGGCAATATTCGCTGGCAATCACCCGAATGCGTTGATGGATGGCTGGTTGCTAACGGCAAAGTGTGGGCGGTGGCCACTTCACTTCCTTGTTAGTGCCAAGCTCTGGAACTACCGGATGCTGGTTCCGGTCCTGAATGCATGTGGCGCCGTACCCGTATATCGCCGCGAAGATCACGATGGTGTTGTCGACAATCAGGGCTCCTTCGACAAACTCTACGAAGTTATCGAATCCGGGCAGTGCGTCGGAATTTTCCCCGAAGGCATCAGTCACGCTGAATCGCAGATCGTAAGGCTAAAGACCGGCACAGCCCGCGTTGCGTTGAATATCGCTGACCGCGGCAAGATTTCCGCCCCCATCATTCCCTGCGGACTCAACTACATTCATCGTCATCGTTTCAGGAGCCAGGTTCTCATTGAATTCGGCCAGCCGATCGTCATTGACGATCGTTGGCTTGAAGACTATCGCCAGGATGAACAGGCTACGGTTGTTCGCCTGACCGGGCATCTCTCAGAGGCTCTTCGAAACGTCACGCTGAACGCACCCGACTGGAAGACGCTGCGTTTCATTCAGTCTGCGCGGCGGCTTTACAAACCCTCATCCAAAGAGCTCAGCCCCTCCCAGTATGTAGAGCTCAACCGACGTTTCGTCGATGCCTACCTTGCAGAGAAAGACAACCCGGAGGTCCGGGAGCTGCAGGAAGATGTGGAAAATTATCAGTCGCGACTGGACCTGCTGGGAATCAAGGACCATCAGTTACGCAGCCAGGTCACCCCGGGGTATGCATTTCGCAAGATAATCGTTCGCTGCCTGACCATGCTGGCCTTGTTGCCACTCGCAATACCCGGCGCGATTTTGCATTTGCCGGTTGGCTGGGCCGCCGCGACGATCGGTGAGCGCTTCAGCTACGAGATGGATGACATCGCCACGTTGAAAGTATTCGCGACGATACTGCTGCTGCCGGTTTTGTATGCGGCGATCGCCATTTTTGTTGGTCTCACATTTGGCTTCTGGTGGTCTATCGCCACGATCGCCGCGTTGACACTAAGCTTCTTCGCGTCGGTTCGCCTTATGGAAGCGGAGGCAGGCCTGTTTCTATCCGTAATTTCTGTGTTCAGACTGGCGCGTCTTGGCCGGGACGTTGAAGATCTGCGTGAAACGCGTGCGAACCTGGTGAACCGAATTCGCGACAGAGTTGAACGAAAAGCAGATCCGGAAACAAAACGCATTTTCACGGATCGTGATTTTAGCGACTGAGGCGAGCCTGGGCGCTGAGAACATCGATTCGACGGGACCCATTTTGATGCCGAGATTGGTAGTATGAATACCTGCGCATGAGCAGATCAATAAGAAGAACAAGAGGGATCCTGCAATGACCAATGAATATGTCGATGTCATCATCGTGGGTGCGGGCCTCTCCGGCATTGGATCCGCCTACCACCTGCAGGAAAAATGCCCGGACAAGAGTTACCTCATCCTTGAAGGTCGCGAGTCGCTGGGTGGCACCTGGGACTTGTTCCGCTACCCGGGCATCCGGTCGGACAGTGACATGTTTACGCTTGGTTACAACTTCAAGCCGTGGCGTGAAGGCAAGGCGATCGCAGATGGGCAATCCATTCTCAATTATGTTCGGGAAACATCAGCAGAAAACGGAATAGACAAACACATTCGCTATCAGCACCTCGTACGTGAGGCACGCTGGTCCGGAAAACAAGGTTGCTGGACGGTTACGGCGGAGCGCGGGGACACCGGGGCGACCGTAACGATTCGTTGCGGCTTCTTGCTCATGTGCTCCGGTTACTACAGCTACAAACAGGGCTACACACCGGATTTCAACGGGCGTGACGACTTCAAAGGGAAAATCGTCCACCCTCAACAATGGCCGGGGGACCTCGACTATCGTGGCAAGAAAGTAGTTGTAATCGGTTCCGGTGCCACCGCAGTTACGCTGATTCCCGAAATGGCCGCGGATGCCGAACACGTAGTGATGTTGCAACGGTCTCCTACCTACATGGTATCCATGCCGGATACGGACTGGATCGCCAATATCCTGCGTAAGATTCTCCCGGAGAAAATGGCATATGCCATCACACGTTGGAAAAACATCCGCTTTCAGCAATTCGTATACCGACAAACACGCAAGGCCCCCGAGAAGGTCAGGAATAAACTGCTAAAACTGGCGCGCAAAGAACTGGGACCTGATTGCGACTTTGATACCAACTTCACACCACGTTATAACCCCTGGGATCAGCGGCTTTGCCTTGTGCCCAATGCAGACTTCTTTCACGCGGTTCGGGATGGCGGCGCCTCAGTGGTCACCGGCCGGATTGAGCGTTTCACTGAGAACGGGGTCCTGCTCGAATCGGGAGATGAACTCGAGGCCGACATAATTGTTACTGCGACAGGCCTCGACCTGTGCCTCCTCGGTGACGCACAGTTTTATGCCAATGGTCAGCCTATCGACTTCGCCGATTCATTTTCATACAAGTCGATGATGTTTTCCGACGTCCCAAACCTGGTGTCCACATTTGGGTACATCAACGCATCATGGACGTTGAAGGCCGATCTGACTGCCGAGTTCGTTTGCCGGCTGCTGAATCACATGGATGAAACCGAAACGCGCGTCTGTACACCGCGGCTTCGTAATGAAGACAAGGATATGCCAGGCCTGCCCTGGATCGCAGATTTCTCATCCAACTACATTCAGCGCAAGATTCACTTGCTGCCGAAGCAGGGTGATCGCGATCCGTGGATAAATACTCAGAATTACATTGCAGACAAGAAGGTCATCCGGGAGGGCGCTATCGACGACGGCGCGCTGCAATTTACGAATCCGGAGCAAGAGATCGACGCGGGACACCTGGCCAGCGACGCCGCGTAAGCCGCCCGGGCTCACGCGGATGCAAAGCTTCCTGGAGGGGCCGGAGTGACGGGAGCACATTCAGGCGTTTGGTCCGCCGTGATCGAAAGCCCGGCTTAAATACACCTGACTTTTTCCAGGTCCTCCAGCCATTGCGCCCTGCGACCGTGGATCTCATCCACCAGGGTTCGGTCGAATATGAAGGGATATCGCGCCAAAGTGTGTTTATGCGCTTCGGCTTTGTCGGCGCAGCAATCTTCAACCAGGGAAACCAGGTAGCCCTGTTGCGCTGCACTTGCGGCGGTGAGCAAAACACAGACTGACGTCACCAGGCCGGCAACCAAAAGGTATTGTTTGTTTCCGGCGGTCAGGTACTCCTGCAATTGGGGGTTTTGAAAACCATCAAACGTCTGCTTAATGATGACTTTTTCATCATTCACGTCATCGGCACAGGGCAGCACCGCAGCACCGGGCGCCCCTTCGATACACGGAATACGCTCGAGAAAATGATACCGGACCATCCAGTCCGACCTGTCAGCCTGGAAGCTTGCACGAAGGTGGACAATGTCGATTCCTTCCTTCCGGCAAAATTTGAGAAGCTTTTTTACATTCGCGCTGTAGCCGGGAAAATCCCTGTCCACCTCTTCGGTCATGAAGTCCTTTTGCACATCTATCAGGAGCAACACGAATGGATCCCAGCTGTGAATATTCTCATTCATTTCAACCACCTCGCGCCGCGCGCCAGCGCGTGCCACGTTTTTGTTAATACCGCAGGCGTGACCTGAAATAAACCGGACACCTGTGCTGACTGTACGGCACAATCTTACGATGTTTACGGATCTGAAGATTCCGGCCGGTCGTCGACCGATGACCCAGAGCGAAGCCCGCATCTCCTTTGTCTTCGGGCTCGCCATCACCCTCCTCTTTCTTGCGGCGATATTCGACGAATATTCGCCGAAAAAGCTCAGCATTCTCTTCTACATTCTGTTTTGGATACCAATGCTGGTTGTACATGAACTGGGTCACGCGTTTGCGGCAAAACTGCTGGGTTGGCGGGTTCGGGAGATAGTCATCGGATTCGGGCGCACCTTGTGGCAATGGCAAATTGGCGAAACGAGAATCAGGATTAAGCAGGCGCCTGTGGAGGGTTACGTTTTGCCTGCCCCGGTTGAGCCGCAGCAAATCCGACTCAAGAGCATGCTGATCTATGCGGCCGGCCCGGGTGCCGAGATCCTGGTCCTTGCACTAATGCTGCTGTGGTTCGGCTGGGATTCCGTGTTCAACGACTCGGACCTGACCTCACTGATAGCACTGAAAACCCTCGCGATTGTCATCATCGTTGGCGCCGGATTCAACTTGTTGCCATTTCGTACGGAGGGCGCCGTTAGTGATGGACTGGGAATCCTCTCCAGCCCGTTTATGTCGGACGAAGCGATTGAAACCCGGTTACTAACCTTTGAGCTTCGCGAAGTTCAGCAGCTTCTTGAAAATGACGAAGCCGACCGCGCTTTGCGGCTACTCGAGCCTCTGCTCGAACGGTTTCCCGGCAATTTGATCCTGTTGCTCACCTATGGATCGGCATTGTCGGCAAGTCATCAGGATGATCGCGCACGGGACTTTGTTCGCAAGCACCTTGCAAACGCGGGACTGAGGGACGATAAACGCCGCGAGTGGCTGCACTTGCAGGCACATGTTGAACTGGGTGCCTACGAACCCGATTACATGACGCTCGATCTTGCCTTGCAGAAAGCGCTTGCGACAACGCCCGACGCACCTGATTTGATCGCAACCAAAGGCGCTTCTCTCGTACAGAGAGGCAAGTATGAGTACGGGGGGAATTTGCTGGCACAAGCGTGGCGCAGCAACGATGGCAGCGCAAGCGATGCGCTAATGCTTGCCTACCTCGCAATCGCCGCGAAACGATCCGGAGACATGGCTGCTACCGAACATTTCGGGACAGCATTCAACCAGGTAAATCGTTCAAAGGCATTGCACAACAGGGTAAGTCGGGCATTCGGCCGTGACCCTGACTCCTGAACAGGGTCGATTCGAAACTATCCGGCTTTCTTACTTTCCGCGGCCTTCTTGTTTTCCTCGGCTTTCTTGCCCTTGGGCATGACCAGGTGCACGCGACTGCGTTTGCCGGTTCGCCGTTCGTTCAGCCGGGCAACAATCTCCTCGACATCCAGCGTCACAGCTTTGCGCTTGCCCTGTCGGAAGCCACGAATTTCATTGGGGCCCTGGGCGATGACGTAGCAATGCCAGTCAGAGCCCTCTGTATTTTCCGGGGCCTCTGACGGCTCAATCGAAACAATTGCGTATGCCTCTGCCATCATTGGAGACTCATCGGCCATAATTCCTCGCTTGCGGGTGACCCGCCCGTTCGACGCTGTGTCTACTTACCATAACTCCTCCAATTGGCTGGATAACCGCAGAAGAGGATGAAGGCCAAATGCCAGCAGACTCGATAGATGCGATGCTCGGTGGGACTGCGGAGTATACAGGAATGCGGGTCTTCTTTTTGGCGCAGCCATTGAATCACCTGCTCAAAAGGCCTGAACGCCTCGGATTTCAACAGATAGCCGATATTTGATAAGGTCCGGTTTCTATCAA
>CAJQPR010000110.1 GCA_905480255.1 uncultured Woeseiaceae bacterium | reverse complement strand
CTGCATGGCGGCGAGCCCGCCAACTTCCTGGACGTTGGCGGTGGCGCGACCAGCGAGCGAGTGGCGGCGGCATTCAAGCTGATCCTCTCCAATGAAAACGTTGCTGCCATCCTCGTAAACATATTTGGTGGCATTGTCAGGTGTGACCTGATTGCGCAGGGCATTATCACCGCAGTAAAAGAAGTTGGCGTCAGCGTACCGGTCGTGGTTCGACTGGAAGGCACCAACGTCGACAAGGGTCGCGCACTCCTCGCTGAAAGCGGGCTCGACATTATTTCAGCTGAAGACCTGACGGACGCCGCGCAAAAAGCCGTAGCGGCCTCCGGCAAATAACGCGGACTTATCATGAGCATACTGGTCAACAAAGACAGCAAAATCATTTGCCAGGGAATAACCGGCAACCAGGGTTCCTTTCACACCGAGCAATGCATCGACTACGGCACTAAGGTTGTCGCCGGCGTAACGCCTGGACGCGGAGGCGAAGAGGCTCTCGGCGTTCCCGTGTACAACACAATGCGGGAAGCTGTGTCGGAAACCGGAGCGGATGTAAGCATGATCTATGTGCCGGCGCCGTTCGCGGCGGACGCCATTCTTGAAGCTGCAGATTCCGGAGTAGGCCTCATCGTATGCATCACCGAAGGCATTCCGGTGCTGGACATGGTGAAAGTGAAGTCTGCGCTTGCAAGCTACGACTGCCGCCTGATTGGTCCAAACTGTCCCGGCATTATTACGCCGGACGAATGCAAGATTGGCATCATGCCGGGATTCATTCATCAGAAAGGCAAAATCGGCGTGGTGTCCCGTTCCGGCACGCTAACGTATGAAGCCGTTTATCAGACCACGCAAAACGGGCTTGGCCAAAGTACCTGCGTCGGCATTGGCGGTGACCCTGTTCGCGGCATGAATTTCATCGACTGCCTGGAGCTGTTCCAGGATGACCCCGAAACGGAAGGCGTCGTCATGGTTGGTGAAATAGGCGGCACGGATGAGGAAGCTGCCGCGGAATTTATCCAGTCAGAGGTCTCAAAGCCGGTGGTTGCCTATATCGCGGGCGTCACGGCGCCAGCGGGCAAGCGCATGGGGCACGCAGGAGCTATCATTGCCGGAGGCAAGGGAACAGCCGAAGACAAATTCAAGGCGCTCGATGCGGCTGGCGTTGCGACGGTCAGGTCGCCGGCAGAGCTTGGCAGCAAGATGCTGGAGCTCATGAACGCTTAAATAGCTCGTCGAAAAAGAGGGATTTTCGGCAATGACTGAAACGATCACTGTTGCTCTGGCTCAGCTGGACCTGGTCGTTGGTGATGTCAGCGGCAATACCAGCAAAATTATCGAGTACTGTACCCGCGCGCATGACGAAATGCGGGCTGACCTGGTCGTATTTCCCGAGTTGAGTGTCAGCGGTTATCCACCGGAAGACCTCCTGTTCCATTCTGGGTTGCAACATCGTGTCAACGGGGCTCTCGAGACTATTCGCAGCCAGGTCCGGGACATTGCCGTACTCGTTGGTTTTCCGGAGTATGAAGACGACAAGATCTATAACGCCTGCGTAGTTTTCAAGGACGGCGTTCCATTGGCGCGTTATCGGAAACATCTGCTACCCAACTACCGGGTTTTCGATGAGGAACGGTATTTTGCAGCCGGACGAGAGCCGTCCGTCTTTTCTATCAACGGCATTCGCATAGGTATCAATATCTGTGAGGATGTTTGGAAAAGCGGCCCCGCAGCGGCAAGTCGTGCGGCGGGCGCCGAAGTATTGATTGCAATTAACGGATCGCCTTACGAAACCGAAAGCCAGGCGACCCGCGAACATGTTGTCCGACAACGTGTGAAGGAAACCCGGATTCCTGCCGTCTATCTCAACATGGTTGGCGGACAGGACGAACTCGTTTTCGATGGCGGTTCATTCTCAATGGACCGGGATGGTGAGATTTGCTTCCGTGCCAAACCTTATGTCGAGGGATTGTACCGGGTTGATCTGCAGGCTGACGGTTCCGGAGTTCGTCCGCTACCGACCGAGATCACGCCACTCATGTCAACCGAGCAAAGTGTCTACGAAGCGCTGGTTTGCGGCACACGTGACTATGTCGATAAAAATGGTTTCGACGGGGTTATCCTCGGCTTGTCGGGCGGAATCGATTCCGCCCTGGTTGCTGCAATCGCGGCTGATGCGCTCGGTTCGGATCGTGTTCGAGCCGTCATGATGCCGTTTCGCTATACCAGCAACATGAGCCAGGAGGATGCAGCCAGGCAGGCATCCGCTCTTGGTATTCAATATGACGTTATTCCGATCGAGCCGATGTACGAAGCAACCGTCGCGCAACTTCGAACGATATTCGAAGGCCGGGAAGAGGACGTGACAGAGGAAAATATTCAGGCGCGTTGTCGCGGACTATTGCTCATGTCGATTTCGAACAAGACCGGTCGCATGTTACTGACGACCGGCAACAAGAGCGAAATGGCCGTCGGCTATGCAACGCTTTATGGCGATATGGCAGGCGGTTTTGCGCCTATTAAGGATTGCAGCAAGCTGCTTGTATATCGTCTTGCGAAATACAGAAATTCGGTTAGCGAGGTAATTCCCGAACGCGTTATCACCAGGCCACCTTCCGCTGAATTGCGTCCTAACCAAAAAGACACGGATTCCTTGCCTGACTATGATGTGCTTGATCCAATTCTTGAGGCATTCATCGAAAAGGATTTGTCAGTTCAGGAGATTGTTAACCAGGGGTTCGATAAAGAAATTGTCGTGCGGATACTGGAACTGGTGAAACGAAATGAATACAAGCGTCGGCAGGCGCCGCCGGGAATACGGATCAGTAGCAGGGCGTTTGGGCGAGATTGGAGGTATCCGATAACTTCGCGTTATAACTTCCCGGAGTAGTGTCCCGGGTTTTAATACTGCGACACTTAGAGATCACCGAATTGTCGGGAATGATTCAGGACGCCATCAGGCAGTAAACGGTCGCGACGTTGGATGGTCGCCGATCACTCCGCGCTTCGCGACTAATTTCGGGCGACTGGATCGCCAGAGAAATTCTTCTCCAGTACTCGCCGTGTATCGTCTGCAAGGTCGGTCATTCCAAGACCTTCATAAGCTTCGATCATTATCTCTAGCGACTCCGCACCACTATCTGCCCCGGTGTAGACCTCAAGTGCGGTCCTGACCCGATTTAGTGCTGCAACATAGGCATCCCGTTCCATGTAGAAACGGGCAACCTCATTTTCATAGGAGGCCAGCCTGTTCTTCATATAGACCAGCCGTTGTTGCGCATCTGCGGCGTACGGGCTGGCCGGATAGCGGTCGACGAGGCGGCTGAATGTTGAAAAGGCAAGCTCTCCATCACGGGGCGGACGCCGGTCAATGTTCTTGTTGAATAGTCGTTCCAGGAAGGTCTGGCCGCGCTCGAAATAGGCCAGGCCTTTAATATAAGTTGCGTAGTCGACCCGTGCATGTGTTGGGTTTTCACGCAAAAACGTGTCGGCGGCATCAATTGCCTGCTCGATACGGCCGTCCTTGAAATAAGCATACGCCAGCTCCAGTTGAACCTGGGTAGCGAACTCGCTGAAAGGAAACCTGGCCTGTAATGCCTCAAATATG
>CAJQPR010000109.1 GCA_905480255.1 uncultured Woeseiaceae bacterium | reverse complement strand
CCGTCCCATGGCTGGGCATCGAGGTAACCGATCTTGTATTGATGAAACCGGCTCTCTGTGTCAATCATGTAAACATTGAATAATACGATTGCCTTGCGCGTTTCGTCACCAGCGGCCAGCGGAGCGCCAGTCTGGATTTTTTCCCACGTCGCCGAGTTTTCCACAAGTATCGACATCATGCTGGTCTCAGACTGCATGACAGACAGTATTGTCGTTGCTCGAAGAGCCTGGGTGTTTTGCCGGATTTGCAGTGTCAGGAAGACGAGGGTCACCACGACAAGTACTACGCCGACTATTTCGGCGATATTGGCGAAATATTCAAGGGCCATCACTTCCCCGCTGATTATTGTTTATTTTGGCGTGTGTTCATGTTATCCGAATTTCCAATTATACAACCTCTCCGGCCGCATGACCCGAGGCCCAGGCCCACTGGAAATTAAAACCACCGAGATGGCCGGTCACGTCGACTACTTCGCCAATGCAATAGAGCCCCGGCTGCGTCTTGCATTCCATCGTCTTTGACGACAGTTCATCGGTGTCAATTCCACCGAGCGTCACTTCTGCGGTCCGGTAGCCTTCGGTCGCCGCGGGCTTAAGGTTCCAGTGCCGTAGCTGGTGACCAAGATAGCGCAATTCATCGTCAGCGATTTCAGCGAGAGGCTTCTCTGCCGAGTCGGCCCAGAACAGCGACTGCAGTTCATGTACCAAAGATTTGGGCAGCAATTCCGCAATGAGAGTTCTCAATAGTGACGACGGCCTGGCGGATTTCGCTTGCAGGAATAACGTCGAGGTATCCGTGTTTGGTAACAAGTCGATTGATATCTCCTCGCCGGGAACCCAGTAACTGGAAACCTGGAGAACAGCAGGCCCACTCAGTCCGCGGTGGGTAAACAAGAGATCGCCGTTGAATGTTGTATCGCGAGAGGTGAGTGCGACATTGGTGCTGACTCCGGACAGACGTTCGGTCATGTCCTGCATCCCGCCCGTGAAGGTGAAGGGCACGAGGCCTGCGCGGGTGTCGAGGACATTTAATCCAAATTGTCGGGCGAGGCGGTAGCCGAAATCCGATGCACCCATTTTCGGGATGGACAATCCGCCAGTCGCAATGACCAGTGATGACCCGGAGAATGTTCCGCAGCTCGAGCGAACGACAAATCCCTCGGTGTTGGTGACTTTCGAAATCTCGCAGTCCGTGAAGATCTCCACGCCAGCCCCGTCACATTCTTTCTGCAGCATTGCGACAATATCTTTTGAAGTGTCGTCGCAGAACAATTGCCCCTCTTCTTTTTCGTGATAGGGGATCTTGTGCTGGTCCACCAGCGCAATGAAGTCCCACTGCGTATAGCGGGAAAGAGCTGACTTGCAGAAATGCGGGTTGGTAGAAATAAACCTCGAAGGCTCGCAGTACATATTGGTGAAATTGCAGCGACCACCGCCGGACATCAGGATTTTTTTGCCAATCCGGTTGGAGCCTTCAAGCACCGCTATACGCCGGCCACGCTGGCCTGCGGTGATTGCGCACATAAGTCCTGCTGCACCACCACCGAGAATGATGACGTCGAATTCACCCATGGGAAGACTCGCGAATGGTGATTCAGGCCTTTTTAACGAATTCTGACTTCAGCTTCATTGCCCCTATCCCACTGATCTTGCAGTCGATGTCGTGGTCGCCATCAACAAGGCGAATATTCTTCACCTTGGTGCCGACTTTGACGACCGACGATGAGCCTTTGACCTTGAGACCCTTGATGACAGTCACCGTATCGCCATCCTGCAGCAGATTGCCGTTTGCATCGGTTATGCCTGAACCACTGTCGTCGGATCCGGCATCCGGAGACCATTCGTGTGCACATTCAGGGCAAACGTACATATTTCCGTCCTGATAGGTATATTCGGAGCTGCAGTTCGGACAGGTGGGTAAATCAGTCATAGGATTTCCGGGCCTGGTTGGCTGGACTGGCGACAATCGTATAAGAAAAACCGATGAGGTGTTCGATGAGATTTATCCTGAGTACGACGGCACTTTGCTGCTTGATCATCAGCGCCGTTTCGGCAGAAGTCGCAGATCAGAGGCCGCCGGGCCTTACCGGTGAAACCTGGCAGTTTGGGCCACTGAATCGATGGGCATATACCCATATTCGGGAAATCCTGCCAACGAAGGAAATCCCGAACGATATCGATCGCGTAATACCCATACCGGGAATCGAAAAGGCGGCCAGTGATCTGAGAGTCAGAATTGACGGCGACTCTTTGCAGTTGTCGGAAGCGATGAAGCGGCAATACGTTGACGGCATTCTTGTAATAAGAGATGGCCGGGCAATCGTGGAGGTCTATGACGGCACGTTAACTGCAGAACGCACCCACCTGTTGTGGTCGGTTTCCAAAACGGTGACCGGGCTAACGGCAGCGAGTGTCGCGGCAGACGGACTCATCGACCTGGAGAAGACGGTTGGGTATTACGTACCTGAGCTGGCTGACAGTGGCTGGGGCGGCGACCGGCTGCGAGACATGCTGGACATGCGCGACTCATCCGACTGGACGGAAGATTACGACGCCCCTGACAGCACGGTGCGCCGTCAGGATTGTGCGGATGGCCTGTTGACCGGAGAAATGTGCGCCGACACCGAGGTTATCGGCAACTATGCATTTCTTCCCGCAGTTGGACATGATCCTGCGAGGAAGGGCGTCTTTGAGTACAAGTCCGGCACAACGGACGTGATGGCCTGGGTCCTTGAAGCCGCGACGGGGCAGCGTTTTGCAGACCTTGTTTCCGCAAGAGTCTGGAAACCTATCGGCGCGGAACGAAGCGCCGGAATCACCGTTGACGTATCGGGCTTTACGCTGGCCAGCGGGGGCATGTTTACGACGCTCCGGGATATCGGGCGTGTCGGCCTCCTGATGGTCAATCGAGGTAAAGTAGGCGAACGACAGGTTATTCCGGCGGCATGGATGGATGACATCTTTGAGCAGCCGGGCGATCCGGACTGGACCCGGGTTCAACTATCGGATTCAGAGCCGTATTACCGGTCCTTCGTCTGGGGCTCCGGTGATGGCAGAGGCACGGTCAGTGCCAGGGGAGTCCACGGGCAATACATCTATGTCTCCCCGTCATCGAACATTGTGATCGCGATGTTTTCGAGTTGGCCCAATGCAGATGGTGGCGCACCGGGCGTTGGGCACGAAGGGGCATTTGCGATTCTTCAGGCGGTAGAAAACGCGGTGCAGTAGTCACGTCGCTTCGCTGAGTTCGACAGCCAGCGCTTCCCAGCTTGTTACCGGAAGGTCGCAGTGCGTGCCAATACAGCGGTATGCAATGGTCTCGTCTTTCTTTGGCTTGCGATCCGCCAACGCACCGGGAAGATCCCGGGTATCTGCAGGAATCGCAAAAACCATCCGTCTTGGTGCATAAAGTTTTGCGGCACTTGACTGCCAGTTGCTGATTTCATCCATCGCGCCGCGGATAACAATGATCTCCGGGTGATGCAGGTGTTCTTCCAGCGCGCTGACCAGTGTTACATGTCCGTGAGGATACTCGTTCATTGCTTCCGAGGCGTTTTGCAGTGTCTTTTCCGCTGCGTCGAGGTAACGGGTTTCTCCCAGGAGAAATCCCAGGCGCTGCAGGGCAAAAGCGGCGATTCCGTTTCCGGAAGGAGTGGCTTCGTCTGAAAGGGGTTTTGGCCGATGCATGAGTTTTTCATGGTCGTCGGCGGTGAAGAAGAACCCGCCGTTTTCTTCGTCGTAGAAATGATCCAGTAATAGTTCAGCGAGCTCGATAGCGAATTCAAGGTGACGAGTGTTCCAACTTGCCTGCAGCAACTCGAGCAGGGCGTCCAGCATGAATGCATGATCGTCAAGATAGGCCGGGAACCGGGCGTCGCCATCCTTGAAGCTTGCAAGCAGTCGTCCGTCCTGCATCAGGTTGGCATGGATGAAGTCGACCGCTCCGGTGGCAGCATCGATCAGGTCGGGGCGGTCCAGTGCATTCCCGGTGATCGCAAATCCACGGATCGCGAGCGCGTTCCAGGAAGTCAGTTGCTTTTCGTCACGAGCGGGTGCGATTCGATTAGCCCGGAACTTCAGCAGTGTTGCACGGGCAGCGTCAATCAGTTCCGTCACGTCGGATTCCGGTTTGCCGACTTCTTCACTCAGGCCTTTGATCGTATTACGAACCGTAAGATGCCACTTGCCTTCAAAATTTGCCGGGTCATCCAGGCCAAAATACCGCTCGATCAACTCGTATTGTTCGGCGGGCAGCAACTCGCGAACCTCTTCGGGTGTCCAGATGTAGAAGAGACCTTCCTCACCCTCGGAGTCGGCGTCGCGCGTGGAATAGAATCCACCGTTCGGCGCCAGCATATCGTCCAGTATCCAGTCCGCTGTTTCGTTTGCAATACGAGTGAATAATTCCTCACCGGATGCAAGCGCTGCCTGTGCGTAGAGCGCGAGCAATGGTCCATTGTCGTACAGCATTTTTTCGAAATGCGGAATCTGCCAGAAACGGTCGACGGAGTAGCGGCAAAAGCCGCCGCCGAGCTGGTCGTAGATACCGCCTTCTGCCATACGCGCGAGCGTCAGTGACACCATGAACAAGGCTTCGACGTCCGGCTCGGCGCCGTGCGCCCCGGCTCGCCAGTGGCGCAACAAACGGTCAATTGATGTTGGGTGCGGAAATTTGGGTGCATTGCCAATGCCGCCAAACTCGCGATCGAAATTCTGCGCAATTTTCTCTCTTGCTGATTCCAGTGGCGCATCCGTCAGCACGCTGCTTCCCGGTGCCGGATCGAGGCGGGTAAACACCTTTGCGAGCTGATCGCCCTGAGTCTTAATCTCGTCGCGTTTCTCATCGAAAAAGACGGCTGCTCTCGTAAGCAATTCACGAAAAGAGGGCAGGCCATGGCGGGATTCGTTCGGAAAATAGGTGCCACCAAAAAAAGGTCGCTGGTCTTCCGGGTCGATGAACATAGTCAGCGGCCAGCCGCCGGGCCGGTGGGTCAGTAACTGGTGTGCGGTTTGATAGATCCGGTCGATGTCCGGTCGCTCTTCGCGATCGACCTTGATGTTGACGAACAGTTTGTTCATCAGCTCTGCCGTGGCGTCATCCTCAAATGACTCGTGGGCCATGACATGACACCAGTGACAGGCGGAATAACCGACCGACAACAGGATGGGCTTGCCCAGTTCGCGGGCAAGTTGCAGGGCTTCCTCGCCCCACGGATACCAGTTGACCGGATTGTCTGCATGTTGCAATAAATACGGGCTGGTCTCGGTCGAAAGTCTGTTTGCCTGAGTCATTGGCGCACTATAACGCATCGATTGGGCAGAGCCCGGAATGGTGTAGACTTAGCGCCCATGCTGACCTACCCCGAAATCGACCCGATCATTTTTTCCGTAGGTCCGCTTGCCGTTCGCTGGTACGGGCTGATGTATGTCATCGGCTTTGCCGCCGCCTGGATCCTGGCTGGTCGCCGCGCGAAGGAAAGCTGGTCTGTCATCAAGTCTCAACAGGTCGACGATCTGCTCTTCTACGGCATGCTCGGCGTGATCGTCGGCGGGCGACTCGGTTACTGCATTATCTATGGGTGGGAGATCTGGCTGGATGATCCGCTGTACCTGTTCAAGATCACTCAGGGCGGCATGTCTTTTCACGGCGGCCTTCTCGGTGTGATTACGGCGATGTGGCTTTATGGTCGCCACATCGGGGTAGGTATGTGGCAAATGACTGATTTTGTTGCACCTATTGTGCCGATCGGGCTTGGTATGGGCCGCATTGGCAATTTTATCAACGGGGAGTTGTGGGGCAAGGAAACGACGGTCCCATGGAGTTTCAACGTCAACGGACTCGCGCTACACCCGTCACAACTTTACGAAGCGGCGCTCGAAGGGCTCGCTCTTTTTGTCATCCTTTGGATCTATTCATCGCGGCAGCGACCGACGATGGCCGTTTCCGGTATGTTCCTGCTCTGGTATGGCGTCTTCCGCTTCATTGTGGAATTTTACAGGGTCCCCGACCAGGGCCTGGATTATCTGTTCCTTGGGTGGGTGACAATGGGACAGGTTTTATCGGCGCCAATGATCATTGTCGGCGTTGTACTCTTGTTCACTTCGAAGAATTCGAAACCGGTTGAGGAGCTGAAAGCCTGACATGCAGCAGTATTTATCAATGATGCGCCACGTACGTGATACCGGCGCGCGCAAAGAAGACAGAACGGGAACAGGGACACTCAGCGTTTTCGGGCACCAGATGCGTTTCGACCTGAGCAAGGGTTTCCCGATGGTCACTACCAAGAAGCTGCATCTAAAATCGATTGTTCATGAATTGCTGTGGTTTTTGAGTGGTGACTCCAACATTCGTTACCTGCAGGAAAACGGGGTTTCAATCTGGAACGAGTGGGCAGACGAAAACGGTGATCTAGGACCTGTGTACGGTGTCCAATGGCGTAAATGGAAAGACGCCACAGGCCAGGTAATTGATCAGATTCAGGACGTCGTGCATCGCCTGAAGGAAGATCCGGATTCACGACGCATAATCGTTAGCGCATGGAACGTTGGAGAGATTCCGGGCATGGCTTTACCACCGTGCCATTGCCTGTTCCAGTTCTATGTTGCCGATGGAAAACTTTCCTGCCAGCTTTATCAGAGAAGCGCCGACGTATTCCTTGGCGTTCCGTTCAATATTGCATCCTATGCTTTACTGACGCACATGCTGGCCCAACAGGCAGACCTGAAAGTTGGCGATTTCATATGGACAGGCGGCGACTGCCACCTTTACCTGAACCACCTCGAGCAGGCCGAAGAGCAGCTGTCGCGCGAGCCACACGCGTTGCCCCGGCTCGCGATAAAACGGCGACCGGATAGTATTTTTGACTACAACTTCGAAGATTTTGAAATCCTGAATTATGACTCCCATCCGCACATCAGGGCGGCTGTAGCGGTTTAGCTATGAAAATTTCTATTATTGTTGCCGCCTCGGCAAATAACGTCATCGGCCTTGCTGGCGGGCTACCCTGGTATCTTCCCGAAGATCTCCAGCGTTTCAAAGCCACAACGATGGGCAAGCCAATGATCATGGGTCGTGCGACCTTCGAGTCCATCGGCCGGGCGTTGCCGGGTCGACGCAGTATTGTGCTAACCCGTCAGGAAGATTTCGAAGCAGACGGTTGCGATGTCGTCCCGACTGTTGATGCGGCACTCGAGTCAGCCGGTGACGTCGATGAAGTGATGGTCATCGGCGGCGGAGAGATATATCGACAATTCCTGCCTTTGGCTGATCGAATCTACCTGACCCGGGTACAGGCGGAAATTAACGGCGACACGCGCTTTCCTGAGCTTGATATGCAGGAGTGGGACGTTACCCTGGCGGCTGAATTCCCGGCGGGAGATGATCGGGAAATCGGTTTCGACGTTGAGACGCTCGACAGAGTTCAGTGAATAGGCGGTAAACGTCTTTCGACTTCGGCCACCGCAGCGTCCAGGTCAATATCAGCCATCTCGTCCGCACGGTCGGTCAGATCGTCCAGAAGTTTTTGCTGAATCGCGCCGCGTTTCTGTGCGATCGCATACGGTATCTCGTCGTGAAACATGATCATGGAGTAACGCGGGATAAAACGATTGGGCAGTCGCTTTTCAAGCGCGAATGCGAGTTGCTGTTGTAACTGGTGCTTTGGGTCTCGCACTGTGTCGCGCATTTCCACGTAATTCTCCAACGCCATGTCGGCGATTGCGTTGGCATTGGCAATTTGTTCATTTTCGAATACATCAAATACCGTTGCCCAATCAGCATCCGGATTTTCTAATACCTGGTCCAGCACCACACAGTCTTCAAATGCCAGGTTCATGCCCTGACCATGAAATGGAACGACTGCGTGTGCCGCATCGCCAATCAACAGGACATTGCCTCTGTCATGCCAATGTCTGCTGCGGACTGTACCAAGTACACCTGCCGGATTCCGGTTCCAGCTGCCAATAAGATCATCAATCAGTGGCACGATGTCCGGAAACAGTTCGTCGAAAAATGCCTGGACCTTACTATCGGTATCCAGTGACGCGAAGCTGATTTTCCCCTCGACAGGTAGAAAAAGAGTCAATGTGAAATCGCCGCCCGGGTTTGGGAGGGCGATCAGCATAAATCCCCCACGCGGCCAGATGTGCAGGGCGTTCTGCTCCAGTTGAAATTCGCCGTTCGGCCCCCCCGGGATTACGAGTTCCTTGTAGCGATGTTGCAGCAAATCTTCAGTGCCGCCGATGATGTCTGTATCAGCGAAAGCGCGGCGCACCGCGGATCCCGCGCCGTCAGACGCAATCAGCGGTTTGGCGCGAACGTCGTAGTCGTTACCGGTATCGAGATCCCTGACTCGCAGCGTCGCTTCTTCAGGATAATAGGTAACGGCCTCTTGCCCGAATTTTATCTGCACTTTGTATTCTGTTTCCGCAGCATCAACGAGAATTTCGTTCAGTGCCGCTCTTGAAACGGAGTAGATCTTTTCGGTTTCTCTCTGGCCGTACAAATGGTGTTGCGTAGTGCCATCGAGGTTATGGACGCAACGGCCTTTCATCGGCACCAGCAAAGGTTCGACCAGGTCGAAAACTCCGGCATGTTTCAGGCCACGAATTCCGCGAGCTGCCATTGCGAGGTTGATCGAACGGCCTCTGGCAGCTTCTGATGTGCGAGGATCGGGAGATCTTTCGAGCATTGACACCTTGATGCCGCGGCGTGCGAGAACAATCGCGAGCAGGGCGCCGCAAAGACCGGCGCCAAGAATAGTGACGCTACTTCTGTTCATTCGCTGCGATAGCTGCTTTCAATCTTACTGAAAGCTCGTAAATATCCTCATAGCTGTTGTAGAGCGGAACCGGCGCTACCCTTATTACGTTGGGCTCGCGCCAGTCGCCGGTGACATGCAACTCTTCCAGTGACTTGAATACGCCTCTCGCATCAAGAGCGCTATCTGTAATAACCAGTGAAAGCTGGCAACCACGCGCATCCATTGGAGTGATCGAGTCAATCTGACCGGTAAATCCGTCATCCAGCAGGAACTTGAGAAACTGTGTTTGCTTCACGGACTTCGCGCGTAGCCCCTCCATTCCCGCGTTTTCAAAAACGTCGAGTGAGGCAAGTACAGGCGCGAGCGCGAGAATCGGTGGATTGCTAAGCTGCCACCGCTCGGCTCCAGCGGCCGGTTCAAAGCGGCGGGTCATACGAAAACGAGTCGACTCCTCGTTTCCCCACCAGCCGGTCAGCTGATTTGTTCCGTCACCATCAAGGTGCCGGGTGTGAACAAAGGCGCCGCCGACCGCACCCGGACCGCTGTTCAGGTACTTATAGGTGCACCATGCGGCAAAGTCGGGTGCCCACTCGTGCAGATTGAGTTCCACGTTGCCGACTGCATGTGCCAGGTCCAGGCCGACGGCACAACCAGCGTCTTTGCCGAGGCGGCACAGCTCCGCCATATCCAGTACCTGGCCGGTGTAATACTGCACACCCGGCAGCAGCAGCAGAGCAATTTCATCGCTCTGCTCATCAAGAATGTCTTTCAGATCTTCGTTGTAGAGCAGCTCATCATCGCGTGGCCTCCATTCGACCAGGCAGTCGGCGGGATCCAGCCCGTGGAGCTGAATTTGTGACGTAACGGCATAGTAGTCGGATGGAAAGGCTGTCGATTCGATGACGATCTTTTTGCGTTTTCCATCTGGCCTGTAAAAAGATGCCATCAGCACATGAAGGTTGACGGTCAGCGTATTCATCGCCACGACTTCTTCGGGCCTGGCGCCGGTGATCGACGCAAATCCATCAGCGGCCAGCCGATGGTATTGAAGCCAGGGCCTTTTTGCCTTGAAATGTCCCTCGACCCCGAGTCTTGCCCAGTCCGACATGACGTCCGCAACATACTGCGCAGCAAGTTTGGGTTGCAGGCCAAGTGAGTTGCCGCAAACGTAGATATTGCGGCGACCGCTTCGATCTTCCGGAAAGTTAAACTGGTCGCGGAATGCCGCAAGCGGATCCGCGGCGTCCAGTGACTGTGCGAAACGTCGCGATGCTTCAAACCCGGTCATTCAAAATCCTTCCTGTTTAGTGCCAGCCACTCGAGCGCGGAATCGGCGAGCAGGTCGGCCCGCGTTCTGTCGTTCAGTTGCATTTCCTCAATCATCTTACCCGGATGATGCTCCCCCAGTGGAAAAGGATAGTCGCTTCCCAGTGCGATTCGATTCGATCCCATCAGGTTGATCATGTACTCAAGCATCGTTGGCTCATGCACAAGGGAGTCAACAAAAAAACGGCCAATGTAATCGCGTGGATTTCGCTGGTTCGCGGTGGCGACAATATCGGGGCGAACGTTGAAACCGTGTTCAAGCCGACCGACGATGCCAGGAAAGGCGCCGCCGCCATGTGCAAACGCTACCCGCAGATTAGGCAGCTTCTCAAACACTCCGCCAAATATCATCGAACAAATAGAAAGCGCGGTTTCGGACGGCATTCCGACGAGCCACGGCAGCCAGTACAGTCCCATGCGATCTTTACCGAGCATTTGCCAGGGATGGACAAAAATGGCAGCGCCAAGATCTGCGGCAGCCTCGAGAACAGGGAATATGCGGGGGTCATCGAGGTTCCAGCCATTCACATGTGAGCCTATCTGAACACCCGCCATGCCGAGCGATTGCAGGCAACGTTCCAACTCCTTAATCGAAAGATCGGCATCCTGCATTGGGAGCGTACCAAGGCCGACAAAGCGTTTCGGGTATTCATTAACGAGTCCGGCGATATGATCGTTCAGGATTTTTGCGAGGTCGGCAGTGTCCGCGGGTTTCGCCCAGTAATTGAACATGACCGGCACGGTAGAGAGAACCTGGACGTTGACCTCGCATCGATCGCAGTCCGAAAGCCGGACCGCAGGGTCCCAACAGTCGGACTCAATCTCGCGAAAGAGTTTGTCGTCCAGCATCATTCTTGCGCAGCCGGGCCCGTGATGTTCGAGCTGAACAAACCCGCCGTAGCCGTAACGCTCCTTCAGGTCCGGCCAGTTCTCCGGCAGTATGTGGGTATGAATGTCGACCTTCAATTGAAAGTCTAACCCTGTTCCGGCATAACGGTTCCGCACTGGTCGCAGGTGCGGTTTTCTTTCGAGCCGTAGTAACGGTCAAAGATCGGGGGAAGCTGGCCGACAATGTCATCAACGTAGAGATATTCTTCATAAAGTTTGTGATTGCAGTTGTCGCAGTACCAGATAAACCCATCGAGCTCGTCAGCGAGTCGTTGCCGCTCGATGACCAGGCCGACCGTATTCTCAAAACGTTGCGGCGAGTGGGGTACACCGGGTGGTAACAAAAGAATTTCTCCTTCCCGAATGTGAATATCGACCCGCTCGCCGTCCTGCATCGTTCTCAGGAGCATGTCGCCCTCAAGTTGGTAAAAGAACTCAGGTCCTTCATCGAAATGGTAGTCCGTACGGGAGTTAGGACCGCCAACCACCATGACAATAAAGTCGTTCTCCTCAAACACCTGCTGATTACAAACAGGTGGTTTGAGCAAATGGCGATGGTCATCAATCCATTGTTTGAAATTAAAGGCCATCAAAGACTTCATTTGCTGATCCTCATCAGTCGCCGGTCCGGGCGATGCATTTGAGTTCGATGGCGATTGGGGTTGGCAGTCGGCTGACCTCTACCGTTGTGCGGCACGGACCGTCAGACGAAAAATACTCAGCGTAGATGCGATTGTAGGTGTCGAAATCCCTGCCAATGTCTGTCAGGAATACTGTGATGTCGACCAGGTCATTCCAACTTGATCCCGCGCTTTCGAGAACTGTGCGCACATTGGCGAAAACCGCATGGCACTGTACCCCGATGTCATAGGAGGAAACCCCTCCTTTTTCATCAAATTCGACACCGGGAATTCTGCCGTTGGGGTCGCGTGGACCGATCCCGGAGAGAAAAACCAGCTCGCCGACCCTTTTGGCATGTGGATAGGCGCCGACCGGTTTCGGAGCGTTGTCAGCTTTTATCGTATCGTTCTTGCTCATAGGGAGGAGTTTACTCTGATCAGCCCGGGCATTGGACATCGACAACTTTCGGCTTCTTGTTCAGGCGCACGGCAGTCAGTTGCCGACCCCAAACACAGCCTGTGTCAACAGCGATCAGGTCGTCGTTGACGATCAGTCCAAGGGCGCTCCAGTGGCCGAATACGATCCGGGTGCCGCGCCACCTGGCGTCCGGTATCTGAAACCAGGGAAAAAGACTTTTGCTCGCCTTGTCCGGTGGACCGGCGTGTGCGAAATCGATGCGTCCTTCGGCGTCGATCATGCGCATTCTGGTCAAGGCATTGACGATAAATCGTTGCCGCTTCGCGCCTTGTAACTTGCCGGACCATATGTCGGGCTCATTGCCGTACATATTTTCCAGCAATTTGACGTAGTCATCAGACCTGAGCAATTTCTCGATTTCTTTGGCACGGGCAAGCGTCTTCTTAACAGTCCATTGAGGTGGAATGCCCGCATGAACCATCAATGTGTTGTGCTTCTTGCTGAAGTGCGCGAGCGGCTGCATACGCAACCAGTCGATTAGCTCGTCGCAATCGTCATTTCCCAGGATTTTCCACAGCGACTCGTACCGGGCACTGGAAAACTTCACGTCATTAGCAATTGCCAACAAATGGAGGTCATGGTTGCCGAGAACGGTGATCGCCGATTTTCCGAGGCTCCTGACGAAGCGGAGGGTCTTGCGTGACCTGGGGCCACGATTGACAAGGTCACCTGTCAGCCAAATGCGGTCTTTCTCCGGATCGAAGGAAATCTTGTCCAGGAGCCGGCGAAAGGGGTCATAGCAGCCCTGTAAGTCGCCGATTGCATATTGAGCCAACTGCGAATGTCCGGTTTAGTGAAGAACGCCGGGAACAGCGAGCGTAAATGGCGGTATCGGTGCGTCGAAATCGATGCCATCGTCGGCCTGCATCTTGTAACTACCCTGCATTGCACCAACCGGTGTTTCAAGAATGGCGCCGCTCGAATAACGAAAGGTCTCTCCAGGGTCCAGCTTCGGCTGTTCACCGACCACTCCGTCACCCGAAACTTCCTGAACCTTACCGTTGGCGTCGGTTATCAACCAGTGCCTGCTGAGCAACTGCGCGGGAATATTGCTCAGATTCTTGATTGTGATGGTGTAGGCAAAAACGTAGCGATCGATATCAGGTTCCGACTGGTCGTCGACATACTGGGTGGCCACCTGGATCCTGAGTTCGTATTTTTTTTCGCTCATATTTCTGCCTAGTGCTGCCCTTACGGCGCGTATTCTACCTCAGTCAAGATGATTAGCGAGCGCAACCCAGTCCTTAATTGAAACCTGCTCCGGCCTGACGGTTGGATCAAGCCCGACTGCTTCGATGTCGGACACCTCGGCCAGCCCCTGTAACGCGTTGCGCAGGGTTTTCCGACGTTTGGAAAATGCAAGCTTTACAATTTTTCCCAAGGCCTGCCTGTCGTGAACATCAAACCGGTCTCGAGGCAGCGGTCGCATCCGCAGGACCGACGAAGTGACTTTGGGTGGCGGTGAAAACGCTTCCGGTGGTACGTCAAACAAAGGAATGGCCTCCATCTCGCAACCAAGCATGACCGTCAATCGCCCAAAGCTCTTGTTGCCAGGCTCGGCACACATGCGGTCGACCACTTCTTTTTGCAGCATGAAATGGGCATCAGTAATCTGATCCCTGAATTCCAGCAGATGAAACAGCAGCGGCGTTGAGATGTTGTACGGGAGATTGCCGACTATGCGCAGGTCGTTGCCAAGGGATGCAAAATCAAAGCTAAGCGCGTCGCCTTCATGAATAGTGACGTTTTCGCGTTCGGCGAATCGCTTACGGAGTACCGTGACCAGGTCGCGATCAAATTCGATGGCGTGCAACGTCGATGCCAGGTAGGAGAGTGGTTCAGTAATAGCTGCCTGACCAGGTCCTATTTCAACAATGACCTCTCCTTCGCGAGGTGCAATTGCCGATACAATTTGCTCGATTATTTCCGGTGAGGTCAGGAAATGCTGGCCGAAACGTTTCCTTGCACGATGTTTCATCCCGCTGCCAGGCTGGCTGCAAGTCGCACAGCTGCCAGCATGCTTCCAGTGTCGGCAGTGCCTGTACCAGCAAGATCCAGCGCCGTACCGTGATCTACCGAAGTGCGAATGATTGGCAATCCGAGGGTGACGTTAACCGCGTGCCCGAAACCGGCGAACTTGATCACCGGCAAACCCTGGTCGTGGTACATCGCGAGAACTGCATCGGACTCGCCGGCAGCGGGTGTAAATGCTGTATCAGCCGGCATTGGACCGCGAACGTTAATGCCCTTCTCCAGGCAGATTGAAATAGCTGGTGCAATGATCTCCTGATCTTCCGTACCGAGATGACCGCCTTCTCCCGCATGCGGATTCAAACCGCAAACGATTATTTTCGGCGAATCGAAACCGAATTTCTTTTGCAGGTCTTTGTGCAGGACTTCAAGAACCGCGACAATGCCGTTCGTTGTCAACGCGTCAGGCACTTCTCTCAATGGCATATGTGTTGTCGCCAGGGCGACACGCAATTCATCGGCAGCCAGCAGCATCACCGGTGTCCCGGAATTCGTCCGTTCCGCGAGATATTCTGTATGCCCGGTAAAACTGATGCCGGCATCATTGATAACGCTCTTTTGCAGCGGCGCGGTAACCAGGGCAGAGAACTCCCCGGATAGACAGCCATCAACTGCCCGATCCAGGCCGTCGAGCAGGCTTTGTGCGTTCGCCGGGTCGATTTGGCCGCAAACAGCATCGTTTGCCAGCGGCTGTGGAATCACCAGCAGTTGACCTGCAGCGGCCATTGCCGTGCTCGAGTATTCCTGCAATGAAACGGACTTGCCGAGAATATTTGCCCGTTCGGCGAGCATATCGGGGTCTGCAATGACGACGATCTGTTCGGCCCAGGGCGATTGGGCGAGGGACAGGCACAACTCCGGGCCAATGCCGGCAGGCTCGCCGGCTGTTACAACCAGTGGCTTAGTCCGCATTGTCCACCGGTATAACGGCTAAATCCGCGTTTCGACAAATGCCTCGTCGCGAATGCGCCGGGCCCAGAGTTCAGTTTCGTTGTTCAGCTTGCCGTTTCGGACTCGTTCGACGCAGTTGCTTTCCTTGAGGTCTGCTGTGTTGTCATAGATACGGCGTTCCAGCACTTCGAGAACGTGCCATCCGAAGCGGCTACGAAATGGCTCCGACAGGGCACCGAGTTCCGAGTTGTTGGCGATCTCCTCGAACTCAGGAACAAACTCGCCGGGATTCGTCCAACCCATTTCGCCGCCATTGTTGGCGCTGCCTGGATCGTCTGACAGAAGTTTTGCGACTTCGCCGAAATCCTCGCCGCCCTGAATTCGTTCCACGGCGTCGTCCAGGCGTTGTTTGGCGGTTTCCTCATCAATTATCTGGTCTGGCGTTATGAGTATGTGGCGAATTCGGGTTTGCTGAACTTCGCTTTTCTGATTAACGCCCTGGACCTCATTGACTTTGACAATGTGATAGCCGCTCACGGCGCGCATTGGTGCGGAAAAGTCGCCCGCTTCCATTTCGCCCACAACGTCGAAGAAGAGTGTCGGCAATTGCTCGCCGGGGCGCCAGCCCAGACTGCCACCTTCGAGAGCCGTGTCGCCATCGGAGTTACGAACGGCGAGCTCACCAAAGTCGGCGCCGGCCACAAGCTGATCATAAATCCCGGTCGCTACCTGTTCTGCTTCCGAGAACTGTTCGTTCGTTGCAGAGGAGGGTACAGAAATAAAGATGTGTGAGAGGTTGAAGTTGGAATTGACGACAGCGTTGTCTTCAAGATCCGCGACGCACTGTTCAATTTCCCGCGGCGAAACAGAAATTCGATTGACGACATCAATGCGCTTCAACTGCTCGAGAATCATCTGCTTCCGCATATCGCGCCGGTATTCACCGTACTCGACGCCGTCCTGAGCCAGGATTGTGGGCATGTCTTCGAATCTGAATCCTGCGTTCTCGGCGATCTGAGCTATGGCCGTATTCAACATCTGATCAGAAATCTGGATGCCAATGCGGTCTGCACGCTGCATCTGGATTTCTTCGATGACGAGCCGTTCGAGGACCTGATCGCGCAGGATGTCTGCCGGCGGAAGCTGCATATCCTGCTGTGTGGCCCGCATGATGATGAGGTCCTGCTGCCGGTTAAGCTCGCTCTTCAGGACCACGCCCTCATTGACGACGGCTGCAACGCCGTCGACGAATTGGCCGGTCTCGGACATTTCTTCCGCCAGTGGTGCAGTCACCGCAAGGCTCAATGCCAGGGAAATTGTTAAGTATTTGAATTTATTCATAAAAAATGTCAGTGCCATATGTAAGAGGCGCCGGAGCGGTGATATTAGTTCAGGTTGTCCGAATAGCCAAGAATTCCTCGCTCGAGGAGCTTATCGGCTGCCGTGCCAACGCTGGCCATTCCCTTCAGTACCAGTTGCAGACCGATAGAAGTGTCCTCGGTTCCATCGCGCGTCGAAATGAACCGCCGGCCAACCAGTCGAATGCCCCAGCAGCAGCTCTCGTATTCGAAGCCGTAGAATTGTTCGAGCGCCCGGCTATCCCGAATTGAATAATTATAGCGGCCGACGAAGTTCCAGTTCTGCGCCAGTGGCCACGACCAGGAAATGTCGCCCTGTTCGATAGAGCCCTGGCGAAAACGGTAGGCAAGATTCAGAATCTTGTTGCCTGCAGGACGATATTGAAGCCGAGCTTCCGACCGGGTCGTGCCGGTCTCACTCCATTGATGGCCGACATCGAAATTCAGATTGTCATAGATAAGGAATCTGAGTTCGGCAATGTAGTCGGAAGAATCTGCGGTCGCCAGTGCCTGTCCCGGCAGTGTGACTGTCTGGTTACTCAGGTAAAGCGCCTGACCGATGGTCGCAGACATCAGTTCCCGCCCGGAACCTGTTTCCATGATTCGAGTTGTGATGCCAACACTAAGCTGATCGGTGTCGGCGATCCGGTCGACGCCAAGGAAGCGGTTTTCCCGATATAGCTGAACAAGATTCAGATCTGGCAGGATCGTGTCAAACACCGGCAGTGTGGTTTGATCCTCATAGGGCACGTGGACATAAAGAAGGCGTGGTTCGATGGTTTGAATTCGTCCCTCGGAGCCTTTCATGATCCGCTCAAAATTGAGTCCCATATCTACACTTGCGATCGGCAGCGTCCTGCTGGGTTTGAGATCTTCGCCTGGCAGCCTGTTGTCCAGGTCGTATTGTGTATGATCTACCTTCACGCCGGGCACAAAGAACCAGCCGGGTCTGACGACCGGCAATTCCATTCCCGGAGCAACATTCAATCGCCAGCCGGTAACGCCGATGTCCCGGTTGAAATTGACGAGTTCACCGTCGATTGAGTAGTCCAGACCAAGAGCGCCTCCGGGCCAGAATCCCGAACCCCGAATTTGCGGAAGCCGTTGATAAGGTTCGTCGATCGGCGCTATTGCTTCATCAATGGTCTGATAATCCTGAAACATGCCCAGCATCGACCAGTGCTCGCCGTAAAAGTCGACCAACAGGCTGCGGTTCAGGTGCGTGATGCTGGACATACTCAGGGAGCCGCCCAGATCCTCGAAGTACTGGTTGTCCGATACTTCGGCAAAGTCGACGACATTGCGCCATCCATTCTGGAACAGCATTTGATGATCAAATGAGATCATGTGGCGGTTGTCGTTGACCTTGCTATCGTTCGGTAAATACTCCAGCAACGCTGTGCCTGAGCTCCGATTGAAGAGGTAACGCCCCTCAGCGCCCATTTGCAGGCCACGATCAGTCAGCAGTCGCGGCGTGAACGTTGCGTCGTAGTTCGGGGCGATGTTCCAGTAATACGGAACGCTCAATTCATTGCCGCTTCGACCCGTGCTGCCGATCTCGGGTGTCAGGATGCCGGACTTGCGTGCGTCGCTGATAGGGAAAGACATATATGGCGCCCACAAAATGGGGACGCCCTTGAAACGCAGTTTGACGTCTTTGGCTTTGCCAACGCCAGTCGTGGTATCCAGTTCGATATTGTCGGCCTGGATTATCCAGTCTTCAGAATCGACCGGGCAGGTGGTATATCCCACATCCGTCAATTCCAGCCGACCTTCCTGGTTAATTTCAAGAGCCCCGGCAGCACCGCGCCCGCCACGCTCACGAATAAGGAACTCCGCCCCTTCAAAACGGATGCGGCCTGTGATGTAGGCGAATTCGGCAGAGTTGCTGCTAATGGATGAGTCGGGATCTTCATATCGAACGTTGCCGTTCAGCATCAGCGCTCGCGCCACCGGGTCATATTGGGCATCGTCGGCCCCGGCAAGTCTGTCGCCACGACGAAGCAGTACGCCGCCGGAAAGCGATGCATCCGGGTCTTCACCGAAACTTGCGTCGACCTCACCCGCCATGAATTCAATGACGTTGGGATCGCCGGATCCAAAGCGTGAGAGCAGGGAGCCATCGTCTAAACCCGGCGGCAGCGGTGCCGGACATTGCAGACGCTCTTGTGCGTCCGCGGGCACCAGCGCCAGCAGCAGGGTTAAGCCGGTAATGAGTGTGAGAAGTTTGAACAAATCGTGGCCGGGAACTTCGCTAAAAGCCAATCAGGTCAGGATGTTATGAAGAAAGGATGTTATCAGTTATTGCAATTTGCTACCTTCGCATAGTTCAGAGCACCCTTCAACGCGTTGAGCGAACCAGAGACTCCCTTAATACCCATGAATTCAGATGAACGGCTAGACCAACTGACGGCGTGGATTCGTCAGTTCGAAGGGTTTGCAGACGCGCGACCATTGCCGGCATCTGGCGATGCGAGCTTCAGGCGCTATTTTCGCGTTCAGGGCAACGGGAGCTACATCCTGATGGACGCACCGCCGCCGCAGGAAGACTGCCGGCCTTTTGTCGATATTGCGGGATACCTCGCCAGCATGGGGTTGAACAGTCCTCGAGTGATTGAGGCAAATCTGGACCGCGGGTTTTTGCTACTGACAGATCTTGGGTCAGTGCAGTTCCTCGAAGAACTGGAATCCAATCCGGACGGTGCTGAGAGGCTGTACAGGGATGCGCTTGATGCCTTGCTTGTGCTGCAGTCAGGTGGCGCCGATTTTCAGGACAAACTTCCGCCCTATGACTCCAGGCTTCTCCAATTCGAACTTTCCCTTTTTCACGACTGGCTTTGCGAAAAGCACTTGGGAATTACATTCTCGGAATCCGATGAGCAACATTGGCAACAGTGTTGTGATCTCCTGGTGACCAGCGCCCTCGATCAAAAGCGGGTGTTCGTACATCGTGACTACCACTCGCGCAACCTGATGGTCACGGAATCAGAGAATCCTGGTGTTCTCGACTTTCAGGACGCGGTTGAGGGCCCACTAACTTACGACCTGGTGTCTTTGCTGAAAGACTGCTACGTAAAATGGCCGGCGGACAAGATTTACGAAAGAGTTATGTATTTCTATGACCGCCTGCCACGCGATCACGATTTGGACGAAGCAGCATTTATAAGTCGGTTTGACCTGATGGGTGTGCAAAGACATTTGAAAGCTGCCGGCATATTTGCGCGCCTGCTGCACCGCGACGGCAAGTCAGGCTACCTCAAAGATGTGCCGAGGACGCTCACCTATATCGTCGACATTGCATCTAAATATGAGCAACTCGGATTTCTCGAAAAATTGATTACAACCCGTGTATTGCCTCCACTCAAAGAGGCAGGGCAATGACCGCCATGATTCTTGCGGCTGGCAGGGGCGAGCGTCTGCGCCCGGTTACGGACAACGTCCCCAAAGCTATGGTTGAAGTTCATGGCGAAAAGCTGATCGACCGGCATCTCTCAATGCTGGCTAATGCCGGAGAAAAAACAGTCGTCATCAATCTTGGTTGGCTGGGCGAGCAAATAGCCGGGCATGTCGGGTCCGGGCGGCAGTTCGGATTAAACGTTGTTTACAGTCCGGAATACGACAACGTGCTGGAGACCGGCGGCGGAATCTATAAAGCGCTGCCAATTCTCGGTAGTGAACCGTTTTGGGTCATTAACGCCGACATCTTTACAGATATGAGCATATGGCCTGACGACATGGACGATGACGCGCTCGCTCACCTGGTTCTTGTCCCGACTCCGTCACACAAAGTGAATGGTGATTTCGACCTGGTGGAGGGCAAAATTTGCAACGGTGACGAACCGGCTTTTACGTACAGCGGCGTCGCAAGATACCGGCCGGAATTTTTTGCTGGCGCCTCGAATGGTCGTTTTTCGGTGGCACCAATGTTTCGGACTTTTGCTGATCAGGGCCGAATGAGCGGCAATGTCTACGAGGGTTCCTGGGAAGACGTCGGTACACCCGAACGACTGGCGAACCTCAATCGCCGCTGACTATTTCCTCATTTTGCAGGCTCAAGTGACGCAACAGGCCGTTCTGCACATGGGACTGAATATCAGCATGTGCTGCCTCTACACCGAGATGGCGCAGGTCGGTGACCTCCAAATCACTGAACCCACAGGGGTTAATGCGTGAGAATGGTTCGAGGTCGACCTCAATATTCAGCGCCATGCCGTGAAAACTGGCGCCGCGCCGTACCCTGAGTCCGACACTCGCGATCTTGCGGGCGTCGACATAAACGCCAGGCGCGTCTTTTCGCGCAACGGCTTCGATGCCAAAGCTTGCGGCAAGATCGACGATACATTGTTCGAGTCCGGTGACGAGATCACGCACACCGAGTTTCGCCCGCTTCAGGTCGATTAACGGGTAGATCATTAGCTGTCCGGGCCCGTGGTAGGTGACCTGTCCGCCACGATCAACCTGCACAACCGGAATGTCACCTGGAGCCAGCAGATGCTCGGGGCTCGAATTCAATCCCAGGGTAAAAACCGGAGGGTGTTCGGTAAACCAGATTTCGTCAGGCGTCTCTGCCGTACGTGTATCCGTGAAATCCTGCATGCGGCGCCACAAAGGCTCGTAGTCCTGTTGCCCGAGAGAGCGAACGATGATCATAGCGCGACGAGAATTTCGTCGTGGTCGCTTAGCGCCTGATAAATCGTGTCCAGCTGTTCCTGACTTTTTGCAGTTATTGTTACCGTGATTGACAGGAAATTGCCTTTGCTACTTGCCGACGTCTTAATTGCGTCGTCGGCAATTTTTCCGGTGTGCTCTTCGACCAGCGCAATTGCCGTTTGACGAAATGTTTCGCCGTCGCGACCCATTATCTTGATTGGAAAATCGCAGGGAAAAACTAACAGCGTTTCCTGATCAGAATCTTTCATTTACTCGAACCAGAGTGTGACTCCGTCCCGCGTACGCTGCCAGAAGGAGCCATCGGGATTTTCCTCAAGAGCCCGTAGCGGTATGTTGATCAACTCATCACCGTTCAGGCTTACCTGCAATTCGGCAAGCGGCTGTCCCTGCGCAACCGGTGCAAGCAGAGTTGCCGGAATGTTAAGCACAGATTCGACGTTATCGAACGAGCCGCGTGGAATCGTTACGTAAAGGTCTTCAGGCAAACCGAGCGGCGTTAATTCTTTTTCGGCCTTCCAGATGCGTGCCTCGGCAATTGTCTCGCCAGCCCTGTAAAGAAGGCGTGTTTCGAAAAACCGAAATCCATAGTTGAGCAGCGCCGCGCTTCCGTCGGTTCGGGATTTCGAAGTGGAAGTTCCGAGCACGACCGAGATGATTCGCGTGTCATCTCGCTTGGCCGAGGAAACGAGACAGTAGCCGGCATCATCGGTGTGGCCGGTCTTCATGCCATCGACGCTTGGGTCGCGCCAAAGCAACGAATTGCGGTTCGGCTGCTTGATGTCGTTGTACTCAAACTCCTTCACCGAATACCACTCATAGTAATGCGGGAACTCGTTGATAATTGCACGAGCGAGAGTGGCCATGTCACGTGCAGTCGAATAATGGTCGTCGCTCGGCAAGCCGGTGGCATTCTTGAAGTTGCTCGCCGTCATGCCGATTTGCGCGGCATATTGATTCATCAATTGCGCGAAAACCGCCTCGGTGCCAGCCGTGTGCTCGGCAAGGGCGACGCTGGCATCGTTTCCGGACTGCACAATCATGCCCAGCAACAGGTCTTCGACGCTGACGCTGCTGCCGACCTCGATGAACATCCTGGACCCTTGTGTGCGCCAGGCTTTTTCGCTGACGTTGAC
>CAJQPR010000108.1 GCA_905480255.1 uncultured Woeseiaceae bacterium | reverse complement strand
GCTGCGACAAGCAGGTCGGGCGTACGTGCAAGCGAATTCAGGATCTCTTCGGTTAACCCATCGGCGAACCATTCCTGTTCTGTATCCGAGGACATATTCACAAAGGGCAGGACGGCAATGGAGCGGCGTTTGTCGGCCGGTTCTTCTGCGGGCTCGGGCGCATTTGATTCATCAGCGCCTGGAACCGGAGCCTCGTCAATCGCTGCTACCGGGTCGGCAACGCCGTTCGCGGCATCGATCAACTGCTGCCGATCCCAAACGAAGTAAACGAGAGCGACTACCAGGGATGTAATGATGACCGCATTGATCTTCTTGCCGGTAGACCCGGTGACAGACGCAGTTACGTCCACTTCGCCGGTCTTCCTTAGGCCCTCGGGTGTGAGCTCGAATGCCCAGGCAAAGAGCACGGCGAAGGGAAAACCGATCGCCACCAGCAAAACCAGCGTCTTGAAAATCCATTCGGGGGCGCCGAATCCGGGCAATAGTGTTTCGGCAATCTGAAAGACGAGCCAGCCCAGGATGAGGTAGGCCACCGCGACGCGAACGACGTTGCGCCGCTTAAGTTCGTTGAAGAAGGTACTCATCTACGCGATTGTGTTCCCAAAAAATCGTTGCAAATCATACCATTAAAATTGACCAGTCGTGCCGTAAAGGGGGGCTGCGGCAGGGCGGCATGCGGAAATTTCCAGGGCACCGGTTAAGAGGGGTGGTGTGGGGCATGGTGATAGGGGGTGGTGTGGGGTATTATCGGGCTATTAGTTGCCGAGGGAGTTGCCTCGTGAGCCTGGTAGAAATCCGCGATCACGCATTATGGATCAAACACATACACGAGAATGAGCCGCTCAGGGAGAAGCTCTCGACGCTTGCCGGCGGGTCGTTGGTTGAGCTGGAAGTAGACGGATTCCGTGGCATGTGGAAGAAAATGGATGATGGCAAGGACGGCCGCCCAACGCCCGGCATCAAGGCGGTCGGCAAAGCCAGGAATCACTGGCATGGACTGCAAGTGGATCGTGGCGAACTGGTCACCATCCGCGACATTCGTTCGGTGACACTCGATTTCTAAGTTTGAGCTCGCCAGTTACTGCCCGGAATATCCGGGCTCTAGCCAATCACTTCCGTATACAGGCGCTGCAGGTTCAGGCCGAACAGTTTTTCCAGGTTGTCGTCGCTCATGCCACGCCTGGACAGGCCGTCCCAGATGGTCTCCATGCGTCGAGGTCCATTCAGCTCCTCGAAATAGAGTGGCCATTCTTCACGGACAAAGTTCGGGCCTTCCTCGGCTTTGAGTTCGGCGATGTATTCCTCAGTGAGCGTCAAGCGCCGGTGATCGCGGTCTGAACCGATGCAGACATGATCGATGCCGCCCACGTTGATGGCATGCTCGATGTGCTGGTAGTAGTAATGCACCGCGTCATCGACCTGCAGGGTCATGAATGGCCGCATCTGCGTCACACCAAAAAGGCCGCCTTTTTCAGCAATGGCACGGATGTTTTCGTCCGTCGTATTGCGGTTGTGCTCGTAAAGCGCTTTGCAGCAGGAGTGCGACACTATGACCGGGGCGTTCGAAGCAGCAATGGTGTCTGCCATGGTCTTCATGTTGGCATGACTAAGGTCAATCAGCATGCCAACGTCGTTCATTTTTTCAACAAGTGCGTGACCAAACACGGTGAGGCCTGAGCCACTCAGCTCGTTGCAACCCGAGCCTGCCCAGTTCTGGAAGTTGTAGGTGATCTGGCTGGAGCGAACGCCGAGGCCGTAGAACACATCGACGTTGTCGAGGTCATGACCAAACTGTGTCGAGTTCTGAAAGAGATAGAAAAGCGCGATCTTGCCCTGGTCTCTTGCAGTCCCGATGTCATCAACTGACGTAGCTTTCAGCCAGAATTCGGGTTCTTTAGCTATAAGTCGGTCGTATTCGAGAACTCCGGCCATTCCCCAGTCATACGCCTGTGCTTCGTAGGACTTCGGGTCACAGAGGGTGACCGTGACGGAGTTAAGTCCGGAGTCAATCATCTCCCGGCAGAGGTCATCCGTGTACACCTCGCGGATCTCACCCATCGCATCAATGATGAGTGCATTTTGCGTCGGCGTTGCGGCCAAAGAGGTGAGGGGCGTGGAGCCCAGGGCTACTGCGCCGGCGGTGGCACCCAAAGTAAATTGGCGACGGTTGATCATGTTATTCCCCCGAATCTGATCTTGTTGTTGCCCGATAATAGCGAATCTGACGCTCTACGGCCTCAATTCCCGGTCGGTCAGAATGCAATTGAAGAAATCGCCACCTGATTGTCACGCCCTAAAAAAAGGCCCCTTTCGGGGCCTTTTGATTTTGCAGTTTGGCGGAACTTTTTGTTGAGCTCTGCCAATTCGACGTTGTTATGCTTGACCAGCGAGTCGATCGTGTTCGATTTACTGGCCGCCAACCTGCGAGAGAATCATGTCCTTCGCGTCGCCTATCGTGAAGCTTCCCGGTTTCTGGCGTGGGGGATACTTTTCGAACGTGCCCAAAAACTGCGTGACATATTCAGCCGCTGGTAGCAGCAGGAACACGTGATCAAGATACCAGTCCCAATACGTATTCGACGTAATGTTCGAGCGCTCGTAGGGATCACGGCGCAAGTTGAACAATAGTGGAATTCGTAGCGGGGTCCAGGGCTCAGCCCAGGCCTGCAGTGTTTCTGGACGGCGATGCTCGAGGAATATCGCTTTCCAGTCGTTGTACCGGAGTGCCGTCAAATCGCCGTCATCGGAGAAGTAAAAGACTTCCTTGCGCGGTGAGCCTTCTTCCTCGCCAAGCAGGTAGTCAAGCGAATTGTAGCCGTCGAGGTGGACTTTGTATCTGCGGCCGATGGCCCGTACACCACCATCCAGCAGCTGTTCCTTTATGTCCGGTACACCGGCCATGGCGAGGAACGTTGGCAGCCAATCCATGTGATGCATGATTTCGTTAGAAACCTGGCCTGCAGCAATCCTGCTCGGCCAACGCACCATGGCGGGCACGCGCCAGCCACCTTCCCAGTTGGTGTTCTTCTCGCCGCGGAAGGGTGTCATGGCGGCATCCGGCCAGCTGTTCATGTGTGGGCCGTTGTCGGTTGAGTAAAATACGAAGGTCTCATCCGCGATGCCCAGTTCGTCCAGCAGATCCAGGAACTGGCCGATGTGCATATCATGTTCGACCATGCCATCTGCATATTCATCCTGTCCGGAGATGCCCCGCAATTCGTCCTTAACGTGGGTGCGAAAATGCATTCGGGTTCCCGACCACCAGACAAACCATGGTGTGTCGCTTGCTTCACTGCGTTCAATGAAGTCGATCGCAGCTGCGACGGTTTCGTCGTCAATTGTTTCCATGCGCTTGCGGGTCAACGGTCCGGTATCTTCTATCGTGCCGTCAGCGGACGACTTGATGACGCCGCGCGGTCCATAACGCTGGCGAAATTCCGGGTTCTGGGGATAGTCCTCGAGTTCCGGTTCTTCTTCGGCGTTCAGGTGATACAGGTTCCCCAGGAACTCATCAAAACCGTGGTTCGTAGGAAGCATTTCGTCCCGGTCGCCCAGGTGATTTTTGCCGAACTGACCGGTTGCATAGCCTTGCGCTTTCAAAAGCCCGGCGATCGTTGGATCTTCTACCTGCATACCTTCTGTTGCGCCAGGCATGCCTACTTTGGAAAGGCCGGTGCGGAATACGGACTGGCCGGTAATAAAGGAAGACCGTCCTGCAGTACAGGATTGTTCACCGTAGTAGTCTGTAAAGATCATGCCTTCGTTGGCAACTCGATCAATGTTCGGGGTGCGGTATCCCATCATGCCCATCGTGTATGCAGATATATTGGATTGGCCGATGTCGTCTCCCCAGATAACAAGAATATTGGGCTTGTCCTG
>CAJQPR010000107.1 GCA_905480255.1 uncultured Woeseiaceae bacterium | reverse complement strand
CTTCTTCTCGAGGTGAAGCTGCTTTGGCGTGAACGTTCCACCTTCCGGAACGATCGTCGTACGATTCTGTCCGTCCAGATCTGCGCGTTCGATAGCTCCGTTATCGGACTTGGGATGACCCATGTCGGTCCAGTAGATGTGCCCGGCTGCAACATCCACGACGAGGCCATCGGGGGTCTTGCAACCGGTCACTATATTCTTTCGATCGGATCCGTCCGGGTTAACCGTAAATATGATGCCGCCACCTATATCGAGGACGTACAGCTTGCCGGCAGCGCCGTTGGATTTCTGAGCTTCAGTCATGTCTTCTCCCTGCACTGTTTTGTTTGGGCTTTAATTCCGGGGCGCTGCTAAGACGAGACAGTGTGAGATCGCGACAGCATTCCTCCGGCGACGTCCCGGGCCTTGAAGCCTTTCTGATTCAAGATTCGCGTTGCGTAGTAGGCGCGCTGCCCGGAACGGCAAAAAACGAGAATCTCCTTATCTCGCGGGAGTTCGTCGAGCCGGTCACGGAGCTCGGGAAGCGGGATATTCAACGCTCCCGATACACTCTCCACCTCGAGTTCCGGCGGGTTGCGTACATCGAGGAGGAACCCGGCGCCGACATCCGGCCAGTGGGTGATTGGCATGTCGTCGCAGAGAATGTCCGCAACGACAAAGCCGGCAAAATTCACGGGATCCTTGGCACTGCCAAAAGGTGGTGCGTAGCAGAGTTCGGACTCTTCCAGGTCGTAAATCGTGCAACCCATCTGAATCGCCATCGCAAATGAATCAATCCGCTTGGCCACGCCATCCTCGCCGAGCACCTGCGCGCCGAGGAGTCGCCCATCTGATTTCCGGAACAGAACTTTGATGGCCAGCATCTTGGCGCCCGGGTAATAGCCCGCGTGCGAGTTCGGATAGAGATAAATCTTCTCGAAATCCGTCTCGCCCAGCCTGCTCAGCGTTTTTTCGCTGACACCAGTCTGGGCAATCGCAGCTTCGAAGATCTGACAGATCGAAGTGCCCTGGGTGCCACGGTAACGCGAGTCACGCCCGGCAATCACGTCGGCCGCGATCCGGCCCTGACGGTTCGCCGGGCCGGCAAGCGCGACGAGCGTCCATTCACCCGTGATGAAATCTTTGACTTCGACGGCGTCACCGACAGCGTAGATGTCGGGATTCGATGTCTGCATCTGTTCGTCGACGCGAAACCCTCGACGCTCGCCGATCTCGACTCCGGCCATCTCGGCCAGTGCGGTCTCCGGCCGCACGCCGATGGCGAGGATCACGATGTCCGCCATATGGGACTCGCCGGAACCGGTGACAACTTCGAGCGCGCCGTTTGCCGCCTGTTTGAATTCGGCCACCCCGTCACCAAGTTCCAGCCGGACGCCATGCCTGGTCATGTAGCCGTTCACGAGTTTCGCCATCTCCGGATCAAGCGGCGGCATGACGTGACTGCCCCGCTCTATCAGCGTCACTTCCAGCCCACGGTGAACCAGGTTCTCGGCCATCTCCACGCCAATGAACCCGCCGCCGACGATCACCGCACGCTGCGGTTTCGTCACGGTCTGGTAGCCGGTGTACTTATCCATTCCGGCCGGGGCCGTCGTGCCTCGTTCCAGCCATTCGCTTATGTGCCGGGCATCCGGAACAGTCCGCACGGAAAAGATGCCGGGCAGGTCAATACCAGGCAGCGGGGGACGGATCGGCGCTGCCCCGGGCGACAGCACCAGTTTGTCGTAATGTTCCGTGGTGACCTCACCGGTCACGTGATTCTTCAGGTCGACAGTTTTCTCGTCCGACGAGATGCCGACCACCTCACAGCGCGTGCGGCAGTCGATCGCGAACTGCTCGCGAAATGTCGCCTCTGTCGCCACCAGCAGGTCCGATTCTTTTTCAATCGAGCCGCCCACGTAATAAGGCAGACCGCAGTTCGCGTAAGAAACGTAAGGCCCTCGTTCGACCATGAGAATTTCGCAGTTCTCATCCAGTCTGCGCAACCGCGCCGCACACGAGGCGCCGCCTGCTACTCCACCGACGATGATGACTTTCATTTGCTTCTCCCTCTTTTCTTAGAATTCTTCACCCTTCCGATTAACCTAAAATGTGCGCTCGGAAATCAATGCACAAATTTAGACAGGTCGTACACATTTTCTGCCATAATGATTAGGTGATTTCCGCAGCAGAAGTAAGGGGCAAATCCTGGTGGCAGTGAGTCGGCACAGCGGCAGGCGGCGCAACCCAGAAGCTGCGGTTCGTGTCGGCACCATCATGGCGCTCCCGGGAATGCTCGGGCGCTTCGGGATACAACCGGAAGCAGTGTTGTCTCAGCTTGGGTTGCCGCCGGATCTATTCGACGACCCCGACAATCTGATCGGGTTTGCCCCGGAAGGTGAGCATGCTGGCGATCCTGATAGAGCGCCGATGGCTGGTACCATGAAGTCATTAGGCCGACCGGAAACCATCAAAACCAGGGTGTTTTAAGATGAACTCGACAACCACGCTTATCGGATTCGCCGCGTCGGCAATCGCAGGCTACTTTGCAATCATGAACCCGATTTCCAACACCGCCACATTCATCGGCATCACCACCGGCGACGACCAGGCAACGAAGAAGGCCATCGCAAAACAAGGTCTCTTGCTGGCCTTCGCCATCATCGCGGTCGTTAGCGTGGCGGGCAATCTGATCTTCCAGGTTTTCGGCATTACCCTGGCTTCAATTCGGATCACCGGCGGCATCGTGGTGTTTGTCATCGGCTACAACATGCTGATGGGTTCCGGGGCAGCAGCACAAACCCCGACGAAAGATGATATTGACAGCAGTAGGGCGGCGCAGCTCAGTGTCGCGATCTCGCCGCTCGCGGTGCCGATGCTGGCCGGGCCTGGGACGATTGCCACGGCGATGACCTTCGCCGCCGGAGGGTGGCTCCACATCGCGATATCGCTCGCGGCTTTCGCGGTGATCTGCTTCGTGACCTACCTGTTTTTCATCCGGTCAGAAAAGCTGGTTGCGCATCTTGGTCAGAACGGCCTCAATGTCATGACGCGGCTGATGGGCCTGATCGTGGCGAGCATCGGTGTCAGCATGTTTATGACCGGAGTCGGGTACATCCCGGGCAACTGAATCACCCAAAGCGGAACTATCAGCTCATGCCCGCGCGGCCAGCAACTAAGCCTGAATTCGCAGCCTTGCCGACCCCGGCTCGGCTAGCCCAATGCGATAGAATTTCCTATCCTTCAAGACTAACCCTTCAGAGGGGTATCAAAGTGCGGAATAACCTTCACAGCTTCAAAGCACGCTGTTATCACATTGGACTTCTAATACAGTTCCTTGCGCTGGCGATGCTGGTTTGCGCCAGTTCGATCGCTCTGGGCCAGCAGGTTAAAGGCGGCAAGCAGATTGATAACCAGACTGATCAAGAGGTGCAGACCCTGATCTTCGTGCGCCACGGCGAGAAGCCAAAACAGGGCCTCGGCCTGCTGACCTGCCAGGGGCTGAATCGCTCTTTGATGCTTCCGGCATGGTTCGACGCTAATTTCCCGCGGCCGGACTATATTTTTGCCCCCGACCCCTCCGTCAAAACAACCGAGCTGCACGGTGACGGGCAACGCTATGATTACGTCCGTCCGTTGCTGACTATCGGACCCACGGCTATCCAGCTTGGCGTGCCAATCAATACGCAGCTGCCCTTTAACGATCCGGGGCTGCTGGCCGATACTCTGCTTGCGCCGCAATACCGTGACGCAACGATCTACCTGGCATGGGAGCATGCCAATATCGTGGAGTTTGCAGCGGTTATGCTGACACGCTTCAACGGCACCGCTGAACTGCCTGACTGGCCGAACAGTGACTACGAAACCGTTTTCGTCTTTACCATCGATTGGAGCAAGCCTGATTCGCTGGATTTCAGCATCACCTCTCAGGGGCTGGGCTCATTATCCGCAACCTGCCCTTGAACGTTTGACATAGAAGCGTCCCGGCCGGCCAGCTAAATCAGACGTAGCTAGCGAGCTTTGACGATCGGCGGCACCAACTACGAATAACCACATTACTGCGGCTGTCCGGCTTAGAAGTTGGCAAGGAAGAACGGAATCAACATTGCGTTAGCAAGGTCGATGAAGAACGCGCACACCAGGGGCACGATGATGAAAGCGAGATGCGAGGCACCGTAGCGCTGGGTCACCGCGGACATGTTGGCCATTGCGGTGGGTGTCGAGCCCAGGGAAATACCACCAAAGCCTGAACAAATGACGGCGGCGTCGAAGTTTCTGCCCATGACGCGGAAAACGATGAAGATGTTGATGG
>CAJQPR010000106.1 GCA_905480255.1 uncultured Woeseiaceae bacterium | reverse complement strand
AGGTACTTCATCGAGTCCGGCGACAAAATTCGCTTCTTCTTTGAGGCCGACGCGTTTGATGAGTCGGGAAAACTCCGGCAGACAAAGGAAAATTCGCTGAACAAGATGGGCCATGCAATGCATGATGTCGATCCTGTGTTCGATAATTTTTCCCATTCGCAGGAACTTGCAGAGGTGGCCCTGCGCCTTGGCTTCAGCAAGCCCGGCATTATTCAGTCGATGTACATTTTCAAGCCGCCAAGAATCGGCGGGGAAGTTGTCTGTCACCAGGATTCTACTTACATTTATACTGAGCCCGAGTCATGCGTCGGGTTCTGGTTTGCGCTGGAAGATGCGACCCTCGACAACGGGTGTATGCATTTCATACCCGGTGGTCACAAGCTGCCGCTGAAAAAACGTAATTACAGAACCGGTGAGTTTAAACTCACGACGGAAGTGCTGGACGATGAGCCCTGGCCGGAGCATCTTAAAATTCCTGCTGAAGCGAAAGCAGGCACGCTGGTTGTTTTCAATGGAAGGGCGCCACATCTTAGCGGGCCGAACAATTCGGCCAGGTCGCGTCATGCCTACACGCTGCATGTAATCGATCAGGCCTGCCACTATCCGGCTGACAACTGGTTGCAGCGCGGCGACGACTTGCCGCTGCGCGGATTTGTCTGATCATGCTTGTCACAGACATCATTCGACGCAAACGTGACGGCGAAGAGCTGACGCCGGAGGAAATTTCCTTCTTCGTTCAGGGCCTCGCAGATGACAGCATTCCGGCGGAACAGGTGTCGGCACTTGCCATGGCCATCTTTTTCAATTCCATGACGCCCGCAGAAGCAGGGCGGCTGACGATGGACATGTCGACGTCCGGAACGGTGCTCGAGTGGCAGGATGAGGGGCTCGGCGGCCCCGTGGTCGACAAACACTCGACGGGTGGTGTTGGTGACAAGGTCAGTTTCCTGCTGGCGCCCATCGCCGCTGCCTGTGGTTGCTACGTTCCCATGATCTCGGGCCGCGGACTCGGCCACACGGGTGGCACAACCGACAAGGTTGAGTCGATTCCCGGTTACAACGCGACCCCGGATTTTTCGCTTTTTCGAAAGGTGGTCCGCGAGACGGGCTGCGCGATCATTGGCCAGACTGAAGACCTCGCGCCCGCGGACCGACGCCTTTACGCAATTCGAGATGTAACGGCGACAGTTGAATCGATCCCATTGATCACCGCATCCATCCTTTCGAAAAAAATCGCCGCGGGACTTGATGCGCTCGTGATGGATATCAAGTATGGCTCTGGCGCCTTTATGCCTTCCATGGAGAAGGCCAGGGAGCTGGCGCACAGCATTATTTCCACAGCGGCGGCTGCAAACCTGAAAACGCATGCGCTGATTACCGACATGAATGAATGTCTCGGATTTACCGCTGGCAATGCACTGGAGATAGCCGAGTCGATCGAATTTCTGCGGAATGACTATCGTGAACCACGACTCGATGAGGTCGTTATGGCGCTTTCTGCCGAGATGTTGATTGTCTCGGGGCTGGAGAGCGACCGCAGCGTTGCCCGACAGAGGACTGACGATGCCGTGACTTCAGGTAAGGCCGCAGAGGTTTTTAATCGAATGGTGCACGGGCTTGGCGGACCGACGGATTTTGTCGCTACCTACGAGGAGCACCTGCCGCAGGCGAAGATCAAAGTGCCTGTTTTCGCGGAGTCGGCCGGATACCTCGCGGAGACGAACGCGTTCCGGATCGGCAACGCGATCATCGAGCTCGGTGGTGGCCGCAGAAAGCTTGGCGACGTGCTGGACCTGTCGGTTGGCCTGAGTGATGTCGCAGCTGTTGGCGAACATGTCGATAATGAACGTCCACTGGCTGTGATTCATGCGTCGTCAGGGGACAGTGCGAAGCGCGCTGCGATCATGATTCGCGATGCGTGCGAAATCTCTGATTTGAGCCCGGAGGAAAGACCGGTCGTCTACGAGACAATCAAAGCAGAATGACGGGAAATACTGCGATTTAGCCGGTATCCTAGAATCCGCACGAATAAATAAGAACAATAAATCCATATCGCTGAGGGGGCTCGTCAATGTCGAGCAAATTGATAGGACTCGTGGGCATCGTTGCTATCCTGGGGATAGCATATCTCTTATCCAGCAATCGCAAGGCAATCAACTTACGTATTGTCGGCGCCGCTTTCGGTTTGCAGGTCGTCGTCGCTGCATTTGTTATCTATCTGCCGTTCGGCCAAACCGTTATCGATAGCATGAGCACGGCGGTATTGAACGTGATGGGCTACTCGCGCGACGGAATCGAATTCATTTTTCGCGGCCTCGCACGAGAGGATGGCGAAATTCTTGCAGCAGGTACGGACGAACGCATTAGCATCTGGAGTTTTGCGGTCAACGTTCTGCCGATGATCATCTTCTTTTCCGCATTGATGTCGGTGATGTATCACCTGCAAATCATGCAGGTGATTGTCAGGGCAGTTGGCGGTGCGATCCGCTTCGTCGTTGGCACCAAGGCCGTGGAGTCTCTGAACGCCGCCGCAAACATTTTTATTGGACAAACCGAAGCGCCACTGGTCGTTCGTCCTTATTTGAAGGGGTTGACGGACGCGCAGTGGTTCGCACTCATGGTTTCGGGCGTTGCATCTATCGCGGGTACGGTACTGCTGGCATATGTGCAGCTCGGCGCCGAACTTAAGTACCTGCTGGCGGCGAGTTTCATGGCAGCACCGGGTGGCCTCCTGATGGCAAAGATCATCATGCCGGACGAGGAAAATGAGTCGCCCGAGGAAGACGATGAGCACCTCAAGCTTGGAAAAAGCGAGCACGAGAACGTCATACTTGCGGCCGCTGTCGGTTCAGCAGACGGTTTGAAGCTCGCCGTCAACATTGGCGCAATGCTGATCGCGTTCATCGCACTGATCGCTTTACTCAACGGGCTCATCGGCGGCGTTGCCAGCCTGGTGGGCATCGAAGGACTGACCCTGCAGAAAATTCTGGGCTGGTTGTTTTCGCCGCTGATGTTCCTGCTCAGTATCCCCTGGTCGGAAGCACAGGCTGCCGGCGCGTTGTTTGGCGAGAAACTGATTCTCAACGAGTTCGTCGCGTTTAGTAACCTGAACGAATACCTGGCGGGAATGAGTGAGCGAACGAAGGCCATCGTCACCTTCGCACTTTGCGGTTTTGCGAATCTGTCATCCATTGCAATCCTGCTTGGAGGGCTTGGCAGTCTTGTTCCCGAGAAGAGGGATCTGATCGCCCGGTTTGGGCTGAAAGCCGTCGCAGCGGGCTCACTTTCAAACCTGATGAGCGCAGCACTCGCAGGGCTGCTGCTGACGGTCTGAGTTTTCACCTGTGGCAGGACGGCCGATAATTATTGACTGCGATCCAGGTCAGGATGATGCAATAAACCTGTTGCTTGCGATGTCCTCTCCGGACGAACTCGACATTCTTGGTATCACGACCGTCGCGGGAAACGTTCCCCTCGCCCTGACGGAGAGAAACGCACGCCAGATATGCGATATCGCTGGCCGCACTGACATGAAAGTCTTCGCCGGGTGCGAAAGGCCGATGCAGCGTGAGCTACTCACGGCTGAACATGTACATGGTAAAACCGGAATCGATGGCGTGGAAATTACCAGTCCGGGAACACCGCTCGGTGAACAACACGCTGTTGATTTCATCATTGAGGCGCTATCAACCACTGCTGAGCCACTGACCCTGGTTCCGACCGGTCCGCTAACGAACATCGCGACTGCAATCGAGCGTGCACCGGCGATTCTCGACAACGTGGCGGAGATCGTGCTGATGGGGGGCGCGATGCGCGAGGGCGGCAATCACTCGCCGTCGGCTGAATTCAACATCCTGGTCGATCCGCATGCCGCGGACCTTGTTTTTCGATGTGGCAAGCCAATTACGGTCCTCGGGCTTGATGTTACTCACCAGGTGCTTGCGACGCCCGGGCGGCGTGATCGCATTCGGGAAATCAACAATGACGCGGGGCGTGCGACTGCAGGTATGCTGGATTTCTTCAACCGTCACGACACGGTCAAATATGGTTCACTTGGCGCGCCCCTGCATGACCCCTGTACGGTGGCATTCCTGCTGGCCCCGAACCTGTTTGAGGGGAAGGCGTGCAACCTCACGGTGGAGACCGCGTCAGAGCTGACTATGGGACACACGGCAGTCGACTTCTGGCATGTTACAGATCGTCCTGACAACGTCACCTGGATCTGGTCAGTTGATGCCGATGGATTCTACGATCTGCTGATTGAACGGCTGGAGAGATATGGCGATGACTGACAGGCCTTCGATTGTCGTTGTCGGGTCGGTGAACCTGGATATTGTCGCAACCGCCGATCGATTACCCCTCGCCGGTGAGACGGTTACCGGCGCTGAACTGAACCGCTTTCCCGGCGGCAAGGGAGGGAACCAGGCGCTCGCCGCGAAACGACTGGGCGCTGATGTTTCGCTCGTCGCCTGTGTTGGCAAGGATGGTAATGCCAACGATGCGCTTGCGCTTTTGCGTGACGGGGGTGTGGACCTGTCGTGCTGTTCGACGACGGATACCGCTGCCACCGGTGTCGCACTGATTGCCGTCGCACCGTCCGGAGAAAACCAGATCGTCGTTGCGCCGGGGGCG
>CAJQPR010000105.1 GCA_905480255.1 uncultured Woeseiaceae bacterium | reverse complement strand
GCGCCAGGGAATAGTTTCATCTGGCCAGCGACAACAATTTCTTCACCGGCAGACAGGCCGTCAACGATTTCGACGAGGCCGGGTTTCCTGTCACCGATGGTCACGACACGTTGATTCGCGACGCCATCGGTGACGATGTACAGGATCTTGTCATTGCCAATCGGCCAGATAGCTTGCTCGGGCACCATTAATGCACTCGGATTAACTGCAAGTGAGACGGAAACCTGGGCGAACAAACCAGGTCTCAGGCGGAGGTCGGGATTAGGCAGTCGCGCGCGAACCGCCATGCTGTGACCGGCTACGTCAATTTGTGGATCAATTGCGGTAACTTCACCTTCGAACACTTCTCCGCGAAACGCACCGACGGTGACGGAAATCTTTTGCCCCGGCTGAATGCGGGACAATAGCGTCTCCGGCACGCTGAAGTCGACACGCAATGGATTGAGTCTTACGACGTTGACCAGCTCCTGACCGATTGTCGCGTAGTCCCCGACATTGATGCGCCGCAGGCCGATAAACCCATCGAACGGCGCACGAATGACGGTCTTCGACAGTCTTGATTCCGCCGAACGCAAACGCGCCACGCTCACATTGTAGTTGGCGCGCGCGGTGTCAAACTCGGTCGCCGAAACGAGCTGACTTTTGACCAGCTCCTGCGCGCGCTTGTAGGCCGCGTCGCTCTGCTCAAGATTGGCCTTGGCTTCGTTGGCCTCGGCTTGCAGCACGGCTGCCTCGATAGAGAAGAGCCGGTCGCCTTTGGAAACGTGCTGGCCTTCCTCGAAATGCCGCTCGACAACCTGGCCCGGCACTTCGGCCCGCAACACTGCCGAGGCATTCGCGAGAACCGTGCCAACCGCGTCAACCGTAGATTCGAGCTGCATTGGCTCCACAACCATGGACTCGACAGCCACTTCGCGTCCGCCAGGCGGCCCACCCTGTGCAAACGACAACACGGGCAAAAGAAGAATCAATGCACAATGGATACGTGCTTTACACAACATTATGAGGTCATCCTGGACTACTGAGGAGCTGAATATTTGTTCATGTTGCCGCGGGACTGCGTTGCCAGCGAAACAAGCCGAATTGGCGCAACCACGCACTATACCGATTTTGCATGTCGTTTTGACAATCGATCATGGTCCCTTGTTCAAAGAAGTTTGTGCATAAAAAAGCCGGGCTTTCGCCCGGCTGAAAAAACTGCCTGATCAAGGGGGAGTAGATCAGGCTGCTTGTAAAGCATCCTCGGCTGAGAGGTATTCGTATCCGAGGTCATGTGCCACTGCTTCATGGTTGATATGACCTGCATGAACATTCAGTCCATGACGCAGGTGCTGGTCCTTCAGCAGCGCTTCGCGCCAGCCCATATTGGCCAGGTTCTTGGCAAATGGCAGCGTCACGTTGGTCAGCGCGAAGGTCGAAGTCCTCGGCACCGCACCCGGCATGTTGGTCACGCAGTAGTGCACGACATCGTCGACTATGTAAGTGGGTTCGGCGTGGGTCGTTGGACGACTCGTTTCGAAACACCCGCCCTGGTCAATCGAAATATCAACCAGTACAGCGCCCGCCTTCATTGTCTTAACATGTTCAGCCGTCACCAGCTTCGGTGCCGCTGCACCGGCGATAAGCACCGCACCTATAACCAGGTCCGCTTCCGGCATCAATTCGTCAATGGCGTGCTTCGTTGAATAAGCTGTTCGTACACGGCCTCCGTAAATTTCGTTGATCTGTCTCAGTCGCGGCACGGAACGATCCAGAATCGTAACCTCGGCACCCAGCCCTACAGCCATTTCAGCTGCGTGAGTACCTGCAACGCCACCGCCTACGACGACGACCTGTCCCGGCGCAACACCGGGTACCCCACCAAGCAGCACACCACGGCCGCCATTGGCCTTTTGCAGCGCGAAAGCGCCAGCCTGAACTGACAAGCGTCCGGCGACTTCGCTCATCGGCGTCAGCAGGGGCAGCGAGCCATCATTGGCCGTTACCGTTTCATATGCGATCGCCGTTGTCCCCGACTTAACCAGTGCTTCTGTCTGCGCCGGATCAGCCGCCAGGTGAAGATAGGTAAACAGCACCTGGTCCGACCGCAACATCTGACATTCTTCTGCTTGCGGTTCTTTGACTTTGACGATCAGGTCAGCGGTGTCATATACCTCTTTCGCGGTACTGAGAACCGTGGCGCCTGCAGCCACGTAATCCTCGTCGAACATCCCGATGCCTGCACCGGCATTCGTCTCCACAAATACATCGTGGCCGTCGTGGACGAGCTCGCGCACACCCGCTGGAACCATGCCGACGCGAAACTCGAGAATTTTGACTTCCTTAGGTATTCCTACCTTCATCTTCGATCACTCCCAAAAAGGTCTGATATGTAACTATTTCCACAGGATACCGTTCGTTTCGCGCAATTCTCTTGCTGATTCAGTGCTTTTTGGCCTAATACGTGGCATATTCTGCGCAATTAGTTATCATTTTTCGCAGAAACCATCATGAATCTTGACCGATTTGACAAATCAATCCTTAGAGAGCTGCAACGGGACGGGCGAGTGAGCAATGTGCAGCTTGCTGCCGGAGTCAATCTGTCTGAATCCGCCTGTTTGCGCAGAGTTCGTGCGCTGGAGGAAGCCGGACTAATTGAACGGTTTGTCGCCCTTCTGGACCAGAAAGCTGTCGGTTTGAGCGGCACCGTTTTCGTTCACATTGCGCTCCGCCGCGAAGAACAGAGCGAGCTCGCCGCATTCGAGAAGGCCGTGCGGGACATTCCAGAGGTCATGGAGTGCTACCTGATGACCGGTGAGTTCGACTATTTGCTGCGCGTCGTCGTATCTGACATGGCAGATTTTGAGCGCCTCCACAATGAAGGGCTGACACGCCTGCCGGGAGTTGCCAGGGTGAACTCAAGTGTTGCGATCAGAACGGTGACAAAAACGACAGAGCTACCGCTGACCTGATTTATTTAGGAACGAATTCCTTCGGCGCAGCGGAGCCACCACCGAAGAAAAACTTGTCCATCTCTGTCTCGAGAAACTTGCGCGCTTCCGGTTCGATTGGAGTCAGTCGGTATTCATTGATCAGCATTGTCTGGTGTCCCAGCCAGCGCTGCCAGGCTTCCTTTGAAACACTATCGTAAATACGCTGCCCGAGTTCGCCGGGATAGGGGGCGAAGTCGAGGCCCTCTGCTTCTTTATTCATGATGACGCAGTTAACTGTACGGGACATTTTTATTTCTCAAAAAGTGAATTGGACTCAAACCGGGGCGGCTCGAACTTTCGAAAGTAGATTTTCGGGCTGCGCTCTTTCCTGTTGCTGATCATACGTTCAATTGCCTCTTCCGTGAACTGACTCTTGTGGCAGCGCAACGATTCTGCTGCAGCCGAAAAATCTTCGGCCTCGTAACTCACCGTCGTCGTCATGAAGCTGTCGTGCACGCCATATCGGGATCTTGCGTTGTTATCTTCAATCAGGCTCGCCGGCGTTCCGTAATAGTAGAGTGACATATCCTTGTTCCAATCCCGACTCAAAAAGACACCCGTAACGGTGTCGCCGATCAAGCGGTGATCCATGTGGTTTGAGCCGCCGTCGGGACCCCACGTAATTATTGTGTCGGGGCTTACTCTTTCAATAAGGTCTGCGACATCTTTGAGCAATGCGCGCACATGAGGAATATGGCCATCGTAGCCTTCCCCGGCTCGCAACTGATCGTGATAGTCGAAATGAATGAGTTCCACACCAAGCTTTGACGCTGCACACTTCATTTCCTCCTGGCGTGCGGCGGCCAGATCGTCGCCTTCAGGAATTCCCGCAAAATCCTGGCCGCCGTAACGTCCGTCTGTCGCAATTGCGACGTAGACTTCAGCTCCCTCCCGAACATAGCGCGCCAGCACCGGTGCCACAGTTGATTCGTCATCGGGATGAGCAAACACCGCCAACAAGGTCTGGCCGTTGGCAGGCGATCCAAATACAACCGGAAGCGCCGCAATCACCGTTAATGCAATCGCTGGTTTCATTTTCAGTCCAAAGCCGATTTGTGAATCAATTCCGTCACCGGTGCCGCAATACCTATCTGGCGAGGCGAATCGAGCTCATACCAAATACGGTCCTCCGTATCCGCAACTGCTCTTGCGCCGTTTCCCAGCTGAACAACGACGGGACGTATGTCCAGGTCGAAGTGCGTGAAGCTGTGCCTCATTTCTTCCCGCTTTTCGATGTTGAACTGCCGAACTTGCAGGGTTTTTTCGCACCAGTCTGTAATTTCGTCAAACGATTCGACCTCTGGCAGACTCCATAGCCCGCCCCAAATCCCGGCCGGCGGACGGCGTTCAAGGTAGATGGCGCCGTCGCTGTGAATCAAGAGCATGTAAATTTCCTTGCGGGGCTTGGCCCTTTTCTCTCGCTTGCCGGGAAAGTCTGTCTCCCTTTTCAGGATGTGCGCCTGGCAGTGCTTTGCGAGAGGGCAATCACAACATACTGGCCTTGTCCTGGTACAGACTGTCGCCCCAAGATCCATCATTGCCTGGGTGTAGGCAGCAACATTATTGGCCGGTGTGTTCTGTTCTGAAAAATCCCAAAGTTTTTTCGCAACGCTCATCTTGCCAGGCCAGCCATCAACGGCGTAGAAACGTGCCAGGACACGCTTTACGTTGCCGTCCAGAATTGCGCATTGCTCTCCACGGGACAAAGCCAGGATGGCTCCCGCCGTCGATCGGCCTATGCCGGGCAATGCGATTACGGAATCAAAATCTCCCGGAAATTTGCCGCCATAGTCGTCGCAAATGATGCTGGCCGCTTTATGCAGGTTTCTGGCCCGAGCGTAGTAACCAAGCCCGGACCAGTGATGCAGCACATCATCAATATGAGCGGCCGCGAGGGCATGAACATCGGCAAAGGAATTCATGAAACGTTCGTAATAGGGAATAACAGTCGCGACCTGCGTCTGCTGCAGCATGACCTCGGAAATCCAGACGCGATAAGGTGTTGGATCCTGCTGCCAGGGCAGATCCTTACGACCGTGATCTCTGAACCAGCGCAGCACCAGGTCGGGAAACCGGACGTCGAGGTCAGTTTGAGTTGATGAAGTCACCATTGCCAGCGCAGTGTACGACTTTGCAGGCTACTTTTGCGGTTCCCGGCCGAGCGCCAGCACCTCAATTCGATCGGCTGCTTTTTCTCCACCAGACTTCAATGCGCGTTTAATATAAAACGGGCCTATAACCGGCGGGACCCAGAAATTCGGCACCATTTCGAACTCATAGATCAGCAATGTCCCATCGCCTTCGGGGATCAACTGCCAGCGTTCCCGGCTGCGTATGAAATCGCTTTTTTCCGGATGTGCATTGGCGACAATCTCTGACGTGGGTTGCAGCGTCAGGTGTCCGATTCGAACGAAGGAATTGCACCACAGAAGCACACAACCCTCCATACGCGTGAAATATTGCGGGCGACCATCCTCATCGGGCTCCAGGTTTCTCGACTCCACAACCGCACTGGTGAATTTGCTGAACTGATCATAGTCCCTCAGCAGGTTGTACAGCGCTTCGGGTTCGGCCCCGAACCAGGTAATGGATTTGAGGCGATAGATATCATCTTCCCGCTCAACATCGATGAAACGAAGGTCCGCCGCAGATATTCCACCCGCCAGGAAAAGGGCTGCCAGGCCGGCAGCCAGTGCCGGCCTGAATTTGTACGAAATGTTCAGGATCTCAACTCTCAAATAACTTCTTGAGCAGATCTTTTTTTAGTTTTTCTTCTGGATCTTCCTCTGGAGTTTCTGCAGCTTCCGGATCACCTTCCTGCGGTGGCTCAGGTGGTATCCCGAGTAAGCGATTCAGCAACTCGCCTGCTTTCTCCTCTATCGCTTCCTCGACCTGAGCACGGAATATTCCTTCTATGTCAGGTTTCACTGACAATGAATCCAGCGTACCCGTAATCTTCAGAGGAACTATAGTCTCCGTGAAGTCTGCAAGTTCTTCCGCTGTAGCCCCCGACATGAATTCGGGGCGGTCGAAGACGCGAACTTCCATCGCGTAATTCACCTCTGACGTGCCGAGGTCAACGATGCCGGCGCCGGACAGCTGCAAGAACGGGAGCTCTGCGTCGAAATCATTATTTGTAAAGATGCCGTCCGCGACGACCCCCGTTGCACTAACCGTAGTGAATTCCGTTCGGGCGGGAAGCGTGGGCTCAGGTACAGGTTCCTGCCTGAACATTGCCCTCGCACTGCGCAACTGGTGCCAGACGTCAGTGCCTTCCCAGGCGCCGTCGGCGAGCTCAATTGCCATGCTCCCGTCCAGGTCTCTCTGGATTGCCGAAAGCGTCTGCCCTGTTCCCTGGAGGACAAATTGCCCGTTTATTGTGCCGCTAATGTCTTCGACGTCATACATGGCTTTCATCATGGAGCCCAGATTTACGTCGATGAGCTGTTCGTTTGCCGAGACTGATGGAACGTCTTCTGACGCATCAATACGTACGTCACCGGCATAACTACCGTCGTAAAACTGAGCAGTGAGCGGGTGCAGTCGGACTTGGCCGTCAGCGCCGTTGACGCCAAGCTCCATGTTCGTGAACTCCATGCCGGTCAGGAAGGCCTGCTTTATCCTGAAGCTGCCATTTACATTCAAAGTACGAATCAGATCAGCCGGAATCTCCACGTCACTAGATTCATCGCTTGCTGACGAAACGCTTTCATCAGCCGGAGCCATGTAACCATCAAGCGTAATGGAATCAACTTCCAGATCGAATCCAAGCGAACCATTTGTCGTCATCGGCAAAGACATTTCGCCGGTCATCATCGATTCATCAAGCTCAAGCGACATTGAACCTAGCGCGATGTCGTTTGTGCCAACCCTGGCCTTTGCGCTGAACGATACGCTTTCAAGAGCACTCGGATCAGCAGTAAGCGGAGGATCTATGTCCAGCGATTGCATCAACTCCTTCAACGAAAAATTGGCGACGCGAATATCGGCGACCGGTTGAGGGGTGCCCGCATAGGAAAACGGCTCAACATTTGCTGCCATTGATATGCCAAGTACTGTCAGATCCATTTCGCCGGCATTGATGCTTTGCGCCTCAGTATCGATTTGCATTGCACGCGAATCGAAATTGAAGTCCGTCTCTCCCGCCACAATCCCGCGCAGCGTGCCGGATACGTTTATCCCTTCCGTCGATATCTGCTTTGCACCGTCCGACATCGTTGTAGTGCCGCGAAAAGCCAGGTGCCCGCCAAGTTCGCCCGGCGTCGAGTCGAAATCAAACTCGGCGCGCATATCTATTGGCGTATTAGTTGCGATTCGACCAGTTTCAAAAGACAGGTTGGATATCGAGTAGGCAGAACCCGCTGCTGCGTCCGAGTAGTTGACGTTCGCATTCGTTACGCTGATGTTCGCAACATCGAACCCGGCTGGACCACTGCCACCATCATCCGGATCTCCCGCCGGCGCTTCGCTACTCTCTGCGAGATCATCCCAGTTTGTAGCTCCGTTACCGGCGACCTCAAGATTAACGGTCAATCCATCCAGAGAGGCAGTGCCAACTTCAATCTGCTGCCTGACTATAAGCGGCATGATTCGAACGCTTAGCGAGGCTTCTTCAAAGCTCAGAAAATCTTCACTGCCGAACCCTTCCGCATTACCGAGTTCGGTCCGGCCGATTTCCACGGCCAGCCACGGGAATACCGACAGCGAAATATCGCCGGAAATTTCCAGATCACGCCCGGTTCTTTCTTTAACGCCAGCGGATATCCGGTCCCGAAAGTCATTTGGATCAAAAAAGAGTGTCAGCGAGACGGCGGCAATGACAATGATGCCCACAATTCCGGCAATCACCAGGAGAAGGATTTTAAGAAGACGGCCCATGCTGTGTGTTTCCGGGCTTTACCCGGCCTCGGTGAATAACTTGCCAATAGGCGAAGAATAACAAAGCAGCCCGGGCGGGTCTGTGACATTTCTCCTTAAAAAAGGGCCGCCTGCGTCCTGAGACGGGCGGCCCGGTATCTTGCGGACGCGAATCTAGTTACAGAGTCGCAAATCGCCATTCAGAGTGTTAATCGTTACCCGACCAGCGCCGTCCCCTTCAGTAAACTTGAGTTCACGTCCGGGCGCATACTTGCTTGTTTTGACCGAATCCGGACCGAAACAGTTCCTGATCGAGCCATTAAATGTCTCGATATCAAATCGTGCCGAAACATCGCCACCGAAGTCGATATCGACCGAACCGTTAATTGTCTCAACATCCAGGCGACCGTCACCCATAAGTTGTGCGTGATAGACAATATCGCCGTTGACCGTCTCCATTGAGGCGCGCTCAAAACTGCCGTTAACGACCGATACGTCACCGCTAACGGACTCAGCCATTACTTCGCCGGCCAGGTTGTCCGCATCAACATCGCCGCTCACTGTACTCATCCGTGAACGAATCGGCTTGTTGTCACCCTGAACCTCGATGTCTCCACTGACGGATCCGAGCTCAATATCTGACTCATGAGCGGTAGTAGTGACGTCGCCACTGACCGAGTCCAGTTGCTGTTCACCAAAAACGTCGCTGACTTCGATATCGGCGCTTACCGCATTAACCTGCAAAGAACTCGCCTGCGGGACATTTACCACGAGATCGCTGGAGATGCCGCCATTACTATTACGGGGCACCTTCACCTTGATAATGATTTCATCACCGTCGCGCTCGAAAATCAGTTCTTCAACTCTGTTGCCAAGCTCACCTGTCACCTCGACCTGGTTTCGTGACCACCCCTGCACTTCTACGGAGCCCGCCACATTCGAAATCATGACGGTGCCGTCTGAATCAGCATCCATCATCTCGTTGATGTCTTCGGCTAATGCCGCAGCTGTTCCAAACAAACCCAGCAAAATCAAACTTACAGTCTTCATCTCTATCTCTCTCCTGCATTACAACCGGAGCATCGTCCCTTCCGGCTGTAGTCAACTATTTCTGCTAATCAGATGTCGCCTCTGCGCATTGCTGCTCTCGTAATGCCATCAACCTTGATCATCATTGATAATTCATCGCGATACGTCTCGATTAGTAATTCCTGGAGCAGGACATTATCCGGCTCTTCCGTTAAGGCGTTGCTAATGTCATCAATCGCTTTACGGATCGTCTCTAAATTCTGCATGACCTCTTCGCGTGCTTCGGGCGAAAGATTTCCCAGCCTGTCATCGAGCCCTGCGGCGAGACCGCGCCTGGCATCCTGAAAATCGGGGCCAAGCGTGTATCGACTACCGAAATTCGCGGAGGCCTGTTCGAAAACAAAAGCGGGTGCCTCAGCGGCAATGGGCAATGTTGCATCCTCGCTGCCACTCATCGTCATATACGTCAGCCCGGATGAACCACCAACCAGCAGGATCACTGCGGCTGCCTGTGCCCAAACCCTGTTCCATACGGAACGCCCGGGTTGTAACGGCGCAGAAATGACCTGTTCGATTTCCGGCCACAGATCACGCTCCGGCGTCACCGGCGCAGACAGCTGAGCCGCCCTGGCCATCAGTTCATCATCAAATGTCTTATCATCATTTCCGTTCATTTCATTTCCGCTTCAAGTTGTTGCACGAGCAATCTGCGCGCGCGACTGAGCTGTGCTTTGCTCGTTCCTTCGGCGATTCCGAGCATATCCCCGGTCTCGCCGTGGCTGTATCCGTAAACCGCATGCAGTACAAATACATGTCTTGCCCCGCTTGGCAGTTCATTGATGGCATGCTCCAGGTCCCGCAATTCGCCGTCGTCAGCGATCGTTTCCCGAACCGGCGCCACATCCGACACTGCCCGAATCCTGTCCTGTTCGCGTCGCGACTTGCGCATCCGCCCCAGGACCACATTTACTGCAACCCTATGGAGCCAGGTTCCGAATGCGCTGTCGCCGCGAAACTTGTCGAGCTTGTTCCACGCCTGGATAAACGCATCCTGGGTACAGTCTTCCGCTTCGCTCCTGTTGCCGGTCATGCGCAGGCAAAGCCCGTAAACCCTGTCCACATTTGCCCGGTAGAGCTTCTCAAAAGCAAACGGATCAGCCGCCTGGGCCTTACGGACCCACCGCAACTCATCTGCAGCCGTATCAGCCGCCAGCGCCACGATTGTCCTTTCCGCTGTCCTCGTTTTTGCAGGCAATACCGCTTGCAATGGACCATTCTCCCTTTGCTTTAATACTTTGATGTTGCATACGGCTCATAGGTTTAACTCGAATGCTCAAATTAGCCAAATTATTGATTTCATACTGAGTTTTTCGTCGATTCTGGTATTATGCGTCAGGCTCTGGAAATGCGTTACGGACAACGTAACGCAAATACGAAAAAGAACAATATGGCAAACAGAACACTTTACCCGGGAATCAGCAGCATGCAGGAAGTCGGGGTTAAGTTGCCAGCGGAGGCAGCGTAAGACGGATGGCGGGGCGGTCGATTCTGTATCTCGGTGACAGCGATTTCGCGGCCGGATTTTGCAACAAGCTGGAAGCGTATGCCTGCTGTGGCGATATCGTCCGCATGACGGGTCTCGCGATGCCGGATGATATTTCGAAGCAATTCGACGTCATCATGTTCGAACCGCCGGGGAAATCCGATACGCCCGAAAAACCATTGAAATGGTTGATCGAATCATTGGGTCCGGGTCCGACAATTGCAGTCGTCAGTCGTGACACTGAACAACGCGGTATCGCAGCGGTTCGATCCGGCGCACAAGGCTATCTTTGTGCCGATGATGCCGGCCATGAGGAAATCGAAGCCGTCATCGATCATGCGGTGCAGCGCTATCGATTGCTTGCCCGCCTCTCCGAAACTGACAACACCGTTCTGTCCATATTGAAAAGCATTAACGACGGCGTCATCGTCGCCGATCGACACGGGCACGTTCTGGATATCAATCCGGCCGCCCGGTCGATATTGGGGCTTACACCAAGACAACAACCTGACGCGGAATGGGCAAAGTCTTTTTGCAGTATTTCCGCAGATGGCATCACCGAGATTGGGCACGACGAACTGCCTCTCGTCAAAGCATGTCGCGGTGACAAGTTTGGTAATCAGGTTGCTATCTACCAGCTATCCGGACAGAACGACACAATGCTGAGTATCAACGGTCAGGGCTTGTACGACAGCAAGCGGATGCTGGTCGGCGGCGTGATAACGTTCCGCGACATCACTGACGTTATGCGCCGCACCGTTGAGCTTGAGAAGCGAGCCCAGTTTGACGATCTAACGCAACTGCCCAACCGGCGACTCTTCACCGAGCAGTTAAAAAAGGCGATGGGACGCTGCCAGCGCAATGATCGGATGCTGGCGGTTTTATTTATCGACCTCGATCGATTCAAGTCTGTCAACGACACGCTTGGTCATGATATCGGTGACGAATTGCTGAGACAGGTTGCGGAAAGACTGGATAAGAATATCCGCATCGGAGATTTTTCCGGTCGCTGGGGCGGCGATGAGTTCATCGTGTGCCTGGAGGACTTTGGCGAAACTCAAAACGCCGCAGCAGCAGCCCAGAAGCTCGTATTGATTCTTTCCGACAAGTACGACGTCAAGGGAAGTGAAGTTTATGCAACACCCAGTATTGGTATTGCAGTTTACCCGGGCGCCGGCGAAACAGCGGAACGACTGATAAAGGCCGCTGACCTCGCTATGTACCAGGCGAAGAACCGAGGTGGTGGACGCTTCCAATATTATTCAAGCTCATTAAATACCAAACTCGAACAGCGGGAAGAGCTGGAAGTTGGCCTGCGGCACGCATTGGTGCGCAACGAATTTGTCTTGCACTACCAACCGCGTATCGATGTCGAAACCGGGAGACTGATTGGTCTTGAGGCGCTACTCCGCTGGCAGCATCCACGCTTCGGTCTGCTGCCACCCGCACGCTTCCTGAGCATTCTCGAAAGCAGCGGACTCATTCACTCTGCGGGCGAATGGGTTATTAATACGGCCTGTCGGCAACTTGCATCCTGGCAGCAGCGATTTGAGCTACCGGACCTGTCAATCGCGATCAATCTTTCGCAGCAACAACTCAAACACGGTCGCCTGGTCGAGACAGTCGCTTCAGCGATTACTAACAATGCACTGGATGCCGGTTGCATTGAGCTCGAAATTGGCGACGGTGAGATCGTGAGACAACGATCCACAGAACTGGAAACTCTGCACGGATTGCGTCGGCTTGGAGTCAGGTTGTCGCTCGATCATTTTGGCACGCGCGACGTCTCCTTCAGCTCACTGGATACCGGCGTGATAGACAGCTTCGTGCTCGATCAATCATTGATTCAGGACGTCGAAGTTAATGGCAGTCATCAACGAATCGTGCGAGCAGCAATTGCGATGGCTCGGGGGCTCGACATCGAGGTCGCAGCGGAGGGCGTGGAAACCATTCCTCAGCTCGAGTTTCTGCGTAGCTGCAACTGCGACCTGGCGCAGGGTTTCCTGATCAGCCGGCCAATGCAAGCCGAGAAAGTGAGCCGCATTCTCAGAAGCGAGATTGCCGGCACGAGGCTTTTATCCCGGGGCATGTAGTCATTACGGGCCGGGCCCGTTCTACGACGATTCGCCGCAATTCCAACAGGCTGAAAACTGTCCTTCGTTTTCTGTGCCACACTTTTTACACCGCCATGGTGACATCGGGCTCTCCTCGGCGATCTTCGCGCCATCGATCAATTGCAGTGCGCGATCGTAGTCGAGGTCATTCTCAACCCAAAGTTCAGGCCAGACTTCCTGAAACGGCACCTCGCCCATTATCGAACCGAAGTGCTCATTTTTAAGAAACGCGGTGATGCCTTCGCTGGTGAGCAGGTTCTTGTAGTGATTTATCGTAATCAGCGAGTCAGCCGACGTAACCTTCTTCACCTCAGGCCCCGCAGAAATGCCTCAGGATCATCACCGCGCTCAAGCACCTCGACCAGCGCGGAACCGACGATCGCACCGGCGGCATGTTTGCCTACATTGATGACATCCTCGGCTTTGCGAATGCCAAAACCTGCGCAGACCGGCAACGGCGAAAGCGATGACACTTTGTCGAGATAACCGGCGAGATCGTTGGGCAGGCCGGCATCACCACCGGTAATTCCGGTAATGGTCACCGCATACAGAAATCCGCGTGAAGCCCCGGCAAGTAGCTTTAGCCTTTCGTCAGGCGTGGCGGGCGTCACCAGCTGAATGAGCCCTACACCCTCGTTGTCCAGCGCGGCACGAATATCGGCCGACTCCTCGTACGGCAAGTCCGGGACAATAAACGCACAAATGCCTGTTTCCCGTGCGCGAACCGCGAGCGCGTCATAACCGAAAGCCATTAATGGATTCAGATAGGACATCATCACAAGCGGAGCACCAATATCCTCCGCCGCTGCAAGTTGATCGAAAATCCACGCCAGCGTCACGCCGTTCTCAATCGCAGTAAAACTGGAACGCTGAATTGTCATGCCATCAGCCATCGGGTCCGAGAAAGGCACGCCGAGTTCTACTACATCGCCGGCTGCAGCAACGATCCTCAATGTATCGATGAATGTGTCGGGGTCCGGATAGCCAGCTGTAATAAACGGTACCAGGCCGGTTCGGCCTGCGTCATTCGCAGCGGCTATCGCTGCGCCAATTTTCTCATGCGGATGCATTTGCGTTCGTCCTTGCCGGGTACTGCGTAAGAGTTGGCATATCTTTGTCGCCGCGTCCGGAGTTGCCAATCAAAATTCTTTTGCCGGGGTTTTCCTTCGCCCACCGCCTCGCCGAAGCGTAGGCATGTGCCGTTTCCAGCGCCGTCAATATACCCTCCGTCTCACAGAGTTCCTCCAGCGCGTCCAACGCTTCGTCGTCACTCGCGGACACGTAAGTCACCCGACCAACCGCCTGCAACATGGCATGTTCCGGCCCGACACCTGAATAGTCGAGCCCGGCCGAGATTGAATGCGTCTCCTGCACATTGCCGTTCTTGTCCTGCAAAATAATGGAATAACTACCCTGTAAGACACCGGGTGTTCCGGTCGCGAGCGTCGCAGCATTTTGACCCAGGCCGTCTCCGGTACCTCCCGCTTCGACACCAATCAGTTCAATGTCGCGATCCCCAAGTAGCGGATAGAAAAGACCAATTGCATTTGATCCACCACCAACACAGGCAAACGCCACATCAGGCAATCCGCCCGCAAGATCGAGCATCTGCTGTCGCGCTTCCTGGCCAATTACTGATTGCAGCTCGCGTACAAGGTAGGGGTAAGGATGCGCGCCCACGGCGGACCCGATCAGGTAGTAAGTGCCCGCAGGGTCCGTTACCCACTCGCGCAGAGCCTCATCGATTGCCGCACGCAGTGTCTTGTCGCCAGACTCCACCGGGAAAACCTCGGCGCCCAGCCGGAGCATCCGATCGACATTGGGTGCTTGCCGTTCAATGTCGACCGCTCCCATATAGACACGGCACGGCAGACCAACACGCGCACATGCTGCCGCCGACGCAACACCATGTTGCCCGGCGCCCGTTTCCGCGATGATCCTCTTCGCACCCAGCTTTTTGGCCAGGATTGCCTGGCCAATCGCATTGTTGATCTTGTGGGCGCCCGTGTGCGCGAGATCCTCACGCTTCAGCCACACCTCTGCGCCCCAGCGCTCCGACAAGCGAGGCGCAAATGTCAGTGCCGTCGGGCGGCCAACCCAGGTACGCAACTCGGACCGGAATTCTTCCTGAAAAGCATCGCTGTGAAGATGTTCCGCGATTCCTTGCTCGAGACGCACGAATGCAGGCACAAGTGTTTCGGGTACATACCGGCCGCCGAACGGCCCAAATCGGCCCCGATCGTCGGGCAATGTCCCGGCTATGGATGCATCGAGCAGCGCTGTCGCTTTTCCGGCATCAAGCTCCGATTTCATTATCATGTTTCCTCAGATTTCCGGCGGCTTTCGCAGCCTCAACAAATGCCGAGATTTTGTCGACATCCTTTACGCCCGGTTGCGACTCAACCGCGCTGGATACATCGACGCCATAGGGCATCACTTTAGCAATCGCTGTTGCAACATTATCGACGCCAAGACCACCAGCCAAAATCATTTGACCCTGGCGGGCAATTTCAGCTGCAATTTCCCAATCAACGGTCTCACCCGTGCCACTCTTCGGCCCCTCATAAACGAATGTCGCCGGAATATGATCCGGAACCGCACCTTCACGGAGAACCGGCCATTTTTCAACACCGTGTTCTACTGAGAGATATAAAAAGTCTCCGGCGTCCGTCTGCAATACATCGGGACGCAGTACACGGCTGACTTCATCCCAAAGTCTTGCATCAGGATGCAGCATCACCGCAACGCGGCGGACATGCTGTGGAACTTTGGCTGCAAGGCGGACGGCCCTTTCAGGGCTCAAATTTCGCGGTGACTTGTCAAAGAACACAAACCCCAGCGCGTCCACGCCTGCGTCCACAGCTGCCTGCACCGCCCGCTCATCGGTCATGCCGCATATCTTTACCATGGCTGTCACGCTGCTCTTCCCGCTTGCAGCATATCTGCAACCAAACCGGCTGGATCGTCCGCTCGCATCAGAGCAGTTCCCACCAACGCCATGCTGTAACCCCAGCCGACCACTCCGGCCGCATCTTCGGCTGAATGCAAACCGCTTTCCGCCACACAGACAATGTCAGGCGGCAACAGTGGCCCAAACTTCTGCAGCCTGGATGGATCAACGGCCAGTGTCCGCAGGTCGCGGGTGTTTACTCCCAGTAAGAACTTCCGATCTTGCGCTTTTTCGCGGTACTTAACGCGCTGCAGTAAATGCACGGACCGTTCCAGTTCAAGCTCGTCAAATGACTCAAGCAACACAAACAGGTCATGCTCGAACGCGCAATCGAGCATGCTCGTCAGGGACTTGTCATCCAGCATTGCAGCAATCAGCAAAACACCGCTTGCGCCACAGGATTTTGCTTCCAGAACCTGGATTTCATCTACCAGGAAATCTTTCCTCATTACCGGAATCTCTTTGTTGGCAACCGTCCTCACAACTTCTTCGAGGTGCGCCAAATCGCCGTCGAAACGCTCTGGCTCGGTCAATACGGAAATTGCCGCGGCGCCACCATCTGCGTAACGCAGCGCACGATTCGCTCGATTGCCTGCGCCCTCGGCCAGCCCGCCTTCTGCCGGCGACCGATTTTTTATTTCCGCAATTAGATCGAACCCCTCGAGACGCAACGGAAACGATGGATGATCAAGCTCGTCGTCCGTATAAGAGGACTTCGCGACGTCCACCCGCGCACTGCTGGTCTCCGCCATTTGTCGAAGGAAGTTGCTCATTGCCCGGAAAAGTGCGCCTTGAAATTCCGCAGGAAAGTCGCAGCTCTGCCGTCGTCAATTGCGGCGGCGGCCTTCTCGGCACCATCCAGCGGATCGCTCGCCAATCCCAACACTTCGAGAACAAGCGAAGTACCCATGACGAGTGCGTCCCTGTGTGCTCCGCGGTCTTCACCGTTCATTACGCGGCCTAGTTCTGCTGCATTGTGCGCCGCATCGCCGCCACGAAGGTCCTCCGGCGAACAACGGACTACCCCGTAATCCTCCGGAGTGCGTGTTGACTCGCTGACAGCTCCCGGTGTCACGTCATACAGAATAAATGCGCCGGCTGGCGACGCCTCATCCCAGCCGGGTTCGCCGTGGACCACAAATGCGCGTTTGATCGCCATTCCGGACAGCGTATCGGCCATCAGTTTCGCGATGTCCTGGCTAAACGCACCAACCAGCATGTACGGCGGCGCCGCGGGATTGGCAAGCGGACCAAGAATGTTGAACACAGTGCGCACACCAAGCGCTCCACGCACCGGCATGATGGCCTTCATCGCCGGATGATAGGCAGGGGCAAAAAGAAAGGTGAAATCGATTGCATTAAGGCAGCTGATGCTCGCCTTCTCGTCCAGCGGCATCGGCATGCCGAGGCACTCAAGCATGTCTGCGCTTCCTGACTTCGAGGAGACGGAACGGTTACCGTGCTTGACCACCCGCGCACCTGCTGCGGCCGCGAGCAGGCCTGTTCCTGTCGACAAATTCAGACTGCCGGAGCCGTCGCCGCCAGTCCCTACTGTGTCAACCGTCGGCGAACCATCCGGAATGGCCGGATGCAGCGCAAGTTCTCGCATTGCGTTTGCGAAGCCGCGAATCTCGTCAGCCGTTTCACCTTTGGCGCGCAATCCTGCCAGCAAAGCCCCGGCAAGCGCTGGTTCCATGTCGCCGCTCGCGAGATCTCGCATCAGTTCGGCGGACTCCGCCTCACCAAGCGATTCTCCGTTCAACAACTTGTCAAGCACCTCGGAATAATTCGTACTCATGATTGTTCCTGCCTGATGAAATTCGCCATCAGCATGTCGCCCTCCGGTGTCAAAACCGATTCAGGATGAAACTGCACACCCTCAAGTTGCAGTGTTTTATGCCGCACGCCCATGATTTCACCACGGTCCGTTTTCGCTGTTATTGCGAGTTCAGCTGGCAGACAAGCCGCGTCGGCGCACAGCGAGTGATATCTCCCCGCTTCGAACGGTTGCGACATTCCCTCAAACAGCGAACCTCCATCGTGCGTCACCATTGAAGTCTTGCCATGCATTAATCTTTCTGCACGAATTATTTCGCCGCCGTAGTGCTGCACCAGGCACTGGTGCCCGAGACAAACACCCAGCATAGGAATGCTGCCCGCAAATGCAGCAATCATCTCCAGCGATACTCCGGCATCGTCAGGACGCCCCGGTCCGGGCGATATTACGAGATGCGTTGGCTCAATCGCACGAGCTTCAGCCACCGTAATAGCATCGTTTCGAATTGTCAGCACTTCAGCACCCTTGGCCGCAAATGCCTGCACAAGGTTGTAAGTGAACGAATCGTAATTGTCGATAAGGAGTATCTTTGCCATGGTCACAGCCCTTCTCCTGCAATTTCCAGGGAGCGACGCAAAATGGCGCTCTTGGCGAGAACCTCCTGATACTCTTTCTTCGGCACACTGTCGGCCACGATGCCGGCGCCGGCCTGGAAACTATACTCATCGCCGTTGAAAACCAGGGTTCGGATCGTGATGGCCTGATCCATATCCCCACTGGCACCGAAATAGCCGGCGGTGCCCGCATACAGGCCGCGCCCGCTCGTCTCCATCTCCTCGATAATTTCCATGGCGCGCACTTTCGGCGCACCGACCAGTGTGCCTGCGGGGAAGCTCGCGGCGAACAGATCGAATGCATCGTACTCCGGCGCAAGCCGGCCCTGTACACCGCTGACGATGTGCATGACATGGCTATATCGCTCGATTGCGCGATAAGGATCGACACTAACACTGCCTGCAACAGCAACCCGCCCGAGATCGTTACGGGCCAGGTCGACCAGCATGACGTGCTCTGCTGATTCCTTGGGATCCGCGAGAAGGTCTTTCTCGTTCTGCAAGTCTTCCTCTGTTGTTGAACCTCGTGGCAGTGTGCCGGCTATGGGTCGCAGAGAAGCGGCTCCGTCATACAGACGAACCAGCGCTTCCGGTGACGAACCGGCCACCTTCAGATCACCAAACTCGAAAAAGAACATGTACGGTGACGGATTGAGAAGGCGCAGCGCGCGATATACCTCGAATGGCTCGACGTTTGTGCGCCCTTTGAATAAAACGGAAATGACAATCTGGTAGATATCGCCGGAAGATATGTATTCCTTGCAGGCATCAACCCGATCGGAATACTCCTTGTCTGTCATTCCTGCTTTTGCATCTGAAACAAGAACATCACTATTGTTCACCGGAACCGCGCCACGCAGCAGTCGGATTACCTCTTTGCGTAAACTTTGCCGCTCTGCATCAGTTCCATCGTGAAGAAGTGCAACTCGCCTGGTCAGGTGATCAAAAACCAGCGCCGAGGAAGTCGCACAGAAAGCTGCCTGCGGGATACCGTGCTGCGGCTTGGTGGAATGTGGCAATCGTTCGAAAAGCCGCACCACGTCATAACCCGATACACCGACCAGACCCCCGGAAAATGGCAGTCCTTCGACTTCCGGTTTCGGAACCGGCGCATGCTTCATTGCGTAGCGAAGCGCGTCAAGATATTCGTGCTGATTTTCAGGATGATCGCGGCGCTCGTCACCGATCGTCAGACCGGATTCATCGAGGCGGAGGTCCAGCGCATCACCAAAACCGAGAAATGAATAACGAGCCAGCCGCTCACCACCCTCAACACTCTCGAGAAGATACCTCGGCTTGAGCTCCCTGAGTTTCAGATACGCCGATACCGGTGTGTCCAGATCAGCTGCTATGTCGAATGGTGGTTGCATACTTTGTCCAGCGGATCAGCCCGCTCCCCCGATTGCCCGGTCTGTGCACAAGCGCCGCTCCCGCACTTCCATGGGTTGCGTCGGGCATCCTGCCCTCCGCCCTTCGGGCCAACGCGAATTGCGTTGGCCAAAATCGCTCCCGGCGATTTTGTCGCGGCATAAATACATCCATGTATAAAAAAACCCGTCTTCACTTTGCGGTGGAGACGGGTTTTTGAATTTCGAAAAATTTCAGCTCTGCGTGCTTAAGCCACCCTCTCCTGTTCGGGCAGCCACCACCAGTTCCGGTCAGCAATGTATTGAGCTTTCATAGGCCGGAGTATCTCTTTGCCCTGCGCGTGCGTCAAGGGCCCGCGCATCAGCTCAGATCGTAGAGAAACGGCAGCAAAAAGGAGAAACCCAGCCACATCAGGATTGTCAGCGGAATTCCCACCCTAAGGAAATCCGAGAACTTGTAGCCGCCTGCGCTAAGAATCAACAGGTTTGTCTGATAGCCGAAAGGCGTGGCAAAACTCATGTTAGCCCCGAACAAAACAGCCAGAACGAACGGAATCGGATCCGCATTCAGCTGTCCGGCAATAGCCACAGCGATTGGCGTGCCTATTACCGCCGCCGCATTGTTTGAGACAACGTTGGTCATGAGCGTCATGATCAGAATGAAGGCGCTCAGAATGACTGGAATTGGCAGGCCCTGCACCGCACTAACGAAACCGATTGCAAGATAATCTGCCATTCCCGTGCCCATCAGTGCCTTACCGAGCGCCAGGCTGGTGACGATGATCATGATGACCTGCGTTGACAGTGCGTTGCCCGCATCCCGCCAGGTCAGGCATTCAAGGGAAATCATCAATCCGACGCCAATCAGTGCGCTCACCGATATGGGCATGATGCCAAAAGCGGCAGTAATGATTACAAAACTCATAACAGCGAGTGCACGGCTCGCAAGGTGAGTGTGCGGCAGGTCTGTGGTGCCGTCGAGAACCAGCATATTCCCGCTGGACTTCAGCGTATCGATCGCATCCCGCGTGCCCTGCACCAGCAAAACGTCACCGGCCCGCAAGCGGATCGTATTCAGGTCGCCTGTCACCTGTGAACTTGGCGCCCTGGCCCGGTGTATGGCAAGCGGAAGCAATCCATAGCTAGCGCTAAACCGTGCGGTGGCGAGAGTCCGCAAATGCAGTGGTGAACCGCGCGTAACCACAACTTCCGCGAGCTGCTGGCCCTCCGCCCGTAAAGGCGTGTCTTCGTCAATCGGGTGCTCGGGATCAGAAATATTGTAGAGCGTAGCGCCGAGGAGAAGCTCGTAATGCTTAAGGTTTTCCGGCGAATCCTTGACGAACAGACGATCGCCCGGAAGGAGTTTGACGGATGGAAGTTTTGCCAGGAACAGCGAGTCACTTCGCTGGATCTTGTCGACCCGCATCTGCCCGCTGGTCTTTGCCAGCACTTCCGACAACGTTTTGCCCGCGGCAAAACAATCTTCTTTGATATAAAGCTGGCTGTTGAATACGCGCGGCGTGGTGTCCGCGAGAGGTGGTATGCGCTCAGGCAGGAGGCGCGGCGCAATGAGCCAAAGAAAAATTATCGCTACGCCGCCGACGATGACAACCGGCAAAGCGAAGTCGAACATACCAAATTCCACGAGCCCGAGGTCTTGCGATATTCCTACAACCAGCAGGTTGGTTGACGTGCCGATCGTCGTCGCCATGCCGCCGACGATCGTCGCAAGTCCCATCGGCAACATCACACCCGAGACCGGAAATTTCACGCGCATGGAAACCGCAACGAGAATAGGCATCAATAACACGACAATAGGCGTGTTATTCATGAACGCGCTCAACACCGCGCCGGCAATTAATGTTACGAGCAACGCAAGCACCGGGCGCGTTGACCACGCATGGCCGACAATTGAGGCCAGTGGCTGCAGGGCGCCGGTAGTTTCAAGCGCCTTGCCAACCATCATCAAGGCACAAATGGTGATAAGCGCCTCGTTACCGAATCCTGCAAAAAACTGCGCGGGCCCGAGTGGTGCGCCGCCTGTGTCATAGGGAAACAACTGAAAACCGGCGACCAGCACAATGAGAATGGCAAGGCTGGACGTCTCCAGCGGCAGTCGGTCACGTGTAAAAAGAAACAGCGCCACTGCTGTTAGCAACAGAACGGCGACTCCATGTATATCTGGCGTTACAGGCTGCAATCGTCTCTCGCGAAAGTACTTCGTCTGCGTCCGGGGAGGACCACAGACCGTATATCACTTCATACCCCTGCTGCAACGAAAGATGCGGCCTGCGAGCCCTGGATAATTGCCCGGGCACGGCGGTGAAAGTTGCTGAATTGAGTGACGTTCCACCCGGTGAAAAAGTGTGGCCGCGAAAAACTCCAGGCATCCGCCGAAGCGATGAGCGGCAATAGATCAGCAAAGGCCGGGTCGCAGCGACGATCGGTCGGCAAAACGGCATAAGGAGAGATGGCGAGAATGTTCCGATGCCTCACGGCGGCCTTCCTGACAGCATCCTCCAGCCGACTGCGCCAGGCATCCCTGTGTGGTCCTTCTGGTAATCCGGCAACCGGGTGGACTGCACCAAGCGCTGGCACCGCACCATTCTGTTGCGCTATTCGGGCCGACGTTTCGCAGAGACGATCGCGAATGTCGCGGAGTATCCTGCTGAGCCAGCGAAGACAGGTAAGATCGCGCGGGTCTTTACCGTGTGAAAGCACAAGATCTCCGATTCCTGAGACCGTAATTGCAAGGCGGCGATTATTCACAGCATCTTCGCGTTGCGACGGACAGGACCACGACTGGTGTTCCAGAAGCTCATCGGCAACGAAGACCGCTCTTTGCAATGCTCTGTGCAGGCGGGCCTCATCGACCCGGCCGTTACTATCCATGAACCGGGTTAGTGCCAAATCAATACTGAGCCAGGCGGAACCAGGCGGAACCTGCAGTCCGGTAAGCGGCAGAACCGCCGTGGCGACCTCGTCGGATAGCAAGGGACAAGAGCTTTTAACCATGCCGCCATAGACTGGCGCTACTCGCCGGCTCATTGCCCGACAGCGCCAGAGAAATGCCCAGTTCGCCGCGGCTCGCTCCTCGACACGCCGGCTGCAATGCGCGTCCATTTGCAAACTGTCCAGAAAAACGTAACGCGGCCCTTTGCCAAGTACGGAGTCTGCTATCAGGCAGAAAGCCTCAAGCGGTAACTTGTGGGAACTGATGCAAAAACCGGGACTATTAGAGCGGTCGCGAATTTGCGGTAGTTCCATGCTTATGGCCTCGCAGAATTGCTGCCATGTATCAATCGCGCGTTCCCCTCCACCGAGGTCCACCGGCGAAAGACAGAGCGGCACACCGGCGGCAGCCACGGCGCAGAGCGCCTGCAGTTCCTTGCGCGAAGCCATACCGCCTTCAAGCACGGCACGTACTGAGATGCGCCGGGCCGACCCGGCTGGCAGCAGATCAAATCCGAGCTGCCGCAGTTCCGCTGTCAGCGTATCTGCGTGCCGCTGCTGCCCTCTTCGCGGCGACAGGGGTGATGCCAAATCAAACATGATTGTCCTTCCATGGACCAGCACTGATTGTGCCAATACGCGGCGCTCCGGCTGGAGTGCATATCCGGGCAATTTACACTGAAATATTCGCAATACGAGTGAATGTGCCGCCCGACAGACGACGCGGTGCGTTACAATTGCAAAGATGAATTCGGACGGTTTGCCAATTCTGAGGACGCTCATAATGACAACCTGGACTGAAGATTTCAGGCTCAACCGGATTATCGCCGGGCTTCTTAGTCTTTCGCTTGTCGCTTGCGAAAAACCCACGCCCGTAACAGAAGTCATCGACGTGCCAACAGGCTACTGGCAGGCATCAATCTCGCTGCCTGGCGGTGAAATAGAAACCGGCATCGAGATCAGCCGGGATGGCGAGGTCTACCAGGCAAGCCTGATCAATGGTCAGGAACGAGTTCGAATTGACGAGGTCAGTTTTACCGGCAATGAACTGCGCTTGAGGTTTCCGGCCTTCAACAACGAAATTCGCGCCACCCTGGAAGACGGACGCCTGACCGGTGAACTGACTCTGGTCAAAAGATTCGGCAACACACAGGTAATGGCATTCACGGCCGTTCCCGGTGGCGCAACAGGCACGGAAGATAACGCGAGTGCAAATCACGACATGTCAGGCCGCTGGGCAGTCCGATTTCACGAGCCCGACGGCAGCGACTCGGCCTCAATTGGTGAATTTGCACAACGGGGTTCGCGATTGTTTGGCACCTTTCTTAATCCGAACGGCGACCATCGATTCCTTGCGGGTCATGTTCGTGGCAACGACTTTCACCTGTCGACCTTTGATGGCGCGCACGCTTTTATTTTTTCCGGCACGATTGACGAAAACGGTGTAATTGCCAACGCTGACTTCTGGTCCGGCACATCCTGGCATCAACAATGGTCAGGTGAGCGGAACGACAGCGTCACATTGCCGGATGCGTTCTCGCGGACATTTCTGAAGCCTGGATATGAGCGATTCGAGTTTGAGTTTCCGAACGAAAACGGTGTCAGCGTGTCCCTCGACGATCCAAAGTATGCCGACAAAGTCGTGATGGTCACGATTGCTGGAACCTGGTGCCCTAATTGCAATGACGAAGCGCGCTATCTCGCGCCCTTTTACAAGAAATACCGTGATCAGGGCCTGGAGATCGTTGCATTGCTATTTGAACATTTCGAGGACGCGGAGCAAGCTGCCGAACAGGTCCACCTGTTTCGGGCAAAACATGGAATTGAGTACGACACTTTGATCGCCGGGATTTCCGACAAAACAGAAGCTGCGAATACCTTGCCCGCGTTGAGTTCGTTCCTCGCTTTCCCAACGACGATTTTCATTGATCGGGATGGTCGTGTCCGGCAAATTCATACAGGATTTACCGGGCCCGGAACCGGCGACCACTACGTGAGACTGCAAAACCAGTTCACGGAACTGGTTACAGCCATGCTCGCGGAGCCGCCCGATTTGATCGAATCCCTGACTGACGACGCAAAGACGTCGGCAAACAACTAAATAGAAACAAACAGATGCCGCGAACAGGCAGGAGAAAGCAATGCCATCCTTTGACGTTGTGAGCGATTTTGATGCTCACGAAGCGAACAATGCAGTTGATCAGGCTAACCGGGAAGTGAACACAAGGTTTGACTTCAAGGGGACCGGTTCCAAGTTCGTGCTGGAAGACGACGTCATCTCGCTTACCAGTCAGTCTGATTTTCAACTCCAGCAAATGCTGGACATATTGCGTCAGAAACTTTCGAAACGTGGTGTCGATATTGGATGCCTCAAAGAAGAGGAAATCGAGATCACCGGCAGTGAAGCAAGACAGAAAGTCGTTATGCGGAAAGGGATTGATACGCCGCTCGCCCGGGAACTTGTCAAGAAGATCAAGTCCAGCAAGATCAAAGTACAATCCGCCATTCAGGGAGACAAATTGCGCATTAGTGGCAAGAAGCGAGATGATCTGCAATCTGTAATTTCTCTTCTAAAAGACACCGATACCGATCTACCCCTCCAATACGAAAACTTTCGCGACTGAAACTGATTACTGAGCAGCACTATGCGAAAAGAACTGCGCCGACAAGACATCACTTTTGAGACCAAGGATCAGCCGTTGCGAGACGACGTGCGCATTCTTGGCACGCTGGTTGGTGATCTGCTGAGAGACCAGGGCGGAGAAGACCTTTTCGAGTTGGTCGAGAACGCAAGGCAGCGATCCATTCGCCGGCGTGAAAACAACGAGAAACCGGGCGAGGAGCTGGCCGAGCTGGTTAAAAATCTGGATCTGGACCTCGCGATGGAAGTGATCCGGGCGTTTTCGACCTATTTCCAGATGGTGAATACGGCTGAAAAAGTGCACCGAATCAGGCGCCGCAGAGAATACCTGCAGGATTACGAACATTATCAACCGGGTGGCCTGGAGGAAACGCTGGTCAAACTGAAGGCTTCCGGCCTCGATCTCGATGCATTGATCGCACTTTTTAACCGCCTGCAGATCGAGCCGGTATTTACAGCGCATCCCACCGAACCTACCCGCCGCACGATTCTTCGCAAAGAGCAAAACATCGTCCGCCGCCTTATCGATATGCTCAACCCGACCATGACAGCGCAGGAGACGTTTGTCTGTCTGCAGAATATCAGGCTCGAAATGACGACGGGTTGGCAGACTGACGAGCACCCGTCTGAACAAATGTCGGTCTCCGACGAGCTGGAACACGTTCTGTTCTTCATGACAGATGTTCTTTACAAGGCAGTGCCCCCATTCTACGAGGATATTGAGAACGCAATCGCCCGTGTGTACGGGATAGAAGGCCAGAATGTTTCTATTCCGGGCATTGTGCGCTTTTCATCCTGGGTCGGCGGAGACATGGATGGCAACCCGAACGTCAATGCCAAGACCATACGCTCGACGCTCGCCAGGCAACGCTCCCTTATTCTTGATCTGTATTATCGCGAGTGCGCGGCGATTTCGGCGAAGCTAAGCCAGACACCGAGCAGAGTCGACATCGATCCCAGGGTTCTGGAAAAGATCGACCAATATCGCGGTATGTTTCAGCACGCCTACCACGCCGTGCCGGCCCGGCACAGGGATATGCCCTACCGCGTCTACCTGAGATTAATCCAGGAGCGTTTGCAAGCTACCTACGACGATAGTGCTTGTCCCTATGAACACGCGAAACAGCTCAGGGAGGACATAACCATCCTCGCGGAAAGCCTTGCCGCGAACAAAGGGCAGCATGCCGGGCTGTTCTCCATCAAAAGACTGTTACGACGGATAGACACTTTTGGCTTCCATTTTCTGACGCTCGATGTTCGACAGGACGCCCTTGTACTGAGGCGCGTTATTGGCGAATTACTGGGTGATGACGAATGGCTCGAACGTTCAGGTGAGGACCGGCTCGAACGAATTGCCGAGGCAATCCGATCGCGTGATTCCGTTTCCGAAACGCAAAGCGTACTCGCCAGAAAAACGCTTGCTGTCTTCCAGGCAATCGCTTTCTGCAGACGAAAATATGGCAAAAGAGCGATCGGCCCATTCATCGTTAGTATGACGCAGGGCGCTGACGATATTTTGTCGGTGTTGTTACTTGCCAACTGGAGTGAACTGCACAATCGTCGCGACGAGGTGCCGCTCGACATCGCGCCGCTTCTCGAGACAGTCGACGACCTTAGCGAAGGCAGCAAAATTCTGGGAGACATGCTCGACAACGATCTCTACCGCACCCATCTGAGACAACGCTCCGACCGCCAGACCGTAATGATCGGCTATTCCGACAGCAATAAGGATTCAGGGTTGGCATCAGCGCGCTGGGCGTTGCAAAACGCCCAGGTTGAGCTCGTCGACGTTGTGTCCGAACGCAACATCGAGCTGCATCTGTTTCACGGCCGGGGCGGAACGATCAGTCGTGGTGGCGGCAAAACTCATACTGCAGTACTTGGTGCTCCGCCCGGCACGGTAAACGGCCGGCTCAGGGTTACCGAGCAAGGTGAAATAATCAATGAAAAGTATGGATTGCGTGGCATAGCACTCCGCACACTCGAACAGATGACTGGCTCCGTTGCACTCGCAACCGCCATGCCGGAGCACCGGGGAAACGATAAGGCCGAATGGCACGATATGATGCAGATCGTGGCCGATGTCAGTCGCAAGAAGTACCGCGACCTGGTTTTTCATACGCCGGATTTCCATGACTACTTCCGGCTTGCGACGCCTATCGACCTGATTGAGCGTATGCGTATTGGTTCACGCCCGGCATCACGGCGTGCGGGAGCCGGCGTTGAAAACCTTCGGGCGATACCGTGGGTTTTTGCGTGGACACAAAGTCGACTGATGCTGCCCGGATGGTTTGGTGTTGGTAGCGGGCTGGCTGCGGCCAGCGAGAAATTCAGTGACGCAGATTTTCGGGAGATGTTTCACGAATGGTATTTCATGCGGGCGCTGACTTCCGACGCAGAGATGGTGCTTGCAAAGGCCGACTTTGGAATCGCTAAGCTCTATTCCGAACTGGCAGGCCCGCTTCATGACAAGTTCTTTCCGTTGATTGAAAAAGAGTTTGAGCTGACGCGTGACCTGATACTGGAGTACTCGGATCATGAGTCGCTCCTTGAGGGTGACTTCACACTGCAACGCGCAATCATGCTGCGCAATCCTTATGTCGACCCAATGAGCCTGATGCAGGTTGATTTGCTGCGTCGCTGGCGCGCTACTGATCGCAAAGATCAGGAGTTGTTTGATACCTTGCTCGCGAGTGTCAACGGGATTGCCCAGGGCCTGCAGAACACAGGCTGAATGTGTCCCAGGCGGCGCTGTACTTCGTTGCAAAGCAACCCGAAATGCTCATGTATCGACATATACACTCCGCTTCCGTGTTGCTTTGCGCCTCGTCCAGCACCACCTGGGACACATTCAGGAAACATGTGGAGGCGGGGGCGTTGCTACGACAGTTCGCGCAGCACGGACCATTCTGTTTCGTCATTTGCTGAGACCACCTTCCCTTTTGCCGAGATCCCTGCGGCATGGACGGAATCCGGATTTCCAGTAAGCAGAGGATGCCACTCCGGCAGATCCGCGCCTTCCGCCAGCAGCCGGTAGGCGCAGGTGCCGGGCAACCACCGAAACGGCTCCGGGTTGTCCGCCGACAGGATGAGGCATTCAGCGACAAGTTTCGCGCGCCGACTGTAATCCGTGCAACGACAGGAGCCAATATCAAGCAAGCGGCACGCGATGTCCGTGTAATAGATGTCGCCGGTATCTTCGTCCTCAAGTTTCTGCAAACAACATAAAGCACAGCCATCGCACAGAGATTCCCACTCTTGCCGCGACATCTCGTTCAGGGATTTGCGTTTCCAGAACTCATCGTTCATCTTGCTGCCTCTCCTGGAGTAAAACGAACAATACACTATGAAAGCAGCGTTTCTCGATTTCGCCACGGTTGGATCTGACGAGCTGGATGTCACACCTCTCAAAGACGCAACAAGTGAGTTATCGATTTTCGATAACACTTCCGCCAACGAAGTGGCATCGAGAATTAAAGGCTGTGATCTCGTGTACATCAACAAGGTCCGCATGACCCGGGAAATAATGGAGGATGCGCCTGATCTGCGATTCATTGGACTCCTTGCTACCGGTGTTGACAATGTCGATCTTGCCGCCGCAAAGGAGCGTGGAATCGCCGTCTGCAATATTCGCGCTTACTGTACAAACTCGGTCGTCGAGCATGTATTTGCCCTGCTCCTCAATTTGACACACAGCATCGGGCGGTATCATTCAAGCGTACGCGCCGGTGACTGGCAGAATTCAGTCGATTTTTGCATGCTCGGTTATCCAATCAGGGAGCTGTCTGCGATGACCATTGGCGTCATTGGCTTCGGCGCGCTCGGTAAGGGCGTAGCGGCAATGGCGGAGGCTTTTGGCATGTCCGTCCTGGTCGGCAGGCGGCCTGGATCAGACACCATTTCCGGAGACGGGCGGCGAGACATCGCCGAACTCCTCAAGATTTGCGATGTAATTTCACTGCATTGCCCACTGACGGACGAGACCCGTAACCTGATTGGGATGCGGGAATTGAGCTTGATGAAATCAAGCGCGATCCTGATCAACACCGCACGCGGCGGCCTTGTCGATTCTGCTGCGCTTGTGGAGGCGCTCGACAACGGCGTCATTGCCGCGGCGGGCATTGACGTGCTTTCGCAGGAACCACCGGTGAACGGCGATCCGCTACTGGACTACCACGGCGACAACCTGATCGTGACGCCTCATATTGCATGGGCTACGGTCGAGGCCCGCCAGAACGCAATCAATGAGGTTGCCGCAAACGTGCGATCATTTCTGAGCGGTGAGGAGCGAAACCGCGTCGTCTGATCAGGCGCCGATGACCTGCCTCACCCATTGCACTACTAACCTGACGCGGGGTGCGGACAGGTCGTAGGCGTCATCAAGGCTCACCCAACGGAACTCGTGATGCTCCGGTCTGCCGAGCTCGGGCGAAATGCCCATGACTACCTGCTCCTGCATCGTTTCGGCAAGGTAGTAGCGGGCCACCTTCCCCCGATTATAGGGTCCCGTTTCCATATGCTGCTCGCCCCAGTGGAAACACAAATCGCCTATACCTGTCTCCTCACCGACCTCACGTATAGCAGCTTCCAATGGCAGTTCGCCGTCTTCACACAGACCCTTGGGGAAATCCCAGTTGCGGTATGCACGCAGCATCACTGTTGCCCAGCCGCTATCAGTCTTACGAATAACGACTGCACCACAGGACAGTTTCCCGTCGGCTTCCGTCATGCAGAGCGGAGCACATCAACTGGTGGCGCATTGATGGCGCCGCGTGCCGCTATGAATCCGCTGACGCAGACCAGCGCTATGCCGCCAGCAAGACCCGCAAACCAAAGCGCAGCATTGAAGGTGTACTCCAGGTCAAACAGGTTGACCGCAACTATGGCAGCAAGAATGGACGCCCCGGCCGACGCAAGGAGCCCCGCTGCAAATCCCAGCGCGGCGAATTCTGTCAGAACTCCGGACAACACAGTTCGCCGCCTGACACCAAGCGCACGCAACATCGCGCTCTCGAAACGCCGCTCATCAATTGTCGACTGGACAGCGGCAAACAATACCGCAATCCCGGCGGCGAGCGTGAATACAAATACTGCCTGAACGGCAAGGCTCGCCTTATCGATAATCCCCTTGATCTGCAAAAGAATTGCATCTATGTCGATTACCGACACGGTCGGGTGCGAACGTACAAGCCGGACGAGCGCGGTCTTCCGGTCGTCCGGCACTTTTATGCCTGAAATAAATGTCGCGGGATAACCGTCCAGCGCCCCCGGGGAAAACACCATGAAAAAATTTGGCCTGAAAGAGTCCCAGTTAATTTCGCGAGTACTCGCGACTGTTGCTTCGATTTCCTGACCGGCCACAACGTATCTCAACTTGTCACCGATGCCGACTCCCAGTTCAAGCGCTGCATCCTGTTCAAGTGACACCAGTGGCTCGCCCGAGTAGTCCGCCGGCCACCATTCACCATCAATGACCTTGTTGCTCGGATTTAGCTGTTCTGCCCAGGACAGATTCTGTTCCCGATTGGCCATCCACTCACCATCTTCGACAGGATATTCGCGTTCCTTCACGTCCTCGCCATTTATCGTTTGCATGCGTGCCCGAACCATCGGTACAAATTCCGGCGCGGCTACACCGTTACTCTGGAAGATCTCCGCAATTGAAACGCGCTCGTCCGGCTGAATATTGATCAGGAAATGATTCGGCGCATTTTCGTTCAGTGTTTGTTGCCAACCCTCCAACAGGTCAGTACGGACGAAAGTTAATAGCAGAAGCACAGTAAGGCCCAAGCCGAAAGCGACCACCTGCACCGCACTGTCGCGGCCACGACGCGCAACATTTGCGAGGCCATATCGCCACGCAATACCTACGCCGCCGCGCGACCGACCCATCACGGAGACGAGCCCTCTGCCAGCGACGTAAAGCGCACCTGAAACGACCAGCATTCCACCAAGAACAATTATCAACATCAGGCCGTCACCAATCGCCTGGTACAGCATCACGGCTACCGCGATCAATGCAGTGCCGGCCACGAACAGTCGGGAAGGCGGTGGCGGCATTTCGTCATGTCGCAACACTCGCAGTGGAGGCGTATCACGTAGTTGGAAGAGAGATGGTAATGCGAAGCCAACCAACAGGATCAAAGCACTGCCACAGGCAAGAATCACCGGTGAAAATCCAACCGGGGGCAGATCGCCCTGGATGATATCGGCGAGCATCTCCGTTACAAACATTTCCAGTACGAAGCCAACGACACTGCCTATGATGACGCCGAAGATTCCGAGTAGCACGAGCTGCACGGAAGCCGCGTAGATGACAAACCTCTGACTGGCACCAAGGCTTTTCATTAACGCAACCGTATCCATTCTGCGATGAGCGAACCGACGCGCCGACATAGCGATTGCCACAGCGCTGAGAAGCAGGCTTATTACAGCTGTCAGAGACAAGAATCGCTGCGCCCGGTCCGCTGCATTGGTCGCGCGATCGCTGCCTTCCTCACGATTTCTGCTTCTGACTGAATCCGGCAACCGCTCCTCAATCGCTTCGTAAAATTCGTCAACCCTGGTGTCGTTACCAGCAACCAGCAATGCGTAGCGCACCCGGCTACCTTCAGCAATCAGTCCCGTTGCAGGCAGATCGAGCGTATTGACGAGAAGAGATGGCGCGAGTGAGGCAAAACCAATCGATTGATCGGGGCGGTAGGTCAGGACAGCGTCGATAGTCATTTCGGACTCGCCAACCGATATTCGGTCACCCACGTCAACGCCAAGTCGGGCCATCAGAGCGCCGTCGGCCCAAACATTACCTGAGGTTGGCACACCCTCAGCAATTCTTTGCTCGCCAAAAAGATCGTCTGCAACGCGAACATTGCCGCGCAACGGATAACCGTCGCTAACTCCCTTGATAGTTGCAAGAGAACTCAGGTCACCAGCAAATACCACACTTGGAAAAGTATGAGTCTCGGCGGAACGAAGATCATATTCTGCGGCCAACTCGTGCCATTCAGCGGGAATTGGATCCGGTGTACGGAGTCGCAGGTCAGCGGCGAGAATCTCATTCGCCTGTCGTTCAACCGCGCGCCCGATACGGTCGGTAAGAAAGCCCACCGCTGTGAGCGCAGAAACCGCAAGGGCTACCGCCGCCAACAGAACGATGACTTCGCCGGATCGAATTTCCCTGCCAAAACTCCTCAGCGCATAGAGAAACGCATTCACGCGGCGGCCTTTTCGTCGGTTACGAGTTTGCCAGCATCCAGACCCAACGTGCGATCGCAGCGGGCGGCAAGCGCCTGGTCATGCGTCACAAGTACGAGGGTCGTCGTTGAGCTTCGATTCAGTTCAAACATCAGGTCAATGATGTGGTCGCCGGTGCGACTATCGAGATTGCCGGTTGGCTCATCCGCAAACAGGACCGCGGGCTGGGTCGCAAACGACCTTGCGATCGCGACTCGCTGCTTTTCCCCGCCGGACAGCTGCGCCGGGTAATGGCTCCAGCGCTCTCCAAGGCCAACTGTTTTGAGAATTTCCATTGCTGTATGACGCGGGTCAGCCTTGCCGGCAAGCTCCAGCGGCAACATGACGTTTTCAAGCGCATTCAAGGACGGTACAAGATGAAACGACTGAAACACAAAGCCAACGCTTGCCGCCCGGACAGCCGCCCGCCCATCTTCGTCAAGATTTGTCAGGTTTGCGCCATCCAGCCAGATTTCGCCCGTTGTGGGCAGGTCCAGGCCAGCAAGAAGCGCGAGAAGCGTTGATTTGCCAGCGCCTGACGCCCCTACTATGGCAACGGAGTCTCCTTTGTCGATCGCGAAACTGACGTCCGAAAGTATGGTCAGAGTACCTTCCGGGCTGCTAACCTGCTTTGTGACATTGTTTGCGGCGAGAACCGCGTTTTTACTGGTTGAATTGTCCAACATGCGTAAGTTTCTGAGCCTTTTGTTGTTTGTCGTCGCCGCTGCTTCATATGCCGCGAATCCGCCTACTGTCGTAATTTTCGGTGACAGTCTGAGTGCCGGTTACGGCATAGATGTTGACCGATCCTGGACGGCTTTGTTGCAGTCCCGACTGAATGCCCAAGGGTACGAACATCGGGTCATTAACGCCAGCATAAGCGGCGAAACGACAGAGGGCGGCAAGACCCGGATCAATGCAGCACTCAAAAATTTCAGCCCCGATCTCGTCATCCTGGAGCTGGGCGGCAACGATGGTCTGCGCGGATTTCCGCCAGAGGTCATGAAGGGCAACATTCGGGCCATTATCGAAACAACGCGAGACAGTGGCGCTTCGATTGTCTTGCTCGGCATTCGAATTCCACCAAACTACGGCCCCCGTTATACCAACGCCTTTGAAGGCGTCTACCGCGAACTGGCCGGCGAACTGGACGTCCCGTGGATCGAGTTTTTTATGGATGGCATAGCCTTGAACGACGAACTGATGCAGGACGACGGCATTCATCCGAATGAGGAAGCTCAACCCATTCTGCTGGACAATGCCTGGCCGATTATTCGGCAGGCGCTGACCGAGCGCGCCACAAGAGACATTGAGGCCCAGGCTGAAACAGGGACCTAGTAATTGCATAAGTCCTGGCTGAAGTCATACCCGGAAGGCGTGCCCGCAGAAATACCAACGCCCAAATTCCGCTCTCTGCGCGAGATGATCGATTTTTCACTGCGTGAGTATGCTGATCGCCCGGCATACACGAACATGGGGACGACTCTCACCTACGCAGACCTCGATCGTTTTTCGCTGCAATTTGCCAGCTACCTGCAAAACGAATTGGGCCTGGTGCGCGGAGAGCGCGTCGCCATCATGTTGCCCAACTTGCTGCAGTATCCGATTGCGCTCTGCGGAATCTTTCGCGCCGGCCTGGTCGTTGTCAACATCAACCCTTTGTATACCGCGCGCGAACTCAAACATCAGCTCACGGACTCCGGGGCTCGCTGCATTGTGGTTCTCGAAAATTTCGCAACGACGCTGCAGGAGGTAATTGCCGATACCAAAGTCGACCAGGTTATTACCACGGGCGTGGGCGACCTTCTTAACTGGCCAAAAGGCCCGCTGACAAATTTCGTACTTAAGTATGTGAAGAAGAGCGTGCCGACATTCTCACTGCCAGGCAGCATCACCTTCAAAAAGGCGATGCGACAAGGCAGGAAGAGTGAACTGTCGCCGGTCGAGCTTGGTTTTGCCGACATTGCCTTTTTGCAATATACCGGTGGCACCACAGGCCTGGCCAAGGGAGCCATGCTCAGCCACCGCAACATGGTACACAACGTTTTTCAGACAGAAGCGTGGACCGGCGGAGTATTCGATGACATAGACCGCATTGTCGCGATCACGGCTTTGCCGCTTTATCACATATTTTCGCTCAAGAGTAACTGCCTGCTGATGATGTGGCTGGGCGGCGAAAACGTGCTGATTACGAATCCGCGGGACGCTGCAGGTTTCATCACGGAGCTGCGAAGACACCGATTCGCCTACTTTACCGGTGTCAATACGATGTTTGCTTCACTGCTAAACACGCCCGGTTTCGAGTCGGTCGATTTTGGCGCGTTGCGACTGACGATTGGCGGAGGCATGGCAGTTCAGGAGGCCGTTGCGAGACGATGGCAACAGGTGACTGGCAAACCTGTGGTTCAGGCGTACGGCCTGACCGAAACTTCACCGGCAGCGACAATCAATCCGCTTAATTCGACCGAGTTTAACGGTTCGATTGGTTTGCCTATATCATCGACCGAAGTGCGTATTTGCGACGATGATGGCAACGGCGTTGAAGCTGGCGCCATTGGCGAGATTTGTGTCCGCGGCCCCCAGGTTATGGAGGGCTATTGGCAAAATCAGGATGAAACGGACAAGGTCATGTTCGCTGGCGGCTGGTTCCGTACTGGCGACATAGGCCGGGTGGATAACGACGGTTTCGTCTATATCGAGGATCGAAAAAAAGACATGATCCTGGTATCCGGCTTCAATGTTTACCCAAACGAGCTGGAAGGCATAGTGGTTGAGATGGCGGGCGTCCTCGAGGCGGCGGCCATCGGCGTTCCCGACGAAAAATCAGGAGAAGCCGTAAAGCTCTTTGTCGTCAGGAATGATCCGGCCGTGACTGAAAAAGACGTTCTCAACTACTGCCGCGAGAACCTCACGCGATACAAAATTCCAAAAGAGATCGAATTTCGGGACGCATTGCCGAAAACGAATGTGGGCAAGATCTTGCGCAGAGCATTGCGCGAACCTGGCTGATTAAAATCAGGAATGATATTGCGGGCTTAGCTCGTGCACCGCGTCGACAAGAACGCCAAGATGCTCAGGGTCTATATCGGGCGTGATGCCGTGCCCAAGGTTAAAGACATGACCTGGCCCCGTTCCGTAACTTTCCAGGACGTCCGCAACTCCCTGCCGAATCATCTCCGGTGATTCTCGCAGCATGGCAGGATTCAGGTTGCCTTGCAGCGCAACCGCATCATTTGTATATTTTCGCGCATCAGCCAGATCGGTAGTCCAGTCCACACCAAGCGCGTCACAGCCAGTCTGCACCATGTCTGCAAGCAACGGGCCCGCGCCCTTGGTAAACAAAATCACCGGGATGACTTCACCATCTTTTTCCCGTTGCAGGCCAGCAACGATCTTCTGCATATTGGCCAGCGAAAAACGCCGATAGTCGGCAGCGGGAAGTGCAGCGCCCCAGGTATCGAAAATCATAATTGCCTGCGCGCCGGCGTCGATTTGGGCATTCAGGTAATCGGTTGTGGTAGTTGCGACAACATCCAGAAGCTTCTCGAGAACGGCCGGACTCTGTGCAGCCAGCGCTTTTATCGTCGGGAACTCACGGCTTGATCCGCCCTCGACCATGTAGGTCCCCACGGTAAATGGACTGCCGGAAAACCCGATTAGCGGCACCTGGCCGTCAAGTTCCCGTCTGATCAGCGATACCGCGTCAAATACGTAACCGAGCTTGTCGGCGACGTCCGGGACAACAAGATTGTTGATTTCCCGCTCAGTTCTCACAGGGCGCTCGAACTTGGGCCCCTCGCCAGTTTCAAAATACAGGCCCAGCCCCATCGCATCAGGAATTGTCAGGATATCCGAAAAAAGTATTGCTGCATCCAGGTTGAAACGACGAAGCGGCTGCAGTGTGACCTCGCAGGCCAGCTCCGGGTTGGAGCAGACGCTCATGAAGTCCCCGGCTTTCGCGCGAACTTCGCGATACTCCGGCAAATACCGGCCCGCCTGGCGCATAATCCAGAGCGGCGTACGGGGCACGGGCTCGCGCTTCAGCGCCCGGAGAAAGAGGTCGTTTTTGAGTGGGGCAGGCATCAGAATTGCGCCGCTATTGTTGCCTGGATTGCCTCGGCCGCAGCGCGCGGGCTCTCTGCATCCCGAATGGGCCTGCCAACCACGATGTGGTCTGCACCGTTGATAAATGCCTGTTCCACGCTGACAACACGCTTCTGGTCACCGGTTGGCTTGTTATCCACAGGACGAATTCCCGGCGTAATCACCAGCAGTTTTTCATCAATGAATTCTCTGAGTTTTGGTGCTTCGAGCCCAGACGAAATAACGCCATCGCATCCTGCTTCCAGCGCACGCCTTGCACGTGACAAAACCAACGCTTCGATGTCGCAATCAAAGCCAAGGTCATCCAGATCGCCCCGGTCGAGGCTGGTCAGCACAGTAACGGCGAGTATCTTGAGGTCGTCGCCCTTGTTTTCGGCGGCCGCCTCCATGATTGACTGGTTGCCGTGAACGGTGACGCAGCTCGCGCCCCTGTCCTTGAGCTGCCTGACTGCCGACCCGACGGTGGCGGGAATATCAAAAAATTTCAGATCTGCGAAAACTTTCTTATCACGCTCGAGCATCCAGTCCAGCAGCTCGAAATAGCCACCACTCATCATGAGCTCGAGCCCGATTTTATAGAAGGTCACCGAATCTCCGAGCTCGTCTGCCAGCTGACGCGCCCGGTCGCAGTCCGGCACGTCCATGGCAAAAATCAGTCGGTCTTTCACAGAGATGTTCTTGTTGTTCACAGTTATACCTGGATGGTGAAAATCGCCGCGCATTGTAACAACTAATTCAGGCGATCGTGCTCCGCGATTGCGAATCGATCCGTCATTCCGGCGATGTAGTCAGCTACGACACGAGCCTGACCATCGGGCTGGCCAAGCGCCGCTCGCTTTTCGAACCAGCGAGGCATCTGGCTGGTGTCCGACATGTAGCGCTCAAACAGAACCTCAACCATCGCCCGGGTTTGCTCATTCATCTGTCGAACCTGATCATGGCGATACAGGTTTTCACGCAAAAACTTCTTGAGCGCAGTGTGGCTTTCAAAAACCGCATCGCTGAAAGCGACAAGGGGTTTTGAATGGCTTCGCACGTCTTCAATTGATTCAGGACCCAGCGCTAAAAGCGCATCTGACGTGTGGTTGATAAGGTCCGTTACGACGTGTCCGATCATGCGTCGAATTACCTCATAGATTAGCCGCCGATCGTCCAGTTCAGGATACCGCTGGCGAACCTCAGTGTAGTGCTCACCAAACAGCGCCTGTCCACGGAGCTGATCCAGTTGCAGAAGGCCGGCTCTGAAGCCGTCGTCTACATCATGATTGTTGTACGCAATTGAGTCGGCAATGTTCACCAGTTGCGCTTCAAGCCCCGGCTGGCGACGGTCGAGAAATCGCTTGCCGAGCTCGCCCAATTCACGCGCATTCCGCGCGGAACAATGTTTCAGGATTCCTTCCCTTGTTTCATAAGTCAGATTCAGTCCAACGAAATCTGCGTACTTTGCCTCAAGCTCATCAACAACCCGGAGCGACTGCAGGTTATGCTCGAAGCCCCCATAATCGCGCATACATTCATTCAGCGCGTCCTGACCCGCGTGACCAAACGGAGTGTGGCCGAGATCATGGGCAAGGCTGATTGCCTCCACCAGCGGCTCATTCAGCCGCAGCGCCCGGGCGACCGTTCGCGCAATTTGGGTTACCTCGAGAGAATGCGTCATCCGGGTTCGGTAAAGATCCCCTTCATGATTGACGAAAACCTGGGTTTTGTAGACCAAACGGCGGAACGCCGTCGAATGAATAATGCGATCACGATCCCGCTGGTACTCCCCGCGATAGGCAGCGGGTGGCTCTTTGTGGCGACGACCTTTGCCGCTTTCTTCGTGCGCCGCATATGACGCCAGCGTTTCGTCAGTCATCATCAGCTCAGGAATCCGCGCTCTGCAAGACCTCACCGAGCATCTCATCCGAATAGTCCGCGGTGACGAAGGCGTCTCCCAGCGAACGCAGCAATATCAATCTCAGCTGGTTTGCTTTGACCTTTTTATCAAGCTGCATGGCCTCTTTTAACCGTTCCGAACCCGCCTTCGGTGGCACGGCAGGCAGCCCCGCGGCCCCTACTAGCGCCGTCAGTCGCTCTTGTTCGGAAACAGCAATGTCGCTCATCTTTGCCGCCATAACCATGCCGGCAGCAACCGCCTCACCGTGCAACCAGTCGCCGTAACCCATAGTGTTCTCGATTGCGTGACCAAAGGTGTGGCCAAAATTAAGCAAAGCACGTTTCCCGGCCTCTTTCTCGTCTTCTGCGACAACTTCAGCTTTGAGCTCGCAGGAACGACGGATAGCATGGGCGAGCGCATCCGGAGTCCTGTCCAGCAGGGCGCTCATGTTTTCCTCAAGCCAGGCAAAAAATTCTATGTCGACAATTGCTCCGTACTTGATGATCTCGGCCAGACCTGCCCGGAACTCACGATCCGGCAGCGTCGAAAGTGTGTCCGTATCTATCAACACGATATTCGGCTGGTGAAATGCGCCGATGAGGTTCTTGCCACCTTCGTGATTTACGCCGGTCTTGCCACCAACCGAAGAATCGACTTGTGCGAGCAGAGTCGTCGGAACCTGTATAAAAGCGACGCCGCGCATGTAACAGGCTGATGCAAACCCGGCAATGTCGCCCACGACACCGCCACCAAGCGCGACCACGGTGGTGTCTCTGCCAGCCCTTCTCGCGACCAGTTCATCGATGATGGCGTTCGCAGTACTAATGGTCTTGAACGCCTCACCATCGGGCAACTCAATATGCGTTGACCTTGTGTCGCCGAGACATGAGCGCAGTTTGTCAAAGTAAAGCGGGGCAACGGTCTCGTTAGTCACAACAAGGCAGCTGTCACCGGGCATGTGTTCTGTGAGGTCGTAGCCGCCGGCGAGATGCCCCGCGCCAATTACGATCGGATAGCTGCGGTCGCCGAGTTCTACGGTTAGTGAATTCGTATTCATCAGGCGGACGAGATTACAGTAAATTTGGAAAAATGGGGTCAGAGCCCCGAACCTTGCTCGGAATAATTAGCAGGATCACGATCATTGCAAAGTGTCGCGGATCTCCTGAGCAACTTCGCGGACACGTCGGCCATCCGTTTCGATAACCAGGTCAGCAATTTCGCGATACAGTGGGTCCCTGACGGTCATCAGTTCCTGAAGGACCACTTCCTTGTCTTCGTTGTCGAGAAGCGGCCGGTTTCGCCCGCGCTGGGTACGCTCAAGTTGCTGTGCGACGGTTGTATGCAAATAGATAACGTAGCCCCGGCCACCCAAATGACTGCGGCTACTTGCATCCAGTACCGCCCCACCACCTGTTGCCAGCACAATTCCCTGCCTCTGCGACAGCTCGTCAATTACCTTGACCTCACGTTTGCGAAATCCTTCCTCACCCTCTTTTTCGAAAATAAAGGGAATATCCACGCCGGTGCGATTCTCGATTTCCTCGTCGCTGTCGAAGAAATCAAGATGCAGTAAGCGTGCAAGCTGTCGGCCGACGGCTGACTTGCCGGCGCCCATCGGACCGATCAGAAACAGGTTTTGCTGTAGCTTCATTATTTGATAGAGGTTGAAGGAGAAAGCCAACCCGGAGGTTGGCTTTCTCAGTTTTCCTTACTGCGTATCCAGGCAGGATCCGCTCGAACCAAACGGGCTGATGGTGCCCGGTGGTGCTTCGTTCTCATCATCCACATCGTCGCCGTTGATAGGCAGGACGAATGAGCTTGCCGACGCAAATTCCGTACCCTGAACCGAGGTCTTCGCCTCGAGCGTCACTTCGACCCAGCGCGCATTATCCTGAGGATAAATTACATCGATGATGCCGAAACCAGCCGCATCGGTGACGAACGTTCCTGTACCTGTAGATTGGGCAGCAGCAGTGGCTATGTTACCCGCTTCGATTCGTCCACTCAGGTTGACATCCTCATCAACCGGAACGTTAGGGAAGAAATCCAGAACACCATTCCGGTTCGTGTCTTCATCAGCACAAGGCCCGGCAGTAACGTTCTGGAACCACGCTCCAGCGAGCACATCGAAGAACCAGAAGCCCTTGTAGTAGTTGTCCGACAGTATGCCGGCCTGAACCGTTACACCCTCGACACCATTACCCTGGGAATCAGTAATCTGAATAGCAAACTCGACCCGATATTGTGCAGAATTCGGCTCGAAGATAGTGTTTCCAGTACCGATCGAGATAAATACTTCACGCTGTGCGACCGTCAGTGCAACACTGTCGGCAATCGCCGTTCCCTGTACCGTGCCGGTAATTACGACACCGTTGTTGGCACTCGTCGTAGAGCTCGACGTATAGAACGTCTGGGCTCGACCGAGGAAATCGGTCTGCGCGGAGGCAACCGAAAGCTGGCCACCAGTGACGTCCTGCAAATCGAACTGAACCGTGGCGTTGGTCACCAGGTTGCCGGCTGCATCACGAACAATCGCGGTAATCTGACTTTGCTCGTTAGGACCTACCGTAAACGGGTTCGCCTGCACGTCGATGTTTGCCGGCGTATCCGCAATAAACTGTACATCCACTGACGTACTCGTATTGTTGGCATTGCTCGCCGTAATCTGTGCCGGTCCGGCATTGGTCGACTGAATCGACACAGTTGCTACACCAGCTCCATCCGTTATGGCGGTCGGTGCCGACAGGGTTCCACGTGTGGAGCTGAATGTGATTGTCTGTCCGGCCTGTGCGACTCCGCCGACAGACCAGGTCAGTGACACTGGTGTAGCAGTATTGAGAACAATCTCGTCGCCGACGATAGGGGCTGTCAACACAAAGCTGTCATCCGAGACATTCAGATCCGTTGTCGCAGAAATACCCAATGCGGTCGCGGTGAGTGTGTCCAGTCCGGGCGCCGAGGCGGTAACGTCAACCTGTGCCTGACCACTTGCGTCGGTGGTTAGCGAAGCGGATGCCAGCGTGTTGCCGTTTGCAGATGAAACATCGACCGTCTGACCACCGATGCCGTTACCGGCGGCATCGAGCAGCACAACGGTAAACGATGCCGTATCGCCCTGCGGGAGTGAGCTTGCGCCCGTAATAGAGATGTCAGTGCCTGTCACATCTACGCTGACGCTACCGGTTACCCCCTGCGCGTCTGCGGTGACCGTGATAGATCTTGGCGTAGGGTCGCCTCCACCGTTCAGTATCGCATTAACGATACCGCTCTGATCCGTGACCGGATTGGTGATCGTCAGCGTCCCTGAGTCCGAAGACATGATGACTGTAACGCCGTCCATCGCGACGTTGTTAGCGTCCCGGACAATCGCCTGGATCGTCAGAGTCTGAGCGGCATCCGATGGCAGTGACGGGCTGCTCGCCAGGACAGTTACGCCTGCGACAGGTGCTCCGGCACCAGGCACTCCGCCTGATCCGGGAGGTGCTGTAATCGTATTCTCGCCGCAGCCCACCAGTGCCATCGCCGCTATCATTGTCGCGAGATGAATTAATTTTCTCATGTGCCCAATTCCTTGCTTTTGACCGTTCTGAAAAATTCGACGGCTAGTAGATGCTGGATCCCTCTTCGAGGATCCTCGGCGTTACAAAAATCAACAACTCTGCTTTGTTCGAAACGTTTGATTTCGATCGGAACAGAGCCCCAACCCCTGGAATATCGCCTAAGAAAGGCACTTTGCTTATTGTCTCGCGGCGCTCGGTTTCATAAATGCCACCCAGCACCACGGTTTGCCCATCACGCACCAGCACCTGCGTTTCTACTGAACGCGTATCGATACTTGGTACCAGTCCGCCAGTTGCGCTCGGTGTCAGTTCGCCAACGTTGTCCTTGCTGACGAGCAGATCCATGATGATGTTGTCATCCGGCGTAATTTGCGGCGTTACAGTCAATGCGAGGACAGCTTTCTTGAACTGTGTCGTCGTCGCACCTGAAGATGCAGATTCCTGATATGCAATTTCAACGCCCTGCTCAATCCGCGCTTCCTTCTGATTCGCGGTGATCACACGAGGTGTTGAAACGATCTCACCGCGACCTTCCGCCTGCAAAGCAGTCAGTTCAAGATCAACGATGTAGTCCGAATCGAGTACCGCCAGGGCAAGTCTGCCAGCCGGGTTTTGAATCGGTACGTTTACGTTGTATCGATCCGCGATGCCCGGCAATGCAACCGGGAACGGCGTACCTATAGTATTCAGATTGTCGATCGCCGAGTCAGTGATAACGCTACTGCCTTCACCAGTACCTGTGACGGAAATCAGGCCATCGTTGGAGTTATCAGTTACACCAGTGAAGCCGAATCGCACGCCAAGGTCGCGGCTGAAGTCATCGTTGACGACAACAATTCGTGATTCGATCAGAACCTGGCGAATCGGAATATCGAGCGTTCGAACCAGCCTGCGAATATCCTGCAGTCGCTCAGCTGTGTCCTGAACCAGCAGGGTGTTGGTGCGATCATCGATACCGACACTGCCACGATCTGAAAGGAGCGCGTTTGATCCAGCACCTGCAGCACCGCCGCCACCGCCGCCACCGATAAGTGAGGCAAGATCCGAGGCTTTAGCGTAGTTAACCTGGAGGAACTCGGAATAGAGGGGTTCAAGTTCAAGAATGGCTTGTCGCGCCTCGAGATCAGCAGTTTCGCGTGCAGCAATTTCCTCTGCCGGCGCAACAATAATGACATTGCCGTTCTCGCGCATGTCCAGACCCTTGGTCGTCATGACGATATCGAGCGCCTGATCCCAGGGTACGTTCCGCAATCGAAGGGTCACGTTGCCCTGAACGGTATCCGAAACCACGATATTGCGCCCGGACGTTTCAGCCAGGAGCTGGAGTACGGCGCGCGTCTCAATATCCTGAAAATTAAGTGTCAGTCGCTGACCTTCATATTCCTTGGATTCGGAAAACAATGATGAGGTCGCATCAGCTTCCTCAGCAGCGGGATTTATTTCAATCGTAAATTCGTTGTCTGACTGGTAAGCAAGTTGCTCGTACTTACCTTCTGCCGTGACCACGATACGTGTATCAAGATTGGTCCGGAGCGTATCAACCGTGGTGACCGGGGTTGCGAAATCCATCACGTCCAGTCGACGCATTAGCTCGGCCGGCAAACTGGTGTCTTTGAACACTGCAACGACGCGTCCGCCTTCCTGGCGTATATCAACGGGTGTTGACGGGTCGCTTAGGTTAACGAGAATGCGTCCTCCGCCATCCCGAGTACGACGGAAATCAACGCTGTTTATTTGTCGTGCACCACTTGCTGCAAAGGATGGCGAAGCCGACGCCGGGGCCGAACTACCGCTGAACTGTGTTGTCCCTGCGTCCGCACCACCTTCTGTTCCCAGTGTTATGAAAATAGTATTGCCACTTTTTCGGGTTTCGTAGGGCACCATCGAATCCAGGTTCAGCACCACGCGAGTCCGACCATTGGCCTCAGCGGTCAGAACGGTATCGAGAGGACCGAGATTTACATCCCGTCGGCGCGACGTTAGACCAAGCGTCGTTTCCGGCAGGTCTAGTGCGATACGTGCGGGATCCTCGATTGTAAAAGCGAGCGGATCCGGAGCCGTGCCGCTTAAGATCAACTTAAGTTCTACGCGCTGTCCCGGCAGGCTCTGAACCTGAATGTCCTGCAAGCGATTGCTTTCCTGCGCATTTGCGTTCAAAGCGCAAAGTGCAAGCATTGCCGCAGCCATTTGCATGACCCAACGTCGGTATGAAGAGCCGATCGTCGTCTTAATATTGAGCGTCATTCCAAATACTCCCAGTTCCATTCAGGCTTCAGTCCGCCAGAGCAACGGCGGCGTCGCGTTCCAGATAACCGCCAATCCCGTCAGAAATAATTTCAACAATTTCAATCTCAGAGTCCCGAATCGCAATGATGCGACCGTCGTTCTGTCCCATGTAGTTACCCGGAATAACCCGGTGTATCAGACCATCCGATGTCTGCACCAGGCCGTAGCTGGTATCCCCGAGCTGCAACGTTCCGACCATGCGCAGGGTGTCGAGCGGAAAGCTTTCCAGAAACTCTCGACTGCGTTCCGGATCTGGTCGCGTGCCACCGTCACCTGGTCCACCGGTAACCTGCGGTGAATCCGGAACAAACGGCGAGCGCAGCCCTTCACGGTCAGCGGCGTAGGTGAATACTTCATAAGGCGTTATCTCAGGCAGCGGATCGATCCGTCCGCCGGGTCGTGCCTTAACTTCGTTTATGTATTGATCCAGGTCGTCCATGTCGCTACCGCACGCACCGAGTGCGAAAACAGCAGCGAGAACAACCATCAGATTTTTTGAGAAAGGCTTCATGTCTAGTCGGCCTCCTCTTCGATGTACCGATATGTTTTAGCCGTTACCTGCAGGGTCAGACTGTCGAAATTTTCCGGATTGTCAGGCGTGATATTGATGTCGTGCAGCGTGACGATTCGTGGCAGTGCCGCGATGCCGCTGACGAAGTTTGCAATCTCGTGATAGCCGCCCGAAAGGCTGATGGTGATAGGCTTTTCAGCGTAGAAATCTTTTGGCATTTCAGGCTGCGGCTGGAACAGTTTTTCCTGCAAGCCCGCAGCCAGACCGGTCTGTGAGATGTCAACGATCAGGCTGGGTATCTCGGTTTCGCCGGGAAGCTGTCTGAGCATCGTGCCAAACGACTGCTCCATTTGTGCAAGCTGTGCTTTATAGGCGTCATAGTTGGCCGCTTTGCGCTGCTTGTTCACAAATACATCCCGCAAAGTGGTCTCTTCTTCCTGAACGCGCTCCAGTGCGGGGGCTTTGTCTTCGATGATGGTGAAGTAAACGCCCATGCCTACAACGACAGCAAATACGATTCCAATGACGCCCGCGCGAAATACGAACGGCCAGCGTCCGATGTCATTCGCGTCAAGACTCTTGAGTTCGTCGACGAAATTCATTGTCCGCCCTCCATGTCCGGATCCGAACTGACCTGTTTCAGGTTGACGACGAATTCGGCCTGCCGTGCCGGGCCTGATTCCGTGGTCTCAACTTTTGTTACGCTGGGGTCTGTCAACCACTCGGACTGATCAGCCTGACGCATCAGGGCGGATACCCGGGTACTTGACTGAGCGACACCTTTTAGCTCAACGGACATTCCTGTTTGCTTCATGCCGTTCAAATAGACGCCTTCTGGCATTTGCCGGCTGATCTCGTCGAACAAATGAACAATTTCAGGGCGGCTGCGCTGCAACTGCTCGATGATTTCCATACGGGCGAGAAGTCGTTCTTTTTGCGCCTCGAGACCGTCAATTTCAGCGATGCTTCGTTCCAGCTCGGCAATTTCAGTTTCGAGCCTGAGATTTCTGGCTTGTTGATTTTCGATGGCCTGCACATAACCGAACAAGGTCAGCCCCACGACTGCGGCGGCGGCAATAACCGAGGCTGTCAGTGCAACCATGAAGTCCTGTTGGCGTTTCTTGCGCTCTTCCTCGCGCCAGGGAAGTAGATTAATGCGTGGCATATTAGTCGAAGCTCCTCAGTGCGAGCCCACAGGCCGTCAGGAGCGCGGTTGCATCTTTATGCACGCCCTGTGACTTGGCCTTCGATGAAATCTTCATCTGTCCGAGCGGATCGCCAACCTCGGTCGGAATTCCAACCCGGCTGGATATCACGTCGGCAATACCGGGGATGTTGGCGCAACCGCCACATACCAGGATCATGTCCGGTTGCTCCCTGCCGCCACCTGAAGCCAGGTAGAACTGCAGCGACCGGCTGACTTGTTGCGTCATGTCATCGACGAACGGTTCCAGGACTTCCGGTTGGTAATTACTTGGCAAGCCACCCTGCTTCTTGGCACGGCCGGCATCTTCCATTGAGAGGCCGTACGTACGCATGATTTCTTCGGTGAGCTGTTGGCCGCCGAAGGCGAAGTCGCGGGTATAAATCACTTTCAGGTCCTGCAAAACACTGAATGTCGTGCTGCTTGCGCCAATATCGACGATGGCAACAGATTGATCAGTGCCGCTGTCGGGAATCTGGTGACTGAGAAGCTGGCAGGCATTTTCGAGTGCAAAAGCCTCGACATCGACAACGTGGGCGGCAAGACCGGCCGCCTGCACCGCCGACTGGCGCTGCTCTACGTTTTCCGTACGTGTTGCCACGAGGAGTACGTCCATCAGCTCAGGATCGTTTTCATTTGGCCCGACAATCTCGTAGTCAAAACTGACTTCTTCCATCGGGAACGGGATGTACTGGTCAGCCTGAATTTCCACCTGGCCTTCGAGATCTCTCTCGGACAGGCTGGAGGGCATCTGAATTACCTTGGTAATTGCAGCATCACCACTGATGGCGATAGCCACATCGGTCGCTTTCGCGCCCGCTCGTTTGACTGCCCGGCGAATCGCCTCACCGACTGCTTTCGCGTCCACAATCGCCTTTTCATTCACTGAACTTGGCGGTGTGGGCTCTGCTGAATAGGACTCGACGCGAAACCTTTTTCCACTTTGGGAAATTTCGATCAACTTGACCGAAGAGGTTGTTATGTCGAGGCCCAGCAGAGGCTGTGATTTTTTTCCAAAAAGCACGTATTTTTCCTTCTAAGTCGGAGGGTTGCGAAGCACATTTCGGTTTAGTCTTAGCAAACCGATTTAACTATATATCAATAAAATGTTAAATAAAACGTGACTTTGTTCACGATCCGGTCACATCCCAGCGATCCTCATGGTACTGACGCCGCCTAATTCGTTCCGTGAACTGGTCGGCACAGGCAAACCTCACTGATTTTTAATTCCCTGCATGTGACGAACGTCGGTTTTCGTTGCGGCGGGAAGTTAAAGCTGGCTATCATCGGACCTGGCCTGGGAGCGTTCTGGCGAGCTCTCCTGCCACAGGAATGCCATATTTGGGGAGCAGCATCCCAATTGGCGAAATTTTTGACGGTGCGAATCGAATATATGGCTGGGCTCGACGCACTTTCCCACTCTTTTTTGGCGGGTTTGCCCTGAAACGCGCGACCATGCAAGACAGAAACACAACAAATCCAAAATCCCGCTCACGAGGCGGCAAGCGACGCAAGCTGCGCTGGCTGATTCTGCTGGCGGGACTTGGCGTCGCCGGATCACTCGCGGCAACAGCGACTGTCATCGGGGCATACTTCTATGTATCGCCGAGCCTGCCCCAGGCGGAAAATATTCGTGAGATCCCGCTACAGATTCCTCTCAGGGTTTTTAGCCGTGACGGGCGCCTCATTGAGGAGGTTGGCGAGCGACGGCGAGTTCTCGTTACTTACGATGATTTGCCGCCATATGTCGTTGATGCCTTCGTTTCGGCCGAAGATGGCCGCTTTTTCGAGCACCCTGGCATCGACTACCAGGGTATTCTGCGGGCATTCCTGCTACTTATTAAGAGCGGCGAGATCTCCGGCGGTGGCAGCACGATTACGCAGCAGCTGGCCCGAGACTATTTTCTGACGCGCGAACAGCTCTTTACCCGAAAACTTCGCGAAGCCTTTCTTGCCTGGCAAATCGAACAGGAATTCACGAAGGAAGAGATCATGGCGCTCTTCCTCAACAAGATGTTCTTCGGTCAGCGCGCCTACGGCGTTGCCGCAGCAGCGCAGGTCTACTACGGCAAGTCACTGCAGAGCATAAACATTGCGGAAGCGGCAACCCTGGCGGGCGTTCTGCCGGCGCCATCCGAATACAACCCGGTTCGCAGCCCTGCCAACGCCGGTATGCGGCGACGCTATGTTCTGAACCGCATGAACGAACTCGGCTATATCGATGATCAACAGCTCGATGAAGCGCTGGCCTATCCGCTCGAATCGAGATTGTACGGCACCAAGAACGAACTATCGGCACCGTATGTCGCCGAAATGGTGCGCAGTGAAATGGTGAAACGCTACGGCGAAGCAGCAACATATTCGGCCGGCTACAGCGTCATTACGACCCTCGATTCAAAAATTCAGTCTGCCGGCAACTACGCGGTCAAGAACGGCTTGCTTGAATTTACCCGGCGGCGCGGCTACCGCGGCCCGATCGATACCGTCGAGGTGGATCCTCTCGTTCTGCGCCAGGTATACGCCGAATGGCCTGAAGAGCTGCAGCGTCAGCTGCAGGACTACAACAACCCGGCTGATCTGTCGGTCGCCATCGTCACCGCGCTGAACGAAGACAACAGTGCCGACATCATGCTGCAAAACGGAATTGCGTCGAACATTGCGTGGCATGGAATTTCCTGGGCAAAGCCTTACGTTGACCGTGAGACGACCGGGGCCGCGCCACAGACTGCCGATGAAGTTCTCGCGCCGGGCGATATCATTTATGTGATGCCTGTAACTATAGGTGGCTGGGCCCTGGCGCAATTACCGACCGCACAGTCGGCGCTGGTTTCGGTAGATCCGCTCGACGGCGCCATAACAAGTCTCGTTGGCGGCCTTGATTTCTCGCTGAGCAAGTTCAATCGAGCCAACCAGTCCGCGCGACAACCGGGCTCCTCATTCAAGCCATTCATTTATTCTGCCGCACTCGAAACCGATAACACGCTGGCCACCGTCGTGCTTGACGCTCCGGTTGTCATTAACTCAAGCGCACTGGAGCAGGTATGGCGACCTGTTAACTACAGCGGTCGGTTCTACGGCGAACAACGGGTGCGTGAAGCCATGGTGCGCTCGATGAACCTCGCGTCCGTTCGACTGCTGCTGAACAACACCGGTATCGGAAACGCGGTAAGACATTTGTCGCCATTCGGTTTTAACGACGCTGCATTGCCGCGCAATGGTTCACTTGCACTGGGCGGAGGTAACGCGTCGCCATTGGACATGGCGCAAGCGTATGCAACATTTGCCAACGGTGGCTATGCAGTAAAACCGTATGTCATCGATGCGATCATCGGTCCGAATGGCGAATCGCTGTATCGCGCCAATCCGGCGGTGGTTTGCCCGGAATGCGAACCCGGAGAAGCACCGCCGCCGTCGTCGGAACGGCCCGCTCCGCAGTATCCCGTTCGCTCCCCGGAAACTGGAATGGTGACGAGCGTTGACGAGGACCCTGTGACGGCAGCGGTACCTGGCGATGAGGCATTTGATGATGATTCGATGGTCGGTGACATCGAAGGTCTGTACGACGCCAGCTTCGACGACGGAACAGTAACGCTCGAGCAGATGGCTGTTCTGGGCGAGACCTATCGACCGGATGCGACTGTTGCCCCGGAGTTGTTTGCAGACGTCAACCTGGCGGAGCGGATAATCAGCCCACAAAATGCTTTCCTTATTCAGGACGCAATGCGCGACGTCGTCCGCCGCGGCACGGGTGTGCGTGCCAGGGTGCTTGGTCGAACCGACCTGTCCGGTAAAACCGGCACATCAAATGACAGGCGTGATGCATGGTTTGCCGGCTTTAACTCAGACATGGTTGGCATAGTGTGGGTCGGTTACGACGACGATTCAGCACTGGGACCGCGCGAGGAAGGCTCTCGCACTGCCCTGCCTATCTGGATCGAATTCGTACGAATTGCGCTGAAAGGTGCGCCGAATCATCGTATGGAGATGCCGGAAGGGATGGTTACCGTCCGCATTTCGAAAACTACCGGGTGCCCGGCCAGCGCCTCGCATCCTTTTGAAGACGTCATGTTCGAACATTTCCGTGAAGAAATGGTTCCGGAATGCGGAATTGATGATGTGGTTCCGGATATTTTCAACACATCGAATGAGAACGAAGATCTTTTCTGACTATTGAGAAGAGTTAATGGGCAAAAGAACGGTGTCGGTTAACGATCGCGCGCGCCAGATGCTCGCCCAGGAAGCGGCCCGCATCATCGTCGAACAGGGCATTCAGGATTTTCGGCTGGCCAAAACCAAGGCAGCCGAAAGGCTTGGCCTGAGTGGTCGTGGCTCGCTTCCCGGCAATAGTGAAATTCAGGACGCCGTTAGCGAACACCTCAAACTGTTCGGCCGTGAATCACACCTCAACCTGCTGCAAATGATGCGCCGCGCTGCCCTTTCCGCGATGGAGATTCTGTCCCCATTCAACCCGAGACTTGTCGGGCCGGTTCTGAACGGCACTGCCGCAACCAATTCAGCCGTCAACCTGCATGTCTTTTCCGACACGCCGGAACTGATTGCGATGAAGCTCGATGAACAGCAGATGACTTACAAAGCTTATGAGCGCCGTCTGAAAAGCCGGCGGGACCAAGCGGAAACATTTGCAGGTTTCCGCTTCCTGCATGATGAATCTTCCATTGAAGCAACTGTCTTTCCGGTGGATGGTATGCGTCAGGCGCCTATCAGCCCGGTGGATGGACGACCAATGAAACGCGCCGACCACTCAGCCGTTCGCATGTTGCTGGACGAAGACGTTTGAGATAAACGCTGTACACCCCCGCCCGTGGGCGGCCTGAAATCAACGCTCTTTGACTGCTACGTAGTCTCTTTTGGCTGCGCCTGAATAGAGCTGGCGTGGACGACTGATACGACCACCCGGATCAGTGATCATTTCCCGCCAGTGTGCGACCCAGCCGACCGTCCTGCCGATCGCAAACATCACGGTAAACATCGATGTCGGAATTCCAAGAGCCCGATAGATGATGCCGGAATAGAAATCGACATTCGGATAGAGATTCTTTTCGATGAAGTATTCGTCATTCAGCGCGACACGCTCAAGCTCGAGAGCAAGCTCGAACAGCGGCGAATCTGTGCGACCCATTTGATCGAGAACCTTGTGACACATTTCGCGAATAATGGTCGCACGCGGATCAAAATTCTTATAGACACGGTGACCGAAACCCATCAGGCGAAACGGATCATCCTTATCCTTGGCTTTCTCTACAAACTTCGGAATATTTTTCGCATTACCAATTTCTTTGAGCATGCGAAGCACCGCTTCGTTCGCCCCGCCGTGTGCCGGGCCCCACAGCGCAGATATTCCGGCAGCAATTGCTGAGTAAGGATTGGCGCCGGAACTACCTGCCATCCGTACCGTCGAGGTAGAACAGTTCTGCTCATGATCGGCGTGCAGAATAAAGAGGAGATCCAGGGCTTCCGCAGCGACCTGGTTTATCTCGTAGTCCTCCGCAGGCACCGCGAACAACATGTGCAACAGATTTTCCGCGTAGTTCAAATCATTGCGCGGATATATGAACGGTTGCCCGGCGGTCAGTTTGTGCGCGGCAGCCGCGATTGTCGGGAGCTTGGCGATTATTCTGTGTGTGAAGACTTCGCGTGCTTCCGGATTATTGATGTCCATCGTGTCGTGATAGTAAGCGGACATCGACCCAACTACGGCCGACAACATGGCCATCGGATGCGCGTCGTAACGAAAGCCGGTGAAGAAACGCAACATGCCCTCGTTCAACATCGTATGTGTGCGTATCGACGTATCAAATTGCGTGAGCTCTGTCGCAGTCGGCAATTCTCCGTAAAGGAGCAGGTATGCGACTTCGACAAAATTTGAATGCTTGGCGAGTTGCTCTACCGGGTATCCCCGGTACATGAGGACGCCTTCTTTGCCATCGATGAACGTAATGTCGCTATCGCAGCTGCCGGTGGATACGAATCCGGGATCGTAGGTAAACACGCCCTGCTCAGCGAACAGACGGCCAATTTCAATTACATCGGGCCCGGTGGTTCCTTTGCGAATCGGGAGTTCCATCGACTTTCCGTCGGGGCTGGTTAGCGTGTATACGTCTTTGCTCATATTCGTCCTCAATAAATTCGCCGTCGGCGGACCGGCTCATATCCTATACCGCATTGCACTGCAGAAACGCGGCAGAATTCTCACTGCTTCGCCAGTGCGAGGCACGCCAAAGCGCCAGCCTGCAGCACACCATGGTGCCGGATGCCGGAAACAGGAGCAATTGGCCGGGGCCTAAAAAAAGCCTCCTGGTAGCGCAGATGGTTGCGCCAGCCGATACCGCTAGCTGATACCGTATTTACGACGGAATTTGTCGACCCGGCCACCGGTGTCGACGATTTTCTGCTTACCCGTATAGAAAGGATGACAAGCCGAGCAGACCTCGATCGCAAGGTCCTTACCGAGTGTGCTTCGGGTAGTGAATTCGTTACCGCAACTACAGGTCACATTGGTATCGCTGTAATCAGGATGGATTTCGGCTTTCATTTCAGGTCGTCCCTAGAGGTTAAGCGAAGGAAAAAGGGCGCGTAGGATATAGGGATGGACAGCCATCCGCAAGTCACTAATTCGGACCGCCGAATTTTATCCACAAATCCTGTGGATAACTCTGTGGAGAAAAATTGAGTGAATACGCTAAGTGGGGATTTTTAAAGAGTAGTTTCTAAAATGTCTATTTTGTGTTCAATTTCGAATTATTATATATGTCAATGAGTTACAGCGTCTTCTGGATGGCCCGACTGAGTATTAGCGCTTATTGCCCGGAAAAAACAGGCATACAAGCCTCCTTGTGCATAAGCATTAGCGCATCCGTACCTTGGCCCGTGCAAATGACGAGCCCATCCAGCAGCCTGCTTCCGCGATATCTCAAGGCAAAAAACGCGCCTGGAGGTCATTTAGGAATCGAAAACCCCTTGACGTAGGCCTCCAGGTCTCCACCGACGGGCTCTCCAGCAAGCCGTCTGCAACTGCCTGATCGATCGTCGTCCTGACCAGCAAGCGGTCCTCACCGATCCGGTCCTCCAGGAGCTGCCTCGAGAAACCGTCAGACAATCGCAACACATTAAGCATGAATTCAAAGTCCAGATCAGCGCCGGAGATCGGCGCCGGAAACGACTCCAGCCGGCCGTCTAGGGCATGCTCCATATATTGCAGCGGATTTGCCGGCTTTTGATACCGGACCGTTTCGCCGTCCGAGCTTGTAAGCTTGCCGTGTGCGCCAGCACCGATGGCAAGGTAATCACCAAACTGCCAGTAATTCAGATTGTGATGGCAACGATGCCCGGGCCGCGCGAATGCGGAGATCTCATACTGTTCGTAACCGGCGTCCCTGAACAGCTGATGCCCGTGTTCCTGGATGGCCCAGGCGGTGTCCTCGTCCGGCATCTCGGCCGGTGGCCTGCTGAAGAACACGGTGTTGGGTTCAAGTGTCAGCTGATAGTAAGAAACATGCGCCGGGGAAAGCTCGAGCAACATGGCAATGTCGGCAGCTGCCATGTCCCGGTCCTGCCCCGGCAGAGCAAACATGAGATCCAGATTGATACTGTCGAAACCCGCACTTTGTGCCTCGGCAAATGTGTCTTCAATCTGCTTGGTTCCATGTATGCGGCCAAGAGATTTCAGGCTCTGCGGTGAGAAGCTTTGTGCACCTATGGAAAGCCTGGTCACACCGGCTTCACGGTAAGCGGCGAGACTGCCGTGCTCGACTGTCCCAGGGTTGGCTTCCATCGTTATTTCACAATGGTCGGGAAGCGACAAATAACTCCGGCAGGAATCCAGAACAGTCCGGATATCATCAGGACTGAACAGACTTGGCGTTCCGCCGCCGAGGAAAATGCTCTCGACCGATCGATCACCGGCCTTTATCCCTTCGAGCGCGAGATCCGCGAGCAACGCGTTGATGTATCTCCGATACGGCGTTTCATCTGCGGCTTTGTGGGAGTTGAAATCGCAGTAGGGACACTTCTGCACACACCAGGGCAGATGGATGTACAGCGACAACGGCGGCAATAGACGTTGCATCGGTTTTACCGGTTAGTGTCTCGCAGATTAGCGCAGAGCATCCTGAAGGCCCTGCCACGATGACTAACGGCGTTTTTTTCTTCGCGACTCATTTCTGCACCTGTCTTCTGCGAGTCGGCGTCAAGAAAAACCGGGTCGTAACCGAAGCCACCACGTCCCCTGCGTTCGCGCAGAATCGTCCCGCGCCAAACCTCCTCCACGATGAGTGGTTCCCTGGTATCGCCGGGAAACACCAACACTGCCGCACAATGAAATCCTCCGCCACGCTCAGAATCCGGAACCGCTTTGAGTTCCTCCAGCAGCAAATCGAGATTCTCTTCGTCGGTCGCGTTTTCGCCAGCGTAACGGGCGGAACGGACGCCTGGCCGACCATTCAGTGCGTCCACTGCAATCCCGGAGTCGTCAGCCATAGCCGGCAGACCGGAATGCTCCGCGGCATGCCGCGCTTTCAGGAGCGCATTTTCGACGAACGTGGAGCCGGTTTCTTCCGGCGATTCCAGTCCCAGTTTTGATTGGGCAACGATTTCTGCGTTCAGGCCGGAAAAGATCTCGGCAATTTCGCGAATTTTCCCTGCGTTTCCGCTCGCGAGTACGATTTTTTCAATCGCAGTTGATGCCATTCAAATCAGTCCGCACCGTCAATCGCTGCGATCTGTGCCGCCAGGATTTCGTCGATACCTTTGGTTGCCAGTTCCAACAAAGCGTTGAACTCGTCCCGATCAAACGCGTGCCCTTCCGCTGTTCCCTGCACCTCAACAAAGCGACCAGCATCGTTCATGACGATATTCATATCCGTTTCTGCCTGCGAGTCCTCGTCATAGTCGAGATCGAGAACGGGTATTCCATTGAAAATACCAACGGACACGGCGGCAATCTGCCCATGCAAGGGATTGGTTTTGACCTGCTTCCGTCTGTACAAACGGTTCATCGCGATCTGCAGTGCAACAAAGGCGCCACTTATTGCCGCCGTTCTCGTCCCGCCGTCAGCCTGCAGAACATCGCAATCCAGTGTCACGGTTTTTTCACCAAGCGCAGACATGTCAGTCGCGGCCCGCAATGACCTGCCGATGAGGCGTTGAATTTCCTGAGTACGTCCCGTCTGCTTGCCGCGCGCTGCCTCTCTGCCGGATCGGGAATGCGTTGCGCCTGGCAACATCCCGTATTCGCCTGTCACCCAGCCTTTGCCACCGCCCCGCAACCAGACTGGCACGCGGTTTTCCACACTTGCCGTACAGAGTACGCGGGTGTCCCCGAATTCAGCGAGGACGCTGCCTTCGGCGTGTTTGGTAAAATCAGTAATGAATCGCACCGACCTCAACTGGTCGGTTGCGCGGCCACTCGGTCGCATGGAGAACTCCTAAAGGTTGGACTGCCGGCTAATCGCCGAGCCAGAGTAACGCAGTACCGGTCGTATTGTCGCTGTATGGCGCGTTCATTGTCAGTGCTTTCATACTCAATGCTTTTAGATTTTCTGCAAGACTCATCGTTTTTCGGGTTGAGATTTCAGCAATTTCCTTGTCGTTCATTCCGGACCACAGGCCATCTGAACATGCCAGCAGCACGTCGCCGACCTCCAGGCCCATTTTGCGGGTAATGCTCATGTCCGGCACCGGCGCGTCGCCGCCGATGCAGCACTCGACGAAATTACGCATCGGATGATCCAGCGCTTCTTCTTCAGTAATCGCTCCTTCCTGAATCAGAACCTCGACGTGGCTATGATCCCGTGAGCGCGTGACCACCTCACCTTGACGCATCTGGTAAATACGACTGTCCCCTATATGGGCCCACCAGGTACCGCCTTCCTGAAGCAGGCAAATCGCGCAGGTAGCCCTTGGCCGGAAGTCAACCGCGTGGTCTGCACCAAGCTTGACCACTTCGTCATGCGCCCTTGACAGCGCCATGTAGAGAAAACCCTGCGGATCAAAAAGCGGCAGATCTGCAGAGGTAAACAGGTTCTGGACGGTATTCATGCCCACCTCGGCCGCTGCTGCGCCATCCGCGTGTCCGCCCATTCCATCGAATACCAGCATGATCGCGGCATCTTCGGCGACGACGACCGCAGCGCGATCCTGATTGTCCTGACGGTCTCCGAGGGCGGAGACTTTTGCATACTCAATTTTCATAGGGCTTGATTACGGACCTTTAGCGCTGGCCGACGTCGGCCGGTCAGCTTAAAATAAATGAACAAATAAACAAAACCTGCAAGACTGCAGGCGGTCATTACAGCAAAATCCGCCGCAATTATTGCGGGACATATACGTCTTGTCTGTGATGAACGCACAGTTATGACAGCAAAACCTCAAATTGCTGCCAGGGGAAATTTCATGTTGAACAGTATGACCGGCTTTGCCCGGGAAGTGGCGGAGACGCCTTTCGGGACACTGACCTGTGAGCTGCGGGCCGTGAACCATCGTTTTCTGGACGTGCAGTTTCGTCTTCCGGAAGAGTTGCGGCCGAAGGAAGTTGAGCTGCGCGCCAAAATTGGCGAGTTGCTCAATCGCGGCAAGATCGAATGCTCGATTCATCTTCGCAGGGGTTCCGCCGCCGGCACGAACCTCTCGCTTAACGAAGACCTGGTTCGCCAGATCGCCGCAAGAGTTGACGAGATTTCGGCGTTGCTGCCTGACACCCATGCGCTGGATCCGATTGATGTCCTGCGCTGGCCCGGTGTCGTTGCCGAACCTGAGATAGACACCGAGCCACTTCTCGCTGAGGCCATGCAGGTCCTCGACGCCACGCTTGCTTCAATGGCGTTGATGCGCGGCAGCGAAGGAGAGCGCATCGGACAAATGATTGATACCCGCCTCGCGGAGACGCTGGAGATTGCAGGGCGGGTTCGAAAACGCATGCCCGAAGTTCTGGCTGCAGTTCGCGCCAAGCAACAGGAGAGAATCGACAAGCTGGATGTAGAAGCCGATCCGGCCCGACTGGAAACGGAACTCGCACTAATCGCCCAGAAACTGGATGTTGATGAAGAGATCGATCGGCTCGAGAGCCACGTCAGCGAAGTACGCAAAGCCCTGGCAGGCGATGAGCCTGTGGGCCGGCGACTGGACTTCCTGATGCAGGAACTCAACCGGGAGGCCAATACACTCGGTTCCAAGTCGGCGGACACCGAAACCACCGGTGCGGCGGTTGACCTCAAGGTTTTGATCGAGCAAATGCGCGAGCAGATTCAGAACGTTGAATAATAAATGAATAATGTCCCATCACTATTTGTCATTGCAGCACCCTCCGGTGCGGGCAAGACCACACTGGTCAAGGCCCTGGTCGATCGCAATCCGTCGTTTAAGTTTTCGATTTCCTATACGACACGCAAACAACGATCCACTGAAGAGCACGGACGCGACTATTTCTTTGTGACGCCAGAGGAATTTGAGATCTTAAGAGAAAGAGGCGAGTTGCTCGAGTCGGCGCTGGTCTTCGACAATCACTACGGGACCAGTCGCTCGCAGGTGGAAGACCACCTTGCCGAAGGCAACCACGTCATTCTGGAAATCGACTGGCAGGGCGCGCAGCAGGTGCGTAAGTCGATGCCCGGCTGCACCACGATCTTTGTCCTGCCCCCCTCCCGGCCTGAACTTGAGCGGCGACTTCGTGGCCGGCAAACAGACTCCGATGACGTAATCGCGCGGCGCCTCAGCGACGCACTCGGTGACATGTCCCACTGGGATGAGTTTGACTATGTCATCATCAATGACGAGCTGGAGCATGCCGTCACAGAACTCGAAGCAGTGATTGCCGGAGATGGTGGGGAAAACCGTGTAAACCACCCCAGGCTCGAACAAAGAGTCAAAAATATACTGGTCTAGCCCAGCCACATTAAGATATGCTGTTCGGCTAGGTTGCTGAAAAGTCCCACCGGGACGATACTGGAGTGAGAAATACATGGCCAGAATTACGGTCGAAGATTGTCTCGAAAACATAGACAACATTTTTGAAATGGTGCTGGTTGCCGCCAAACGTGCCCGTCGCGTAGCGCACGGCGCCGACTCCATGGTTGAGCTTGAGAACGACAAGCCCACCGTGATTGCTCTGCGGGAAATCGCCGAGGGTCACATCACGCCAGCGATCCTCGAAGAGATCGACACACCAATGCCGGAAGAGTTCATGCAGCCCGAGGCAGCGGATGATATTTTGCCGATGCGTGGAATTTCCATTGGTGATTAAAGCGGGCGACTGACCCACCTGCCGAAATCCCCTCAGCCGACAAGACCCGGCGTTGAAGAAGTCCTCAGACCGATTGACCCGCCGGCAGATGGCCAGTGGGCACTTTGGGATATGATGAGGCATGGATTACGCCGCAACACTTTTATCCAAACTTCCCGGCACGTCGCCAAGACGAAGCAGGGATATAAAGGCGCTCGTAGAAACGCTTGAATCCTATATGCCTGCCGAGCTAATCGAGCGGGTCATGAAAGCCTACGAATTTGGCGCGATTGCCCACGAAGGGCAGACCCGCAAGTCAGGCGAGCCCTACATTTCCCACCCGGTTGCCGTTGCCCAGACACTGGCCGACATGCATCTCGACTCGCAAACAATCGTCGCTGCGATTCTTCACGACGTTGTCGAAGACACGGACGTTCCGATTGCAGAGCTGGAAGACCAATTCGGAACAGAAGTAGCCACCCTGGTTGATGCCGTCAGCAAACTGGACCAGATGCATTTCACCAACCGGGCCGAGGCGCACGCCGAGAGTTTCCGCAAAATGATGCTGGCTATGATCGAGGACATTCGCGTGATCCTGGTCAAACTGGCAGACCGAATGCACAACATGGAAACGCTTGGCGCGATGCCGCGAGAAAAACAGGCGCGCATCGCCCGTGAAACACTTGAAATCTATGCGCCGATTGCCAATCGGCTTGGCATCAATCACATGAAAGTTGCGCTTGAAGATCTGGGCTTCCGGTATCTCTACCCGTATCGCTATGCCGTGCTGCAAAGGGCGCTTAAGAAGAGCAAAGGCAGCCAGCGACAGATAGTAAAACGCATCTCCGAGAGCATTCTCAAAGCGATGGAGGAAGAAGGGATCACGGGCGAGGTTCGCGGCCGGGAGAAACATCTTTACAGTATTTACAGAAAAATGGCCGGCAAGAAACGTATTCTCAATGACGTGGTCGACGTTTACGGTTTTCGCATCATCGTCGACGACGTCAATACCTGCTATCGGGTTCTCGGCATAGTGCACGGCCTGTACAAGCCAATGCCGGGACGCTTCAAAGACTACATCGCCATCCCGCGAGTCAATGGTTATCAGTCACTGCATACGACTTTATTCGGCCCAAAGGGCTTACCTCTTGAGGCTCAAATAAGAACAACCGATATGGACAGGGTTGCAGAATCGGGCGTGGCCGCACACTGGCAGTACAAGGCAATTGACAAATCGACAGCAACCCCGCAACGCAGGGCGAGGGATTGGCTGGCGAGACTTGAGGAAATACAACGAACGGGCACGTCCGAAGAGTTTCTCGAAAGCGTTAAAGTCGATCTATTCCCGGACAAGATTTACGTCTTCACTCCGAAGGGCGACATCATGCCAATGCCGAAGGGCGCGACCATCGTAGACTTCGCGTACGCGGTACATACCGACGTTGGCAATCGTTGCGTCGCCGGTAAAGTTGACCGGACTCTCGTTCCATTACGAACGGTGCTGAAAAACAGCCAGACAGTCGAAATTGTCACGGCGCGCGGCGCCAAACCAAATCCGAACTGGGTCTCTTTTGTTGCGACCGCAAAGGCCCGATCCGCGATTCGCCAGTACATGAAAAATATGCGGACCACCGAATCTGTCGATCTGGGTAAGCGCCTGCTCGACCGGTCGCTCAAGGACCTGGGCTCGTCACTGCGGAAGATCGGCAAGGTCCGCTTGCGAGAAGCGCTCGATGAACTTGATCTGGTCGGTGCCACTGATCTTTATGCGCAGCTTGGCCTTGGCGAGCGGCTGGCTCCATTAACCGCCCGTTTCCTGATTGGCGAGAAGGGCGAACAAACCGAACCCAAATCAGCGAGCCTTGTTATCGCGGGAACCGAGGGCATGGTGGTGTCCTACGCCAAGTGTTGCTATCCAATTCCTGGCGATGAAGTCATGGGATATCTGAGCGCAGGCCGCGGCGTCGTTATTCACCGCAACTCCTGCGGCAACCTGATCAACTTCCGCAAGCAACCCGAAAAATGGCTGTCCGTAGGCTGGGAGGAAGATATTGATCGTGACTTCTCCAGCCAAATACAGGTCGAGACGGTCAACAAGACCGGCGTACTGGCCGAAGTAGCAGCCGTAATTGCCGATTCACAATCGAACATTGAAGAAGTATCTGTCAACATCCGACATCAGGACACCTCCGCAATGACGTTCCTGTTGCAGGTGAAGGACCGTACGCATCTGGCGCATATCATGCGCAATGTTCGTAAAATGCAAAATGTAAAAAGTGTAAGTCGCGACAGCGCATAAAACTAAACGGAGACCCGGGTGAGCAAAGAAACTATTCATACTGATGACGCACCATCTGCCATTGGCACATATTCACAAGCTGTTCGAAGCGGAAATTTTCTATTTATGTCCGGGCAAATACCGCTCGATCCCGCTTCTATGGAGGTTGTCGATGGCGATTTCGCCGCACGCGCACATCGTGTGTTTCAGAATCTCAAAGCGGTTGCCGTTGCCGGCGGCGGCAACCTTGATCAGGTTGTCAAACTCACGATCTACCTGACTGATCTCGACAACTTCGCGACGGTCAACAGCGTCATGTCAGAGTATTTCAGCGAACCCTATCCCGCGCGCGCAGCGCTCGGCGTCGCATCGTTACCGAAAGGTGTCGATATCGAGGCCGAGGCAATCATGGCGCTTTAAAAAGGCGGCCGCCGAAAGGTGGATGAGAAAGCATCTGGTCTCGCGTCCCCGTTGACTGTCCTTCGAGGCGTCGGTCCGGCGCTCGCGAAAACCCTGACTCGCCTGGATCTGCATCGCGTCGGCGATCTTCTGTTCCTGCTCCCATTGCGCTACGAAGATCGCACGACGCTGCATCACATTGGCTCTGTGCGTCCCGGTATGCGCTGCCTGATCAGTGGCGAAGTGTTGCTGGCGGAGACCGTTTATCGCGGCCGGCGCAGCATGCTGGTCCGCATCAGTGATGGCAGCGGCCAGCTAACCTTGCGGTTTTTCTATTTTTCCCGACAACAACAAACGCAATTTGCGACCGGCGCAAAAGTAAGTTGCTACGGTGACGTCCGACCGGGACCTGTTGGGCTGGAGATGGTGCACCCTGAATACCGGGTGTTACGCGAAAACCAGGAACCGGCAGTTACCGATACGCTAACGCCGGTCTATCCGATGACGGAAGGCGTACAACAAGGGCGCCTCAGGAACCTGGTCGGACAGGCACTCGCGATGATGAAGGAGTCCCCGCCGGCGGAGTTGCTCCCGACAGAAATACTGGATGAGCTCGAGCTGCCGACGCTGACAGAGGCGCTCGCATACCTGCACACTCCGCCGCCCGACACTGACCTCGCAAGCATCGAGGCCGGGCGCCACCCCTGCCAGGTCCGGCTCTCATTTGAAGAGCTTCTTGCTCATTACATGAGCCTTCGTCATTTGCGAAACCTTGCGAGGAAGGAAAGTGCAATGTCACTTCCTGGTGGACCGGTTCTGCAGCGCAATTTTATCGACAGCCTTCCTTACAAACTCACGAATGCACAAAATCGCGTGGTTGCGGAAATTGGGTCCGACCTGCAGGTGCCCCACCCGATGATGCGACTAATCCAGGGGGACGTCGGCTCCGGCAAAACAGTGGTGGCCGCGGCTGCGTGTGCGCAGGCCGTAGCCGGCGGAGTGCAGGCGGCTGTCATGGCGCCAACGGAGTTGCTTGCGGAGCAACACTGGACGAGCTTTTGCGACTGGTTTAAGGACCTCGGCGTCGAGCTTGCGTGGTTGTCCGGGAGCCAGAAGAAAGCTGACCGGCAGGCGTCGCTGGAAGCCATTGGCAGCGGCCGCGCCGGCATCGTTGTCGGTACACACGCGTTGTTTCAGGAGGGCGTTAATTTCTCGAATCTCGCGCTCGTGATCATTGATGAACAACATCGGTTTGGCGTACATCAAAGACTCGCGCTGCGGGACAAAGGCGCAAGCGGAGGAGTTCACCCTCATCAACTGGTTATGACGGCCACTCCAATTCCGCGAACGCTGGCAATGGCAGCGTATGCGGATCTCGACACCTCCATAATCGATGAGTTGCCGCCAGGACGGCAGGCCGTCAAGACGATTGCGTTGCCCGATACGCGTCGAAACGAGGTTATTGAGCGGGTTCGCGATGCGTGTGCCGAGGGCCAGCAGGCCTACTGGGTATGCCCGCTGATCGATGAGTCCGAAGTTCTGGATTACCAGGCGGCGGAAGCCAGCTATGAAATGCTTACTGAGTCGTTAGACGCTCTCAGCGTCGGACTTGTGCACGGCCGAATGAAGAACACCGCACGGGATAAAGTCATGCGCGCGTTCAAAAGCGGCGACATCGATGTCCTTGTGGCAACCACAGTCATCGAAGTCGGTGTCGACGTACCGAACGCGAGCCTGATGATCATCGAGAATTCCGAGCGCATGGGATTGTCCCAGCTGCACCAGTTGCGTGGGCGAGTAGGGCGCGGCAGGGACCAAAGTCACTGCGTCATGCTCTACAAACAGCCGTTGGGCCAGCTGGCGAAAAGCCGTCTTGGTGTTCTTCGTGAGACCAATGACGGTTTTGTGGTTGCCCAACGCGATCTGGAGTTGCGTGGCCCGGGAGAACTCCTCGGCACAAAACAAACCGGTCTGCCCGAGTATCGCATCGCCAATCTCACGCGCGACGCGGATTTGATGCCTGCTGTACAGAAAGCCGCCGAGAATATTCAGAAGAATCATGCCACTGCTGAATTCCCCATCGTTGCACGCTGGCTCGGCAATGCGCATCACTACGGGAAGGTATAGATGTTTTCAAATGCGGTAGACTCAGTGCCGAACCAATGGCACGCAGACTCATGGCCGTGAACACACCCGCAAAAAAAACTCAGACTCTCCGAATCGCGCCGGGTTTCATGACGCAGCTCAAGAACTACGTCGAACTGATGCGGCTCGACAAGCCGATCGGCGTTTGGCTACTTCTCTGGCCAACATTGTGGGCATTATGGATCGCAGGTGAAGGCCATCCGGACGCCGGAGTCTTTCTCGTTTTCATGGTCGGCGTCATCGTTATGCGTTCGGCCGGCTGTGTCCTGAACGATTTCGCAGATCGAAACATCGACCCCTATGTCGAGCGTACACGCGCCCGGCCTATTGCGTCCGGCGCGGTGGCGCCGGCAGAGGCGCTGACCCTTTTTGTTGCGCTGTCACTGATCGCGGTCGGACTAGCGGCAATGCTGAACCAACCTGCACAGGTGCTTGCCGTCATCGGTGCCGGCCTCACCATCATCTACCCGTTCATCAAGCGATTTATCTCAATCCCGCAATTCGTTCTTGGTGCGGCCTTCGGTTGGGCTGTACCAATGGCATTCGCCGCCCAAACCGGTGAAGCAAAACAAATAGCCTGGCTGGTGTTCGGTACTGCGCTCGTCTGGGCAGTTATTTATGACACGTTCTACGCAATGGTTGATCGAGAAGACGACCTGAAAGTAGGCGTAAAATCAACCGCAATACTTTTCGGCGATGCCGATCTTTTTGTCATCGGCGGACTGCAGCTTCTCATGCTGATCGCACTGATTTTCATCGGTGACATGGCCGAGTTTGGCGTTTGGTATTTCGGTGCCGTGGCGCTTGCGGCCATCCTGATGGGCTACCACCAGTGGCTCGCCCGCGCCCGACAGCCGGCCGCCTGCTTCAAGGCTTTTCTGCACAATCATTATATTGGGATGATCGTATTCATCGGCATTGTGCTGCACTACACCTTTACGGTTCCTCCAATATAGTCCCCCTACAAAGTTGACGAATATGCGACGGCCAGGACGCTGACGCTTGACACCCCCGCCCTTAACAAGGCTTGCGCAAGCTGACCGGAGGTTGTGCCGGTTGTAATCACATCATCGATGATCACCGGATGTCGAAAGGGCAGGTTGTGGCGAGCGACGAAAGCGCCGTGCAGATTTTTGCGCCGTTCTGATGCGCTTAGACCCGACTGCGATCCGGTTGCCTTGACCCGCACTACCGAATCAAGAACCGGCAAATTCGCTGCTTTTGACAAGGGCATACAGAGTTCCCGGGCCTGATTGAAACCGCGCGTAACATGGCGCCAGCGATGCAGGGGCACAGGTACCAGTGCGTCGCAGTGACTGAACTCTGCGTGCAAAACCGGGAGTAGTAATTCAGCGAATGCCGGCGCTATTGCGAGCTGCCTGCGGAACTTCATTTTCTTTAAGGCAGCATCAACGGGAAACGCATAGTGGAAGGGCGCACGAGCCAGGTCGAACAACGGTTGCTTCCTTTGGCACGCGGCACACCTGACACCGTCCGGTTGTCGCGTCATCACCGGCTGACCACAGCAAGGACAAAAACAATCATTTCTCGGCATGACATCAAGGCAGGGTGCACAAATACGGGCACCTTTAGCCAAAAGGCCGCATAAAAGACACGCATCGCCGAACAGGTCCCCAGGTTTCACATTGAACATGTGATGAGTTTCGGCCTGGTGGGCTGCCACTGCGAGCAACAAATCCGACCGCTCGCCGTAAAAAGTATACTGGCGTCATGAGATACGATCCCTGCAAGCTGAGCATCGCCGACATCCGACGACGATTCGACGACGCGGCGGCGAGCTTCGATCAGGCCGACTACGTTCATAGGGCAACCAGCGAGGGGCTCATTGACCGGCTGTCGCCCATTAAGATTGATCCACAGCTAATACTTGATCTCGGTGCCGCTACCGGGAAGAGCGGACGGGAACTGAGCGCGGTCTATCGCAAAGCAACGATCGTTAGCCTGGACGCCTCTGCGGGCATGCTGAAAACCGCGACAAAATCACGACGCTTTTTTTCAAAGTACAAACGGTTAAGTTTGCAGGCAGATGCAGGGCAGATCCCGCTTCGCACGGGGTCTGTTGACCTCGTTTTTTGTAACATGATGCTGCCGTGGGTTGCCGACCTCACGACCTGCTTCGCTGATGTTGCACGAGTTCTCAGAAAAGGCGGCGTTTTCGCATTTTCGACACTCGGACCGGACAGCATGATGGAATTTCGTGAAGCCTGGTCGAGGATCGGCGAGACCGATCGCGTGCACGTGTTTCCGGACATGCACATTGTTGGAGACGCGCTGGTTCAGGCGGGGCTCGCCGACCCCGTTCTCGACATTGATCGTCTAACCATTACCTATCCTTCAAACGCAGAGCTGCTGGACGACCTGAACGCATGTGGCGCCAGTATTGAACCCTTCTGGAAAGACCCGTTGCCGGAAAATCTCTCTCGATTTAAAATCATGATGCGGGATTTTCAAAATCACCAGGACCGCGGCGACTTATCTCTGGATCTCGAGCTCGTCTACGGCCATGCGTGGGGTAGCGGCCCGCGGCCAAAACCGGGTGAATACCGCATCGAGCCGGGGTCAATTGGTCGACTTGACCGTCCCTGAATTGCGCAATACGAAAATGTTGTCGGGTCGCTCAAAACGAATGTCGTAACATATTGTTTCTATTCATAATAATAGAATGCATTTCAGGGGTGGGCTGTTGCATGGCGCTATCCCTTTCAGTACACTTCGCGTGCTTTTCGACCAGTCCACGCCGATTCGGCGCTGCTACCCAAAATTAGATCTGCAGTTTTTGGCCCCGCGGCCAGAATTGCCGGCCTGCATCACTGCGTGGACTACATATTGAAGGTCGGACGCTTCAAATTAGAAAATGGTGGATTGCGGCAAATATAAGCCGCCAGGTGAAACTCCAATGATTCGAAAACTGTGTTCGGGTGTGCTGCTCCTCGCTATCACCAGCAATGCGTTTGCTGACTGGGCGCTCAACATGCCGAAAGGTATTACTGAGCTAAGCGCAGAAACCCATCAAATACACATGGTAATTTTCTGGTGTTGTGTGGCTATTGCAGTCGTTGTATTCGGCGCGATGATCTACTCACTGGTCAAGCACAGAAAGTCCAGGGGCGCGGTGCCGGCGACCTTCTCGCACAGCATGACTGCAGAGGTAATCTGGACGGTCATCCCGGTGGTTATTTTGCTGATTATGGCCGTGCCGTCGGCGGAACTCATGATCAAGCTCGAGGATACCCGCGACCCGGACCTGACGATTGTTGCTACCGGCTACCAGTGGAAATGGCACTACACCTACCAGGGTGAGGACGTTTCTTTCTACAGCACGCTCGCACGTTCCAGCCAGGCGGCAAGACGCCGCGGTTCCGGCATCGACCCGAATACCGTCGAAAATTATCTTCGGGACGTTGACAACCCGCTGGTGGTGCCGATGGGCGCCAAAGTTCGCCTCCTCCTTACATCCAACGATGTCGTACACGCCTGGTGGGTTCCGGATCTCGCGATCAAGAAAGATGCTATTCCGGGATTTATGAATGAAACCTGGTTTAAGGCTGAACAGACCGGCACCTTCCGCGGCCAATGTGCGGAACTTTGCGGTATGGATCATGGCTATATGCCAATTGTTGTCGAAGTTCTCGACCCCGCTGACTTTGAAGCGTGGCTCGAGAATGAAAAAGGTGGCGCGACAGCGGTCGCTGCTGCCGGCGGAGAATTGCAATGAGCAGTGCAGTAGCAGACATACACGCAGACCACGGTGAGCACGACGATCATGGGCCTGCTAAAGGCTGGCGTCGCTGGCTGTACGCGACCAACCATAAAGACATCGGCACGATGTACCTGCTTTTCAGCCTGACGATGTTTTTCGCCGGTGGCACGATGGCGCTGATCATTCGCTCAGAGCTTTTTAGTCCCGGCCTGCAGTTCGTGGACCCGGCATTCTTCAACCAGATGACCACGATGCACGCGCTGATCATGGTTTTCGGCGCGGTCATGCCGGCATTCGTTGGGCTCGCAAACTGGATGATCCCGTTGATGATCGGTGCGCCGGATATGGCGCTGCCACGCATGAATAACTGGTCATTCTGGATCCTGCCAGTGGCTTTCAGCATCCTTGGCTCAACCCTTTTCATGGCAGGAGGGGCGCCCGCCAGTGGCTGGACCATGTATCCGCCACTTGTGCTGCAAACCGGTGATGCGTTTCCGTTCCTGATCTTTTCGGTTCACCTCATGGGGCTGTCATCGATCATGGGCGCCATCAATGTCATCGTAACCATCATCAATATGCGGGCGCCTGATATGTCGCTCCTGAAGATGCCGATGTTTGTGTGGACCTGGCTCATTACTGCCTACCTGTTGATCGCCGTTATGCCGGTACTCGCGGGAGCGGTGACCATGTTGCTGACGGACCAGTTTTTTGGGACCAGCTTTTTCCTGGCCGCCGGTGGCGGCGACCCGGTAATGTTCCAGCACATCTTCTGGTTCTTCGGGCATCCCGAGGTTTACATCATGATTCTGCCGGCGTTCGGTGTGGTCTCAGAGATCATTCCAACGTTTTCAAGGAAGCCACTATTCGGCCATGACTCGATGGTTTATGCGGCATCAAGCATCGCCTTCCTTTCGTTCATCGTATGGGCGCATCACATGTTTACGGTTGGCATGCCGCTGACCGGACAGATGTTCTTCATGTTTGCGACGATGCTGATTGCGGTTCCAACCGGCGTGAAGATATTCAATTGGCTTGCGACAATGTGGCGCGGCGCAATGACTTTCGAGACACCAATGCTGTTCTCGCTGGGCTTCGTGTTCCTGTTCACGATTGGCGGTTTCTCCGGACTCATGCTCGCGATTGCTCCGGCTGATATTCAGTATCACGATTCGTACTTCGTTGTGGCGCATTTCCACTACGTCCTTGTTCCGGGTTCGATCTTTGCGCTCATGGCAGCCGTTTATTACTGGATGCCGAAGTGGACCGGGCACTTGTACAACGAGAGCCTTGGCAAGCTGCATTTCTGGCTGTCGACTATTTTTGTCAATCTCACGTTCTTCCCGATGCACTTTGTCGGGCTGGCGGGCATGCCGCGCAGAATTCCTGATTACTCGACCCAGTTTACGGATTTCAACGCCATCGCCAGCATTGGTGCATTTGGCTTCGGCTTGTCACAACTGCTATTCGTATTCATCGTTTTCCAGTGCGTCCGCAACAAGGGCGAGATTGCAACGCAGGAAGTGTGGGACAACCCGACCGGGTTGGAGTGGACGGTGCCTTCGCCCGCTCCATACCACACGTTTGAGACACCACCGAGAGTTACGTCGGGCGCAGCGTTTTCATAACAATGGACAGCACGGACCGAAAAAAAGGCATTCGAAAGACGGCGATCATCATGACGACTATCGCGCTCGCCTTTTATTTTGGCTTCATTCTAATGGGTGTTTTCAACTCGTAATTTGTCATGAGCGACCAGAATCAACCAGATCCAATTAGCACAAAAGCCCTGTCCCTCAGGTTGCTCGCGCTTGCCGTGGGAATGTTTGGATTTGGCTTTCTGCTGGTGCCGATATACGACGTCTTTTGCGAAATTACAGGTTTCGGTGGCAGGACAAATGCAGAAGCCATTGTGAATATTACGACGACGGCCGATGAGTCACGGGAAATCCAGCTTGAGTTTGTCACCACGGTAAACCAGTACGCGCCCTGGGAGTTTCATTCGGAGGCTGATGGAATGACAGTGCACCCGGGTGGCTTGTATGAGGCGTACTTTGTAGCGACCAACCTGACTGAAAAGCACAAAATCGCACAGGCTGTACCCAGCGTTGCGCCACAACAGGCTGCCGCCTATTTCAAGAAGCTGGAATGCTTTTGTTTCTCTAACCAGGAATTCATGCCCGGCGAAGAGAAGAGAATGCCGGTCCGCTTCGTAGTGGACTCGGACCTTCCGGACTACATCGACACCATTACCCTTTCTTACACGTTCTTCGATACGGCCAGGCTCACGGACAACTCCATGAATATGGATCACTCCGAAGAGATGACGCATCCCGAACCCAGCAAGCATTAATTTCGGACCTCACCATGGAACACGCAGAAGATCGTTACTACGTACCCCACCAAAGCCACTGGCCTGTCGTTGGCTCGGCCGGTTTGTTCTTTCTCATGGTCGGTGTATCTGTCTGGCTAAACGGAACGGACACCGGTTTCTGGGTAATGATGACCGGTGCCGCAATCCTCATTTTCATGTTGATTGGCTGGTTTGGTGAAGTGATTGGCGAAAGTGAAGGCGGCCGCTACAACTCCCAGGTCGATATGTCGTTTCGCATGGGCATGTTCTGGTTCATCTTCTCCGAGGTGATGTTTTTCGCGGCGTTTTTCGGCGCCCTTTTCTACGCACGAAACATGGCTGTGCCGTGGCTCGGCGGCGAAAGTAACAACTTCTTTACGAATCTTTTGTTGTGGGGAGAATTCGAGAGCACCTGGCCGACCAACGGCCCCGGCAATATCGGTGGTGATTTCGAGGTGATGGGGCCATTCGGTTTGCCACTGATCAATACGGCAATTCTTATGACGAGCAGTGTCACCGTGACGATTGCGCACCATGCGCTCATCCATGGTCAACGCAACTTGCTGAAAGTATTCCTGGCAGCAACCTTTATCCTGGGCTTCGTTTTCGTGTTCTTTCAGGCGGAGGAATACATTGAGGCCTACCAGCACATGAACCTGACGCTGTCGTCCGGTATTTACGGTTCGACGTTCTTTATGCTGACCGGCTTCCACGGCATGCACGTCACGATCGGTGCGATCATGCTGACCATCATCTGGCTGCGGGTGATGAAAGGCCATTTCACGCCGAACCGACATTTCGCTTTTGAGGCCACGGCCTGGTACTGGCACTTTGTCGATGTGGTTTGGGTGGGTTTGTACGTCTTCGTCTATTGGATGTGATTCAGCGGCCCCTTGCGGAGCGATACTTCGTTAATTCGCTGGCTCGAATTGCTCATGTACCCAGGTTGGGCACTGCGTATTTTCGCCGGCGTTTGGTTCATCTCACTCGCGCCTGCAATTGCTGAATAAGACCAAAGAACAACAGCTGGGGCAGCGATTATCCGACGTTGGGAGTGATCCAGCCCTGGAAGTAGCCGAAAACCAGGAAGCTCACAAGAATCGCTGACAAAGCGACGCGAACTTTCAAAGCTGTCAGGACGCGGGTCGAGCCCTGGTCGTCCCGGGCCAGGAACCAAAGTCCGGACGCCAGGCTTATGATGATGGCGAGTAAGATGGTGAGAACTAGCAGCTTCACTGTGTTGCTCTGAAATTTAATCTGGCGCGAGAGTATATCGTGATCGAAGACTTGTTAAAAAGTGAATACAGCCAGAGATACCTGCCGTTCGTGGCCGGTCTGCTCTTCGTGCTGCTTTTTATCAGCCTGGGCCTGTGGCAACTGGATCGAGCCGCTGAAAAAAACTCTCTCATGGATCAGTTCGCGGCCGATGCGCCTTACAGTGAGCCCACAGATTATTCGCTGCTGGAGGAATTCGACCGAATCGAGGTCTACGGTCAGTATCTCACCGACCGGCAGATACTGATCGATAACATCCCGAAGGACGGTCGCATTGGCTACTACGTCATTACACCGTTCAGGCCGTCGCGAAATGACGCACTCGTGCTGGTTAACCGCGGCTGGATGCCGAAGGACCAGGGCGGCTATGAATTGCCTGACCTGACGGTAGGCCCGGATTTCACCACAGCCCGGGGTCTGGCTGGTCACCTGCCGCGCGTTGCAATCCGCCCCGGCGAGGCGTTCGCCGTGCACGGCGACTGGCCCCGTGTGGCGTTATACCCGACACTCGACGAAATTAGCGCTGAACTGGGTGAAAATTTGCAACCGGCGGTCTTACTGCTCGGCGCAGATGCCGATAACGGATTCGCCCGTCGCTGGGAGCCCGACATGAGCGGCCCGATGACCCACTACAGCTACGCCTTCCAATGGTTTTCGATGGCTGCAGCCGTCGTCCTGATTATCGGCTGGCATCTACGAAAGAGGTGGCTCAGTGGCCAACAAGACACCTGAGCGTGGTCGTCTGCAGGTGGCAATCATTGCGTTCGCCTTTTTTGGCCCGTTGCTCCTTGCCACCTGGATGTATTCAACAGGTCAATTCGTCCCGACAGGCACCTCCAATCGCGGTGCGCTGCTTGAGCCTGTAGTTAATCTCGAGCAGCTTATGCCGAATTCACCGCTGATCAGCGCGACAGATAGCGCCTGGCTGATGCTTTATGTCAACGAGGCCATGTGTGAAGAGCCCTGTCGCGAGGCATTGTATCGCCAGCGCCAGCTCCGGCTGATGCTGGGCAAGGAGATGGACCGCATCGTGCGGGTCTTCTTGCATGGCGATTCAGTGCCGGATACAGTGTTTATCGAAGGGGAGCACCCGGGACTCAGAACCATAAGAGACAAGGACCTGGGCGCGTTGCTGAATGAGAAGAGGCCCGAACAGTTGATGCCGGGTGGCATCTACCTAATAGATCCCTTGGCAAACCTCGTCATGTATTTTCCGCCGGATCTCAACCCTGGGGACGTTGTGGACGATGTGAAGCATTTGCTGAAGCTGTCCCAAATAGGCTGACATTTTGACCACAAGCACATTGCAACAAAGCATCGCGTGGCGCGACTTCTACGAGCTGACAAAGCCGAAGGTCGTCATGCTGATCGTGTTTACAGCAGTCGTCGGCGCCGTGTTGGCGGTACCGGGCTGGCCGGGCAGTGTGCCTTTGATCATTGGCTCACTGGGAATCGGACTTGCCGCATCGTCTGCAGCCGTTATCAATCACGTGCTGGATTCCCGTATCGATGTGCTGATGTCCAGAACTCACAACCGCCCCATCGCGCAGGGGAGACTGACCGACTTCCAGGCACTGAGCTTCGCGTTCGTGCTTTGCGTGCTTTCGATGTTGTTGCTCTGGTTTATCATCAACCCGCTAACCGCCGTGCTGACATTTGCTTCTCTGATCGGTTACGCCATCATCTATACCGTGTTTCTGAAGCGCGCAACGCCGCAAAACATCGTCATCGGCGGCGCTGCTGGTGCGGCACCGCCGGTTCTTGGCTGGACAGCCGTAACCGGAGAAATTCACAGCGATGCGCTGTTGCTGTTTCTGATCATCTTCACCTGGACACCGCCGCACTTCTGGGCGCTTGCGATCGCAAAAATCGACGACTACGAGCGGGTCGGCATTCCAATGCTGCCGGTGACACATGGTGAGCGGTTCACCCGCCAGCACATCCTCCTTTATACCGTGCTTCTCGTGCTGGTCACGATCCTTCCGTACCTGACCGGAATGAGCGGCCTTATCTATCTCGTCGCCGCTATCGGCCTGGGGATCGCATTCCTCTACTACGCCATCCGTATGCAAAGAGACATGGATAAAGAACTGCCAATGAAGGTGTTCCGTTTCTCTATTACCTACCTGATGCTGTTGTTTGCCGCCTTGCTGGTTGATCATTACTTCATCATTCGCATCGGCCAATAGCTCTCCAGGTCTCAATTTCTGCGTCACATCCTTGTGAAATGGTTGCCCGTCACTACACTCGGGCGACATGGGCCCTCTCGACCACAGCCAGCGAGCAAGTTTTGATGCGCTGATAAAGCCGCATCTCGATCGCCTTTACCGCCTGTCGTTTCGCCTTGCCGGTAACAAAGCGGAAGCAGAAGACCTGTTCCAGGACGTGCTGACCAAAATCTTTCCCCGCCTCGACGAACTGATCGATATCGATGAGCCCGGATCGTGGCTTTGCCGGGTCATGTACAACCATTTCATCGACAATCGCCGTCGTTATGCAAGACAGCGCCTGGTGTCGGTCAGCGAGGACCGATTGCCGGGGAAAAGCCTTGAGGAGCTCCCCGGAAACCTCGATCCGGTCGCCGATGCGGAGCGTCTGGATAACATAATGCGGCTTCAACGCGCACTTTCCGAACTAAGCGAGGATCACCGCCTCGTCGTTCTCCTCCACGACTCGGAGGGTTATAAACTTACCGAAATTCAGGGTGTTACCGGCACTCCGGTCGGCACGCTCAAGTCCCGGCTGCACCGTGCCCGGGCCAGGCTCCGAGAAATTCTCGCCGCTGATGGAACCGAATACGCCGGTTGATCGTGTTACACACTGAAGAGGATGGAAACCATGAACTGCAAATTGATTGCTGAGCAAATTGATGACTTTCTGGACGGCGAACTCGCCGCTGCGGAAAGCCAGCGACTGGAGACGCATGTTTCGACCTGCGCTTCCTGCGAAGCGATCATTACAAAGGAACGCGAACTGCGGGACATGCTGCGAGATTACGGAGAATCGACCATGCCACGCGCGGATGCAGCATTTTTTGATCGATCGATCGCGATAGCAGCGCAGACAGGAACCAGGCGCCAGCGCAATCGGTGGGTAATGACAGGATTTGGCGGAGCGGTAGCTGCCGCGATGGCCCTCTGGATTGTAAGCGGCGTATTCTTTTCCGCGCCCAGCATCACTGAATCGACCGTACCATCTGTGACGATGACGCTCGAACAGCCGCAAACGCTCAACCTCGTCTTTGCATCAGCAGAGGTGCTGGAGAACGCAACAATGACCGTTTTCCTGCCAGAGGGCGTCGAAGTTGCAGGCTTTGCGGGACAACGCGAAATTACCTGGATGACCAGCCTGGATGAAGGTCGGAACATCCTGCCGCTAACACTGATTGCAACGTCGCCAGTCGGCGGAGAATTACTAGCTAACTTGCAGCACGAGGACCATGACAAGACGTTCCGTCTGCAGGTAACCATCATTTAAGGAGCTTCAGCCTGGCTGGAGTATCAAACGGAGTTAGAACGATGAAACACCTGAAACTGATTTTGGCGAGCATGGCATTGACATGTTTCGCGCTGTTCCCGGCGGCGGCCTCGGCGGCCGACATAGACGATCTCGACGTCACCATGGAAGTGCTGGACAGCATCGCCGGACTGGACGGTCAGGTCATGGAGATGCGCGGTCCGGAAGCTGACCCGGAGGGTCTGGAGAGCGACGGCGAACCTGACGAAGAAGGGAATGATGACCTGGAAGGTGAGTCCGACGATGCCCGTGAAGAAGAGAACAACTCCGATGAGCAAGACGATGCTCGCGGCGAAGAAGAGTTTGAGCGTGACGAAGACTTCGAATCTGAAACTGACGGGTCGAATTCTGAAGGCGAGAGCAAATTCGACGAGGGCGAGGAACGCGATACCGACGAACCGGAAGAGGACGAGATGGAGCCTGAGGATGACGATGATGACGGCGTTGCGTCCGATGACGATGTAAACTGATCGGCGCAGCTTGCCACGTTGTCGCCGGATCCGGGATCCACAATTTGTCCCGCGACAGAATCAGAATCCCCCCGCAGTACGCACTCGGGGGGATTTTTTTTGCGCCACGTCACATTGTTGACATAGTTATAGTGCGAATTTTCCATAATTGGGCAGAATCCGCAGGAACAATTGCTCGGAATGGCATTCCCGCAGGAGTAAGCAAGATCAAAGCGGTAGTACAAAATCTGAAGTCACTGGTCGTGGTGCTGATGATGGTCGCGATTTCGCAGCCCGTATTTGGCGCGACCGCGAGCGAGCTATTTGCCAATGGCAACCGACTGTTTCGTGATGATCTTTACTGGGCGGCTCTGCTACGTTACAGCGAGGCTGCTGAAGCTGGTATGGATACACCGCTGTTGCACTACAACACCGGTATTGCGCACTACAAAGCCCAACAATATGACCGCGCCCGAAGCTCACTGCTAAAAGCCTCCTCGTATGGTCCGCTTTCAGCAATCTCGTACTACAACCTGGGCCTGAGCGAGTACAGACTGGGCAATCACGACGAAGCAATGTCCTGGTTTGGCCGCGCCGCCAACCAGGAAGACCGCAAGGACATCGCCAAGCTTGCACGAACTGCCATGCGACAACTCCAGGACGATGTTGAAAAAGAAGCGCCGGTCATGGAACGAGCGGTCGTCATAGAACGCGAGAAAGAATTCACCAACCTCGACCTCAGAGTTCGCTCAGGTGTCGGCATGGATGACAACGTGTTTCGTTCACCATCACGCTCGTACCGCGACCTGTCAGACCCGGCACAGCCAATCGTTGTCCCCGAGGTGCAGTCCGGGATGTACATTCCGTTCAGCCTCAGTGCGCGATACCAGGTCAACGCCATCGAGAATGAAGGCTTTTTCGGTTCGTACCGATTTGGCGGGCGTTTCTACCAGGACAAGGCGCTGGATAACGCGGACGAATACCTGCATGAAATTGGCTTCGGCAGCGAATACCGCAAACGGGAAGATGGCAACGAAACACGTGTCTACAGCGCCTTTAAAATCGCCCAGCATGAAGAGAATTATTACGACCCCGACAACGGCAACAGTCGCGAAGTTAATGGCATCGATATCTCTGACAGAATGTCCTACCTGCGTTATGGGCCCGAATTCTGGGGACGGCGAAAATTCGGCCGTTATAGCCTGGGTTTTCGTGCAAAAGGACAGCTGTGGAATTATGAAGACGTTGTCGTAGTGCCGGAATACGACCATGAGTACTGGAGCGCCGGCCTGAACGGGTCGGTCCGGCTTTCACCATCGTCCATAATCCTCCTCAAGGCCGATTACTACACCCGCCGTTATGGCGACCGTCCGTCTTTCGAGCTTGATGGTTCCCAGCCGTTCGGCAACACGCCCGTTCGGTATGACTACGTTTCATACGGCGCTGAAGCTCGCCAGAGAATCCTGAGCTGGTTCTGGCTGGGGATCGGTTATTCAAGAACCGAAAGGGAAGATCGCCATGTAGGGTATAACTCTTACAGCCGTGGCGAATATGGGATGCGCTTTAATTTCAGGTTTGGCGACCGTTTCACTTTGGATGCACGCGCTCTTTACATGATCTGGGATTACGAGAGAGCCTTTGCGTTTCACGAGCCAACTGCCGGACGCAAGACGATGGAGCGCGCGGTTGGTACCCTGACCGCAACGTGGCACATGACAGAAACGCTGGACCTGATCGGTGAGTACTTTTACCGCAACGTAACTTCCAACGATACTCGGCTCGCCTACGACCGAACCCTGTCCGTTCTTTCTATTCGCTGGTCTCCTTAAGCACCGAATTCGCCGGAATTTCCTCCGCTCGGAACCGTTCAATCTTTGCTAGACTGCGCTCCCTTGAGAGCCCTTCCCGCAAAGTGCCAGATGGACGTCACACCAATTCTTGGTTCGCTCAACGAGGCGCAGCGCCAGGCTGTTACCGCCCCGGAAGAACCCCTGCTCGTCATCGCCGGCGCAGGCAGCGGCAAGACCCGTGTTCTGACGCATCGCATCGCATGGCTCATTGATGTCGATGGTGTGTCACCGCAAAGCCTCCTGGCCGTCACATTCACAAACAAAGCGGCAGCCGAGATGCGCGGACGCATTGAGTCCCTTCTCGACATGCCCGTCAACCATCTCTGGATTGGCACCTTTCATGGCCTCGCCCATCGCCTGTTGCGCCGCCACTGGCAGGACGCCGGGTTGCCGCAGAATTTCCAGATCATCGATTCTGACGACCAGCTGCGGATCATCAAGCGGCTGATCAAGAACCTCGAGCTGGATGATGATCGCTGGGGTGCCCGTGAAATTCAGTACTTCATCAACGGACAAAAGGATGAAGGCCTGCGGCCGCATCATCTCGATGATGACAATGACCCGAATCGCCGCCAGCAGATCGAGCTTTACCGCCAGTATCAGGAAATCTGCGACCGTGGCGGTTTGGTCGACTTTGCCGAACTGCTACTGCGTGCCCACGAGCTCCTGCGCGACAATGCAGACGTCCTGGCTTTTTACCAGCGGCGCTTCCGGCATCTGCTCGTTGACGAGTTCCAGGATACCAACGCGATTCAGTATGCGTGGCTGAGACTGCTAGCCGGCAAAGGCGGCATACCCTTTGTTGTCGGTGACGATGACCAGTCAATTTACCGCTGGCGCGGTGCGCGCGTTGAGCACATTCACCGCTTCCAGAAAGACTTCCCCGGCACTTCCGTTATCAAGCTGGAGCAAAACTATCGCTCCACCGCGACAATTCTGAACGCGGCAAATGCCGTGATCGCCAACAATGACTCGAGAATGGGCAAGAAGCTCTGGACCGAGGGCGCAGATGGCGAAATGATTCGTGTTTACTCCGCTTACAACGAACGGGACGAGGCGGATTTTATCGTCGGCCGCCTGAAGGACTGGAGTGATAAAGGTAACCCGCGCGCCGACGCAGCTATCCTGTATCGCTCCAATGCCCAGTCCCGCGTTCTTGAAGAAGCGCTGATCAACGCGCGGATGCCGTACCGGGTATATGGTGGTCTGCGCTTTTTCGAGCGTCAGGAGATCAAGGACGCACTGGCATACCTGCGCCTGATTTCTCATCGTGAAGACGACAGTTCTTTCGAGCGAATTGTGAACCGCCCGACACGCGGAATCGGTGCGCGAACTGTTGAAGCAATTCGCGCCTATGCCCGGGCAAATAGCTGCTCGATGTGGCGCGCGGCGGGCGCCGTAGCAAGCGACGAACTTAGCGGCCGGGCCTCTTCAGCTGTCGTTGTCTTTCTAAACCTCATTGAGCGCATGGCGCGGGATACGGCAGACCTCGATTTGCAGGAGCAGGTTGATCACGTCATTCAGGCCAGTGGTCTCATCGAGTTCTTCAAGAAAGAAAAGGGCGAGCGCGGCGAGACGCGCATCGAGAACCTCGAGGAACTGGTCAGCGCTGCCAAGGGTTTCCAGCTGGACCCGGTGGATGACATGTCTCGCCTCGATGCGTTTCTGTCACACGCGGCGCTTGAGGCAGGCGAGGGGCAGGCAGACGCCTGGGAGGACTGCGTGCAGTTGATGACCATGCATTCGGCCAAAGGTCTCGAGTTTCCGCTGGTCTTCCTGTGTGGCATGGAAGACGGCCTGTTTCCGCATCAACGCTCAATCGCAGACCCGCATGGGCTTGAGGAGGAGCGGCGCCTTTGCTACGTCGGCATCACACGCGCCAAGGAGAGCCTGTACATCACCTACGCGGAGCAACGCCGGTTGCATGGCATGGACAGTTTTTCACAGCCCTCCCGCTTTATCTCTGAGATTCCGGAGGAACATATGGAGGAAATCCGGCCACGGGCCCAGGTCAGCCGACCTGTGCATTCAACTGGCCGTGCCGGCCAGCGCGGTGGAATCCGGCCCGGTGAAGAACTGGGCATACGCCTTGGGCAGCGCGTTCGCCACGCAAAATTCGGTGATGGCGTAATTCTCAATTGCACCGGACAGGGCGCGCATGCTCAGGTTGAGGTCAATTTTGAGTCGGTGGGCACAAAAATTCTCGTGCTGGCTTATGCCAATCTCGAACTCATGTAAAATGTACGGGACACACAAGGCCGTGTACAAATAATGAAAATACTAATTCTCGGCGCGGGCCAGGTTGGCTCCTCTGCGGCATACCATCTCTCCCGCGAAGAGGCCAACGAGGTAACTGTCGTCGACAAGCGCCCGGACGTTCTGCGAGAGCTGCAGGACCGCCTCGATATTCGCACCGTAGTCGGTCACGCCGCTTACCCGGAGGTTCTGGAGAGAGCCGGCGCAGACGATGCTGACATCATCGTCGCATTGACCGACGGGGACGAAACCAACATGGTCGCCTGCCAGGTCGCCTATACAGTTTTTCACACGCCCACCAAGATCGCACGCATTCGCGCCGCCGAATACATGAACGCGCGCAAACTGTTCACACAGGATGCCATTCCGGTCGATGTCCGCATCAGTCCGGAACAGCTCGTTTGTGAATACATCGAGCAACTGATTCTTTACCCCGGTGCACTTCAGGTGCTCGACTTTGCGGACGGGCGGGTGCGGCTGGTTGGAGCGCGCGCCGACAATCGCGGCTCGCTGGTAGGTCAGAAGATCAGGGCGCTTAAAGAACACATACCCAATACAGAAGGTCGTATCGCGGCGATCTACCGTGACGGTAAGTCTCTGCAGCCTAATGGTGACACGATAATCAATGACGGCGATGAAGTGTTTTTTATTGCAGCTCGTCAGGACGTTCGCGTCTTTATGAGTGAAATGCGCAAGCTTGAAGATCCCGTTCGCCGGGTCGTTATAGCGGGTGGCGGCAACATCGGAGTGCGACTCGCGCTTGCGCTGGAGCAAAATAACCAGGTCAAGATTATCGAGAGAGACCCCGAAAGAGCGCGGGTCATTTCTGAACAACTCAACAAGGCAATCGTGCTTGTCGGAGACGCGGCCGACGAAGAGCTATTGCTCGAAGAAAATATCGACAACGTCGATGTCTTCTGCGCGCTCACCAACGCCGAAGAAGCGAATATCCTGTCCGCAATGCTAGCGAAACGACTGGGTGCGCATAAAGTCATGGCGTTGATAAACCGGCCGTCATATGCGGAGCTGGTCGAGTCAGGCTCAATCGATATTGCGATTTCACCGCAGCAGGTCACTATTGGTTCTCTGCTTGCGCATGTTCGTCGAGGCGACGTTTCAAAAGTCCATTCACTGCGACGCGGCGCCGCAGAAGCAATAGAGGCGGTGGCTCATGGAGACAACAAAGAGTCAGCTGTTGTTGGTAGAAGAATCGACGAACTAAATTTGCCGAAAGGCACAAGCATCGTCACACTGGTTCGCGGAGACGAGGTCATTATGGCTCACCACGACACCGTTATTGAGACTGACGATCATGTCATCCTGTTTATGACCGATCGTCGCAAGATCGATAAAATTGAAAATCTTTTCCAGGTCGACGTTTCTTTCGTCTGATCGCCGGACACTGACAGCATTCAGGTGATGACCAAATAATGAACTGGACTGTCGCGCTACGAATTCTAGGCCTGCTGCTCATGATGTTCAGCCTGACAATGGCGCCGCCAGTTATTGTCAGCCTGTGGTTCGACGATCAATCCTGGTTGGCCTTTGTCGAAAGCTTCGTGTTTATTTTGCTGGCTGGAACGCTGTTTTGGTTTCCGGTCCGTAACAAGCGTAAGGACCTGCGCCTGAGAGATGGCTTCCTGGTCGTGGCCTCTTTCTGGACTGTACTGGGCACCGCTGGCGCACTGCCGCTCTGGCTTGCCGACGTGCCTTCAATGACGTTCACCGATGCAGTATTTGAATCGATGTCCGGACTGACTACCACCGGTGCCACAGTTCTATCCGGACTCGACGCACTACCCGAGTCAATTCTATTCTACCGCCAGCAGCTTCAGTGGTTCGGCGGTATGGGAATCATCGTACTAGCCGTCGCCGTATTACCGATGCTCGGTGTCGGGGGCATGCAGCTCATGCGCGCGGAGACACCGGGGCCGGTTAAAGACACCAAGCTGACACCGCGCATTACCGAAACCGCGAAAGCTCTTTGGTATGTTTATCTTGCGTTCACAGTTTTTTGTCTGCTCTGTTACTGGGCAGCCGGGATGACCTTTTTCGATGCCCTTTGTCACTCTTTTTCTACGGTGGCGATCGGCGGGTTTTCCACGCATGATTTGTCGATCGGGTATTTCGACAGCACAGCCGTTGACCTGGTCGCGATCGTCTTCATGATTCTCGCCGGCGTTAACTTTTCGCTTCATTTCTTCGCCTGGCGCAACGTCTCCATCGGCCACTATCGCCAGGACCCTGAGTTTCGCGCCTATATTTTCGTTCTTTTGATACTGTCCGCGATCGTTATTGGATCGCTATCGATGGTCGGCACCTACTCAGACTGGGATGACACAGTTATTAACGGGCTGTTCCAGTCGGTGTCGATTGCGACGACCACCGGATTTACAACCGCAAATTACGCGGCCTGGCCGGGCGCTTTGCCGGTGCTGCTAATTTTTGCCAGTTTCGTTGGTGGATGTGCCGGCTCGACAGCGGGTGGCATCAAGGTCATACGCTGGTTGCTGATCGCCAAACAGGGTGCGCGGGAAATCGTGCGCCTTGTCCATCCGAGCGCAGAAATTCCGGTCAAACTTGGCTCTTCAGCCGTTCCTTTTCGTGTCGTCGATGCTGTCTGGGGATTCTTTTCCGTCTATATCGTTGTTTTCGGCATCATGTTATTGGCGATGATGACGACGGGGCTTGACCAGGTTACTGCGTTCTCTGCCGTTGCTGCGACGCTCAATAACCTGGGTCCCGGACTCGGCGAAGTCGCGGCCGGTTTTATGACCCTAAGCGACACCGCCAAATGGATTGCTATTACAGGCATGCTGCTCGGCCGCCTGGAGATCTTCACTTTACTGGTGCTGATTACGCCGACGTTCTGGCGTCACTGATGCCAGGGAAAACGCCGGCGCCGAGTGCAGCAATAGACAGAATCAGCGTTGTCACCGGCCAGGCGGCGGCCTGGTTAACCCTGCTGATGGTAGTCGTGACATTCGTCATCGTGGTAATGCGTTACGTCTTCGGGTCCGGACTGATTTGGCTGCAGGAATCACTAACATGGATGCACGCAACGGTCTTCATGCTGGGTGCCGCCTATACGCTACAGCTTGATGACCACGTCCGGGTCGATATTTTCTACAGGGAAATGTCCGCAAGGCGACGAGCCTGGGTCGACCTTTTCGGCGTCGTATTTTTTATCGCTCCGTTGTGCATTTTTTTCGCCATTGAGGCACTCGACTACGTTGGGGCGTCATGGCGTATTCGTGAAGTGTCGCGCAATGCTGGCGGGCTTCCGTATCCATTTGTTCCTTTACTGAAATCGGCTTTAATCGTCATGCCTCTGGCCGTTCTGCTGCAAGGCATATCGATGGCGCTGCGGTCAATTGTCGTGATTCGGAGCGACTAGTCATGGAATGGATCGCGCTGTTGCTGTTTGCTGCTGTCGTGATGCTTTTGTTAGCTGGTTTCCCGGTTGCCTTTTCTCTCGGTGGTACCGCACTTCTGTTCGCTTTCGGTGGCGTCGTTGGTGGGGGATTCGAATCAGCGTTTTTGTCGGGCCTGCCGAGCCGAATCTTCGGCATCATGACCAACGAAACTCTTATCGCTGTGCCGCTTTTTGTTTTTATGGGCATTACTCTCGAGCGCGCAAGAATCGCTGAGGAGCTGCTTGAGACGCTGAGTGCGTTGTTTGGCAAGCTTCGGGGCGGTTTGGGTATTTCGGTGACACTTGTCGGCATGCTGCTTGCCGCAAGTACGGGCATCGTTGGCGCCACGGTTGTTACCATGGGATTGCTGTCTCTGCCAACCATGCTTAAGCGAGGTTACTCACCGGAAATTGCCACCGGGACGATCTGCGCTTCGGGCACGCTCGGGCAGATCATTCCCCCCTCGATCATTCTCGTCATGCTCGGCGATGTAATGTCGAGCGCCTATCAACAGGCGCAACTGGCCCAGGGAGTTTTCTCTCCTGACACGGTTTCGGTTGGTGATCTCTTCGCCGGGGCCCTGATACCGGGGCTGTTGCTGGTCGTTCTGTACGTCATCTACTTGTCCATGACCGCTGTTTTCAGACCGGAATCGATGCCGGCCCATGCTGTGGCAAACGACGAGCATGTGTCGTTTATTCAGATACTCGGTGCTTTGGCGCCGCCATTAATCCTGATTTTCGCCGTTCTCGGTTCCATTCTCGGCGGCTTCGCGACACCAACGGAGGCTGCCGGTGTCGGTGCAATGGGCGCGCTGCTGATTGCCATACTAAGACGTGCTCTATCGATGGAGCGACTGCGGGAAATCACGCGCGGCACCCTGCGCATCAGTAGCATGGTGTTCATGATTCTTATCGGCGCGTCGGTGTTTTCACTGGTCTTCCGTGGCTATGGCGGTGATGACGGCGTGCATGCGCTCCTCGAGTCACTGCCGGGTGGCGTGATCGGCGCTGTCATTGTTGTCATGCTCGTCATGTTCCTGCTCGGCTTTGTGCTCGACTTCATTGAGATTACTTTTGTTGTAGTCCCTATTGTCGGCCCGGCCCTGTTGTCGATGGGGCTGGATCCGGTGTGGCTCGGCATCATGATCGCTATTAATTTGCAGACTTCGTTCCTGACGCCCCCGTTTGGCTTCGCGCTCTTCTACCTGCGCGGAGTCGCACCTCCGGAGGTCACAACCGGCCAGATTTATCGGGGTGTGATTCCGTTCGTCGGCATTCAGGTCTTTGCGCTGTTAATACTGGCCGCATTTCCCGGCCTCGTGACCTGGTTACCGGACAAGCTGTACGGTCCGTAGTTATTAACGTCGCTTTCGCGAGACAGTGAAAGTCTCGTCGTTGAACCAGAGGCCGTTATTCTTGTGCAGTACCTTCGCGGTTGCATCGAGGTAGCCGCCCGATGAGACCACCGGCTCCAGACGCTCATCCTCTATCTGTGAAACATAAATTGCGGCGTTCCAGGCCGCGAAAAGTGTCGAGGTACCTATCGACTCGCCGATTTCCTCCGGCAATGTATGCATGCTGTAACGTAGCAGCGCTTTCTCGTCTGAATTGACATTGAAGTTAAAGTGGCGTGCGTTTTTTCCGAGATGTTTTTTGAGGGTCTTTACCAGCTCATGACGACCCACTTTGAACGGATCCTCATCCGGCCAAAGCTCATGCACAAGCTCGAGGCCCGGGTCGTTCCCGGCCGATTGAAACGTCACGGCACGTCCACCGGGTGCCAGGCTTTGTACCAGCGGTGACAATACTTTCTGCACCTTGAACTCGGCGTCCATCCGCGCACGCCAGGGTTGAGAGATGACTGCAAGGTCATAGTTGCCCTGACCAGCCTGGCCGCGGCGCGGTATGACATCATCCAGAAGGAAACGCTGATCATCACGATAAATGACCATGACAGTCGGACGAACATAGAGTGGATTGCCCGTCTTGGGACTCGCCTTGACCTGCCAGCCATCGACGAGATCATCATCAAGTGCGCGTAACTGCTCACCGAAGCCGTGTGCCGTGTTGCCTTCAAGAGAGACTTCCAACCAGTTGAGTGCCGCCGCCTTTTCGACATTCTTCGGCATCAGCCAGGGCGATTCAGCGTAGTACAGATTCGTCAGAATTATGACGCTCGCCGGATGTTCGACGAACCGATCCGGCATCTTTTCAAGCGACAGTCGAATGTCTTCGAGGCTGATTTCCTTCGCAACAACGTAAAAAGGAATCGTGGGGTAGCGCCGGTGCATTGCCCTCATCAGGTGTGAGAGTAAGGTCCCGTCGCCCATCCCGGCATCGAACAAACGAAAGGCCGGTGGCGTCGGTTGAAGGTACTGCAATTCCTGTGCAGCGCGTTCGGCCACTTTCCATTTTTCGTCACAGGTGTTTACGAAAGCCAGGTATTTTTGCCGGTTATCATAAAAACGAAAAGGTCGTGAATTTACTGACACGAAAATCTCCGTGTTCTCTTCATTTTATAGCTGCCTTGCTTTCAGATAGGCAAGCTCACTGATTTCATGGTGCGGTATTACGATTCGCTGGAAATCATCGAAAGAGGCTTTGATACGTGCTGACCACTCATCGTTGGCGGCCATTTCTTCGATAACTTCTTTGCTAAGTTTTTTTAGCAGTCTCAATACATCGTCGGGCAGTTGTTTTAGTTCCACATTCGGATCCGCCTTGATTTGTTCGAGGGCCACCGCGTTCCCCCAAGTGTACTCCGCCATCATATCTGTGTTGATTGCCTGACAAACGTTCGCCACAATTTCCTGCAAATCCGCCGGCAAAGAATTCCAGGCGTCGTGGTTAACGGTGCATTGCAGCATCGGGCCCATCTCATGCCAGCCCGGGTAATAGTAATAGCGCGCGGCTTTGTGCAGTCCGAGCGCAATATCATTATAAGGACCGACCCACTCCGCCGCATCGATGGCACCGGTCTGTAATGCGGTAAATATTTCCGAAGCCGGCACGGTGATCTGTGATGCGCCCGCGCGTTGCATAACTTCACCGCCAACGCCGGGTATCCGCATTTTCAATCCCTGCAGATCTTCGACCGAATTAATCTCTTTGTTAAACCAGCCTGCCATCTGCACGCCCGTGTTACCGGCCGGAAAAGGGATAACATTGAATTTTTCTGCGTAAAGTTCGCGCCATAGCTCCAGACCTCCGCCGTAATAGAGCCAGGCATTGATTTCATGCACTGTCTGGCCAAAAGGTATGGTCGTGAAATACTGTGCGGCCGGCGCCTTGCCGCGATGATAGTAGGCCGAGTCGTGGCCCATCTGCACGGTGCCATTGCTGACCGCGTCCAGCACCTCCAGCGCCGGTACCAACTCACCGCCGGCAAAGACTTTGATCTTCAGGCGGCCATTCGAGGCCTTTTCGATGCGGTCTGCGAGGTTTTCGACGCCAATTCCAAGTCCTGGCAGCCCCGGGGGCCACGAGGTCACCAGGTTCCACTCGAATGTTTCCCGCGAGGCGACAGCCCCGTCTGCACATTCCATGCTGTCCTGGCTACACCCGGCGACACCTGCTGCCGCCATCCCGGTTACGAATTGCCTTCTCTTCATCCGTGCCGCCGTTCTGAAATCAGGGCGATCAGTGTAGTTGCGCTGGCGGCTGGTGCAAACCGGTTTTTTTTAGCAAAAAAACCCCACCGAAGAGGTAATAAATGTAATCGGGCGATATTGTTGCCACCATTTTTTCAGAAATATTCATGGTGTGGGAAATGATAGACATTTTATTCTTACCAAGAGGTTATCGGTGGGTTTTTCATTTCTATCAATCGAGAAAAAGGCCCCGATCTTTCGATCGGAGCCCTCCATCCCTGGTGTAGGCAAGTCGGCAACCACCGGTTTCAGCCATCCCTGGCCAAATTCTGCCGCGGCTACGGTCCCGGCAAAGACCGAATGCGGACAGATCACCCACCGTCTAAGCCTGCCATGGACCACAAAGGGCCTCGCCAGCGTCGAAATACCTCTTATTGGCGAAATTTGCCGCCAATCATATGACCGGTATGATGGCGGGCTGCGAAATGCCAGGACGCATGAGAGTGATATCCTTGATACAAAGAGTCAGCGAAGCACAAGTGACCGTTGATGGTGCGGTTACCGGACGGATTGGACGTGGGTTGCTGGTTTTACTGGCCGTCCAGCCGGATGACGACCCGTCCACGGTAACGAGAATGGCAGAACGGGTCATTGGCTACCGCATTTTCCCTGATGATCGGGACCGGATGAATAGAAGCCTCGCGGATGAAGGGCTGGAGCTACTCGTAGTTCCCCAGTTCACTCTCGCAGCGGATACCCGCAAAGGTATGCGGCCGAGTTTTACCCGTGCTGCGCCGCCAGACAAGGGCAGGGCGTATTTTGGCCATTTTGTAGAAGAATGCGCGAAGAACCTGCCAGGGGTTGAAACTGGTGTTTTTGGTGCCGATATGAAGGTATCGCTGGTCAACGACGGCCCGGTGACGTTCTGGCTCGAGGCGTGATCTTCGTTCGGTTTTGTTGCGCCCGCACGGGTATCATGACCATAATTCGCCCCCGCTTCGGGCGGTATTGCGAGAAATTATTGGGGCTCGGCCCCGGGAGATTAAAGACATGTTGTCCAATGTCAGCATCTGGCAGTTATTGATCGTTTTAGTAATTGTGATTGCCATTTTCGGTACGAAAAAGCTCAAGACACTCGGTTCCGACGTCGGCGGCGCCGTGAAAGGATTTCGTTCAGCCATGAACGAAGCCGATAAGGAAACCACCGAACAGCTCGGCGACCAGTCAGATGACGCAAGTTTTGACAGCACGCCCGCTGAAGAACCCACCAAAGAAAACCACGGCTAGGAGCGTACGCCCGCCATGTTTGGTATCGGCGGCCAGGAGCTCGTCTTATTGATGATTATCGGGCTGCTCGTTCTGGGCCCGGAGCGTTTACCGCGCATTGCCAACCAGGTTGGCGGCTGGCTCGGCCAGGCGCGCCGCATGACGCGAGTGATGAAGCGCCAGCTTGAAGAAGAGCTGGACCTGAACAAACCGCCGACCATCCGGCCCCCACCATCGTCCCGCGAACCGTCAACAAAACCTGCCACCGAACCACCAAAGGCAGATGAACACCCTTTGCCGCGCGATGACGATGAGTACTCACCTGCTCACAGTGAGGGCGACGCAGGTACCGGTGTCGGTGACGAAATTTACGACGACGAATCTGATCTGGCGGTAACTGAAGCAGAGCGCGAAACTGTTTTGGCAACAGACGGAGATCAGGAAGTTGTTGACGAAGAACCCGAGAAAGAAAAAGCGTCGTGAGCCAGCAAGAAGACACAACAACAGCAGACGAGGATCTCGCTGAAGGGACACTTCTGTCGCATCTGGTCGAGCTACGCAACCGTTTGCTAAAAATCGTCGGCGTAACTATTTTTCTGTTCATCTGTCTTTTGCCCTGGTCTGCGGACATATTTTCGATCGCCTCCAAGCCGTTGATGGAGGTTTTGCCTGGTGGCAAGATGATTGCGACGGAAGTCGCGTCGCCATTGATTACGCCTTTCAAACTGACATTTTTTGTCGCCTTGTTTCTTGCGATGCCGGTCGTCCTCTACCAGCTCTGGGCCTTCGTGGCGCCAGGCCTTTACAAAAAAGAAAAGCATTTCGCAATGCCGCTGCTTGGTTCAAGCATCGTGCTTTTTTATCTTGGCGTTGCTTTCGCCTACTACCTGGTATTTCCGCTAATCTTCAAGTTCTTCACAGGCGTTGCACCTGACGGGGTTGAAGTACAGACGGACATATCGAAATTCCTCGATTTCATTACCACGATTATTTTCGCATTCGGGCTGGCATTTGAAGTGCCAATCGCAACCGTACTCGTCGTGTGGACGGGTCTTACCACACCGAAGAAGCTGTCCAAGGCGCGTCCCTATGTTTTTCTCGGCGCGTTTGTCGTTGGGATGTTTCTGACGCCACCAGACATTATCAGTCAGACGCTCCTTGCTGTGCCCGTGTACCTGCTGTTCGAGCTTGGCATACTGATGTCGAAAATCTTCGCAATTCGTGAACCCGAAGAAGATGAAGTCGAAGATGACGATGACGATGACGACACCGAGTCTTAATCGCTGTCAGAAAACCAGGTTAATTCGACTGCATAGTCAGCGTTTCTGACGCGGCTCAGGCATTCACGCTTCGATAAATTCCTGCCAGTCCTCTGGCTCCGGTTTCGCCGTTAACAGGCTGACAACCACCAGCGTAGTGACGGATACGATAACAGCCGGGATAGCAATGTAGTCCGTATCCATAGGGAATGAGATCCCGACAATTTGCAGGCCCTCAGCGCTGCCCTTATAGATCGAATTGAGCGTCGCAATCGCAATCACCGTCAACATTCCCGAAGCGATCGACGCAACACCGCCGAGCCGCGTTACCCGTTTCCAGAAAAATGCTGCCAGCAATGGCGGCGCCAGCGAAGCGCCGATCATCGTATAAGACATCAGCGCCATTTCCAGAATGGTTTCGAACTGACTCATCATAAGGTAGGCAAGTAGACCGATTCCTACGATGCACGCGCGCTGAATCCAAACAACCTGTGATGAGGTGGCATTTTTATAGAAAAATGCCTGAAAAATATCCCGCGTGACGTTAGTTGATGTCACCATGAGAAACGTATTGCCCGTTGAAATAACTATTGCGGCGCCCGCGGCGAGCAGCAGCGACCCGATAATGACAGGTAGTTGCTCAAAGCCTATGCGCAGAATAATTTCTTCCGCCATGGCGCGATTAACGGTGCCGTCAGCCATGAAGAAACGCGGATCATCCGCATAAATTGCAAAACCCACCAACGCAATCAACATCATGAGTGTTTCAACCACAACGACGCCAATGAACATGCCCATAACCGCCTTCTTCGCATTGTCCTCGCTATCCGCGGAAGAAAACTTCTGATACATGCTGCTTTCACTCATCAGGAGCAGGAACGTCGGTAGAGCGATGCCAACGACCCAGAAGAAATCATGCCCTCCCATAACGGATAGGTGGCTGGGCTGGGCTTGTTGAATGGTTGCAATCACGGCATCGAGTCCACCATGACCTGCAATCGCGAACGGCAGTGTCACCACCATCGCGATCAGCATGATGACGCCATTGAAAATGTCGATGGATACGATGGAAACCATGCCAGCGAGCACCGTAAACCCGACGATCAGAAATGCGGCGATGATCATGCCGGTCTCCGGCGTGATCGATCCGTCCGAAAGAATGGCAATAAAGCGACCGCCACCTTTGAACTGGTAACCTGCGATAACCATGTAGGCGATAATGATCGTTATCGTGCCGAGCACCTTTGCCAGCTGGCTGTAACGCTTTTCCAGCAAATCGGTCAGAGTGTATTGCGCAATGCGCCGCACCCGCGCAGCGATCATATAGATCACCAGGATGCCGAACCACGCACCGGCTGAGAACCAAAGCTCGGATACGCCGGTCCGGAATGTCAGTCCCGCGGTGCCAAACAGGCTTCCCGAGCCAATCCAGGTGCAGACGAGTGTTGCGACCAGCATATATACGGGCACGTTGCGTCCCGCGACCATGAAATCTTCGTCGGACTTCACCGTACGACTCTTGTATACGCTGATGCCCAAAAGCATCAGCACATAAGCGACAACGACAACGATATAGGTCATTTGCGTCCTCTTTTTCGTATGCTGGCAGGTTTCTTGTGAACCGGCACCGTTACCTGTTTATTATTGATGTGGTCGATCAGGCGAGCTGCGTGGGCGCTGCCCGACCAAAGGTACCATAATGACGAATGCATTCTGTATACGGTTCAGATAGGCATATCCGGGCTAGTTGGCTAAAATGCATCCTTCGCGTCGCAAGAACGCTGGCCGGCAAATTCGGCCACCACATGATAATAAGAACCGGAGAGGTCCATGAATTCACCGCCCGTTTTACCGCAACTTACAGTCAAAGCCATCCTGCTTGGCATTGTCCTCTCCGCTGTACTTGCAGGCGCCAACGCTTATCTCGGCCTGTTCGCCGGGTTGACGGTTTCAGCATCGATTCCGGCCGCCGTGATATCCATGGCCATCCTGCGTATGTTCAAGAACTCCAACATCCTTGAGAACAACATTGTGCAGACTGCGGCTTCTGCGGGAGAATCGCTGGCCGCTGGCGTCATATTTACGATTCCGGCGCTGATCATTCTCGGCTACTGGAATGTCTTCGACTACTGGTGGGTAAGCGCCATCGCAGGGCTCGGCGGTTTGCTCGGCGTAATGTTTACGATTCCACTGCGCCGCTCCCTCATTGTTGAGCAACAATTAGCCTATCCGGAAGGCAAAGCGACCGCTGAGGTTCTGAAGGTCGGTGAAGACCCGTCATCCGGCGTCAAGTTTCTCGCAATGGCGGCACTCACAGGCGCGGTCATCAAGTTTGCCGCAACCGGACTTAAGCTGTTGACCGGCACGGCCCAGGCAGCTCGCTACTTCGGCGGCTCAACAATCGGTTACATGGGCATCAACCTGTCGCCGGCGTTGATTAGTGTTGGCTTTATTGTTGGTCTCAATATTTCGGTACTTGTGTTCGTAGGCGGCGCAATCTCCTGGTACCTGGGTATCCCGATATTTTCGGCATTCTTTTTAGACAGCAGCCCTGAGCTTGCAGCAATGCATGCTGCCGGCGCCAGCGCGGAGGATCTCTCCGGGGCTATCTGGAGTCAGCAAATTCGTTATCTCGGCGTTGGTGCAATGGTTGTTGGTGGCGTGTGGGCATTGATATCAATGCGCGGTTCGCTGGTTGATGGAATCAAAAGCGGCATGGCGCAATACAAAGCAGGCCCGGCAGCGATAACCAATCACACCGAGCATGACATGCCGATGAACTTTGTGATGATCGGCATAGCGTTGTTCGTTATTCCGATTTTTATTCTTTACCAGAACATTGTTGGCAACTTCGGCATTAGCCTGGCCATGACGTTCATCATGGTGATCGCCGGCTTTCTGTTTTCTTCGGTCGCAGGCTACATGGCCGGCCTCGTCGGATCCTCCAACAACCCAATATCCGGAATTACCATCGCAACCATTCTGTTTGCTTCTCTTGTTTTGCTCGCGATGATGGGCCCCGACGCGTCGGTTGGCCCCTCGGCCGCGATTATGATTGGCGGCGTTGTGTGTTGTGCGGCCGCCATCGCGGGCGACAATATGCAGGATCTCAAAGCCGGGTACATTCTTGGCGCAACCCCCTGGAAACAGCAGGTTATGCAGGGTGTTGGCGTGTTGTCGGCAGTTTTCGTGATGGCGCCGATTCTGAACCTGCTTTTGCAGGCCTATGGAATTGGCGTACCGACAGCTGAACATCCGAATCCCCTGTCTGCTCCGCAGGCAACACTGATGGCCTCGGTTGCACAGGGCGTTTTCCAGGGCGGACTACCCTGGACCATGGCAATTATTGGCGGCGTCGTAGGCATTCTGGTCATCATCACCGACGAGGTGCTCAAGTCGAAAGGGTCGTCATTTCGCGCGCCGGTACTCGCAGTTGCCGTCGGTATCTATCTACCGCTGGAGCTTTCGTCGGCCATTCTCGTCGGCGGCCTGATTGCGCACTTTGCGGCGAAGGTTCACGCGAAACGTGGTGTTGACGGCGAAAAAAGCATGCGGCACGGCATGTTGTTTGCCGCAGGGCTGATTACGGGTGAAGCTCTTGTTGGCATCCTGATGGCAATTCCGATTGTCAGGTCGGGCGATCCGAATGTATTCGCACTGGGTGAATCAATGCAATTTGGCGGAGGTATCGGTCTCGTGATCATCGCCGCGGTTTGCTTCTGGATGTATCGCGTCGCTGCCGCCAAATCTGATTAGCGCCAAGAAATGATTGATTACGAAAAACTCGGTGCGTTCTATTTAGGAAAGCGTTACGACGTCGAAGACGACAAGGTCACAGACGACCTGGTGCTTTACGACTCGAAGGACCTGACGACTCATGCCGTAATCATTGGCATGACCGGTTCCGGTAAGACCGGACTGGGCATCGGCATTCTCGAAGAAGCGGCGATGGACAATATTCCCGTTATCGCAATCGATCCGAAGGGCGACCTCGGCAACCTGATGCTCACGTTCCCCGGCTTCAAGCCGGAGAGTTTTCGCCCGTGGATCAATACGCGCGCGGCGAGCGACAAGGGACAAACCCCGGGAGAGTACGCCAAGGGGCAGGCGGCGCTGTGGAAGAAGGGACTTCTGGGCTGGGGCCAGAAAGGCGCGCGCATTGCCAGGTTTCGTGAAAAGGCGGACGTATCTATCTACACGCCCGGCAGCAATGCCGGCCAGCCCGTTTCAGTCTTGCAATCATTCTCTGCACCACAAGCAGCCGTAATGGATGACGGCGACCTGTATCGCGAACGCGTTCAGGCAACGGCGACCAGCATCCTTTCCTTGTTAGGCATCAACGCCGACCCGATCACCAGTCGCGAACACATACTGATCTCACGAATTCTGGATCATGCATGGCAGGACGGCCGGAGTCTTGATATTGCGGCACTGATAGCCGCGATTCAGACCCCGCCGATCTCGAAAATCGGCGTAATGGATCTCGATTCGTTCTATCCGGCCAAAGATCGTTTCGCTCTCGCGATGCGGCTCAACAACCTGCTGGCCGCGCCCGGCTTTGGCGTCTGGATGGAGGGGGAGGCGCTCGATACGGGCAAGCTCCTTTATACCGAGGCGGGCAAACCACGCATCTCCATTATGTCGATCGCACACCTCGATGACAATGAACGCATGTTTTTCGTCGCGATGCTGCTGAATGACCTCATCGGCTGGATGCGCGAGCAGCAGGGCACGTCGAGCCTCCGCGCCATTCTCTACATGGACGAGATATTTGGCTACATGCCACCAACAGCGAATCCACCCACCAAGCGGCTTTTGCTGACATTGCTCAAACAGGCACGCGCTTACGGTCTCGGCCTGGTTCTCGCGACCCAGAACCCGGTTGATCTCGACTACAAGGGTCTGTCCAACACCGGCACCTGGTTTATCGGCCGCTTGCAAACGGAGCGCGATAAAGCACGGGTTATGGAGGGCCTCGAGGGCGCCGCGCACGGGGGCAAGTTCAATCGCCGGCAAATGGAGCAGACACTGGCCGGCCTCGGCAAGCGGCGCTTTCTGCTGCACAACGTCCATGAAGATGACGCGGTTATCTTCAATACGCGTTGGGTCATGTCATATCTTGCAGGTCCGTTGACGCGCGACCAGATCAAGGCGCTGATGTCCGGCAGGAAACAAGAGAAAACTCCAGTCCTACCTGCCAGCAAACCAGTCGCCAGCGGCGGCGATGCGCCCCTGCTACCGCCAGGGATCAAAGAGGTCTTCGTCGCGGCGTCAGGCGACAACATCCAGTACTACCCGCGCTTGGTCGCAGCAGCGGACATGGCTTTCGAAAGCGCCCGTTATCACGTTAGCGAGGTGCGGGAAAAGCTTTTCACGGTTGAGCTGGACGACGGTCCTGTGTCTGTGGACTGGGATGCGGCTGAGGTACTAAACCTCACAACCGATGATCTCGCTGACAGCGGCAACGAGGCCGCAACTTATGCTGAATGTCCGGCCGCAGCTATGAAGTCGAAAAACTATTCGAGCTGGAATCGCGAATTCAAACGTTGGATAAGACTAAACGAAATCATCACGCTTTATCGCAGCAAGAAATACAAACTGACGTCCGCAGGAAACGAGACCGAGGGAGAGTTTCGCGTTCGCCTGCAAACGTTGGCGAATGAAAAACGGGACCAGGCCGTTGCGAAACTTCGCAAGCGATATGCAAGCAAGGCAACCACTCTCGAGAACCGGCTCTTGCGCGCGCAACAGGCCATTGAAAGAGAGCAACAACAATCAAGCAAAAAGAAACTGGATACTGCAGTTTCTTTCGGCACGGCCATTCTCGGCGCGGTGCTTGGTCGAAAACGTTTTTCCAGCACGACGGCGAGCAAAATGGGAACCGCTATTCGGAGCGCATCCGGTGCGCGCAAAGAGGCCGGTGATGTCGCACGGGCCAAACAGACGGCCACGAAAGTTCGAGCTGATCTCAACGTACTAAGCGTGTCACTTGAGAAAGAAATCGATGCGCTTGAGAGTGCCTACGACGCACAAGCCGAGGAGTTGGTCGAGGTCCAGGTTAAAGCGAAGGCGACGGACGTGCATGTCCCAATCGTTGGTCTGATCTGGATGCCCTATCGGGAAAGCGGAGATGGAAGGCTCGAGGCCGCGTGGAAATGACGATCAGATTGACGCTCGACTCACGATAGCTTTTCGTTACTGGCCCACGCACTCTCCGGCATAGGCCAGGATCTGCTCTGCGTTCTGGAGCTGACAGTCGTTTTCGTAGGTGATGCCGTCGAGGCCACAAACCGGTTGGTAGATACGTGGACAGTTCCGGCCCTGCGACTCGCACAGGCCCGCATGCATAATGCGCGCACCGTTTCTCTCTGCCAGGCAGGCATTGCCATAGGTCAGCTCATCGGCGCCGCAAACCGGCACATACATGGAAGGGCAAGGCCGCGCATTGCAGGCACCCTCCGTGACCAACTCGACGCCGGCAGCCTGCGCCTCGCACGAGTTATCATAAGTTGTGCCATCGGGTCCGCAGACCGGTATGAAGACCTTGGGGCAGTTGCCCGTGTCGCAAACGCCGGCCCGCTGAACCGGAATCCGGTCGAATTCCGCCTCGCAGCGGTTTTGATAGGTTCTCGCGTTGACGCCGCAGACGGGATCATAATCTGCCGGGCAGCCCGTACCGGAACATGCGCCGATGTTTGCGATTTCGATGCCTGAGGCGCTCGCAAAGCAGACATTACTGTAGGTATTGCCGTCGATTCCACAAACGGGTTCGAAGTCGTCAGGGCAGGATTCGATATCGATCGCGCATGCCCCGGCGGTTACTTCTTCAATGCCGGCTTCGGCCGCGAAACACTCGTTGGCATAGGTGGCGCCATCAATGCCACAGACCGGAGCATAGATCTCGGGACAGGATGTTGCGAGTTCCAGTCGCTCTTCGGTTTCGCCTTGTTCCACCGGTTGAATACACTCGCCACGAGTAGCGATTTCAGCGCCCGCCGCGCCAGCAACACAGTCGTTACTGTAGGTCCTGCCATCAACGCCGCAAACAGGGTCGTACTGCATCGTACAGGCCACCTCGTTTTTTGCCGGTGCACCAACGTCCTGTGCGAAACCATTCGCAGAGAATGCGGCAACCAGCAAAAGGAGCGTGCGGAAGTGTTCGGGGCAGGATTTGTTGCGGGCGTTCATTTAATTCAAAAGTAATGGCTTCAGCAAATTAGACGTGAATTGTTACAGCTTGTTCAATCCGCTGCTACGGCAGAACCCCAATAGTTATAGCTAAGCACCTTCGCGCCGGGAATATACATCCTTTCATCTGACTTAATATCGAATCCCCCGGTTACAAGCAATGCCGGGATGTCTCTGTGCATATTGCATCCGCCGGCAAATTTTCTCCACGCCGGGTTCAACCTTTCCTGCCAGAGATGCACATCTTCGTCCGGCGCCCTCCCGTGCTCACAATACAGGAGGCGACCGCCCGGTTTCAGAACCCGGCGCATGCCCTGAAGGGCCGCAACAACATCCGGTATCGTGCATAACGAGTAAGTAACCAGGACCGTGTCGACACTATTCGCTTCCAGTGGAATTTCTTCGCCCGGCAGGTCGATGAATTCGACATCCATCAACGAGGCGTCAACCAGCCGCCGGGCTTTTTTACGCATGCCCGCCGATGGTTCAAGACCCCAGATTTTTTTCACTTTCGACGGGTCGTAGAAGGGCAGGTTGAGTCCGCTGCCGAAACCAATCTCAAGAACGTCGCCGGCGGCAAGCGGAACAATTTTCGCGCGCTGTTTCTGTGTGGGTTTGTTGGAACACGCCAGATTAATCAAATGTGGCAGGATGTGTTCGTCGTAGAATTGCATGAACCTATTCTCCGGAGGCCAGAGCGTTGTCGGGCCTTTCCGGTGCCGTCGCTCTGATGAGCTCACCAATGCTGACGAGCTCATATCCGTCCGCGAGTAAACCGGGCAAGGCGGCCTCAAGGTATTTGAGTGTCGTTGGATATGGATGGCCGATGCCGACGGCAAGGCCCCGCTGGCTGGCGATTTTCTTTAGCCTCGCAAACTCCCGAACGATGGTTTCCGGCAGGGGATCCGGATCGAGAAACACATCTCGTCTGACTGACGGAATGTCGTTTTCCCTGGCCATGCGAAGCGCGATGCTTTGCGCCGTCGTATAACTGTCAACAAAGAAAAGATCACCGCGATCGAGGATCTCATCCATTAGCCAGGTCATATGGCCGGGATGACGCGTCAACAAGCTGCCGCGGTGCGTGTTAATGCCAACGACGTGTGGAACGGACTCGAGATTCTCGGCGAATGCGCTCGAAAACTGCTCGCGACTCATGTCCAGTAGCAGATTGCCGGGCTCGGCGGGCTCGGCGGGCTTTTCCGCCTGCAGCGGCAGGTGCAACAAGACATCTTTTCCCGCGGCATGAGCGACCTCTGCGAGGTAACTCGCACGTGGCGTGCCCGGCAATACGGCATAGGCCAGCGGGCCTGGCAGCTCAATCGCCCGCTCTCCAGCGGCTCGCTCATAGCCCAGGTCATCAATGATTATCGCGATACGCGGGCGCGGAGATTCAGCCAATACGGGTAACGAACCAAGAATGAAGGCTAAAAGGCAGGCCTGCCAGCGGATCATCTGCCTAGTCTTTTGCCCGTGAGTGCATGACCGGTTCGTTACGGATCAGTTCGAGCGCCTCGCTAAGCTGCGCGTCGTTTTCCCGATCAGGATGTCCGTTCAGGTTCCAGCCTGGCACGCCGCGATCACTTTCGATATAGATATCGGGCGTCACACCAGTCTCATTTATCGAGTCACCGGACGGCGTGAAATAGTGCGATGTCGTCAGCTTGATGGCTCGGCCCCTGGACAACGGCATCACTGTCTGCACAAGGCCCTTGCCAAAAGTCTGGGTACCGACAATCGTTGCGCGGTTGTGGTCCTGCAGAGCACCCGCAACAATTTCTGAAGCGGAAGCAGAGCCGCCATTAACCAGCACGACAATAGTCGCGCCATCGAGAATGTCGCCCTGGTTTGCCGTGCGCACGAATCGTGATTCGGGTGTGCGCCCCTGTGCCGAAACGATAACGCCGTCATTGAGAAACAGATCCGAGATGTCGACTGCTGAATCCAGTATTCCGCCAGGGTTATTCCGCAGGTCCAGGACCAACCCGGTCAGCATATTTCCGGTCTCGTCCTGTGCTTCATCCATCATCTGATCAATGGCGCGGCCAGCTTCGTCGTTAGTTGTGACGTTGAACTGACTCAGACGCAGGTATCCCACCGACCGATCGAGGATCTCGTGGCTGACACTCGTGACCTGAATTTTCTGTCGCGTCAGACGAAAGGTTAACGGGTCATCATAGTCAGCACGCCTGACCATGATAGTGACCGGCGTACCCGCCCGCCCGCGCAATTTGTTGATCGTGTCGTCCAGACCGTCATCGATTATCGAGACGTCGTCGATCGAAATAATTTCATCGCCCGCTTCAACACCGGCACGCGCAGCAGGCGTGCCGTCAATTGGGGAAATCACGAGAATGCGCTCTTCAGCGCTGCTGACTTCCAGCCCGACACCTGAGTACCGGCCCGTGGTGCTGATACGAATATCCTGGTATTCGTCAGCGTCGAGAAATGCCGAATGCGGGTCCAGGTCTGACACCATGCCGCGGATCGCGTTGTCCAGGAGTTCCGCCTCGTCGATGGGTTCGACGTAGTCGCGCTGGACGCGCTCCATCACCTCACGCAACAAACTCGCCTGTTCCCAGGTGAGCTCACGCGGCGACGGGGTGTCACGGCCGGCCAGCATGTTGCCGCCCACAGAAAGGCTGACACCCAGTATGCTGCCGATGACAAGGACCAGAATTCCTCTTGTTTTCAGTGACATGGACGCTCCGCTGTTGCCGTCTCCGCCTCTCTTCGGCTACGACACCGCTCTGACAATAGCACAGCGGCTGGCACGATTCGCCTAACCAGTTTTTGGTTGCCGGCTAACCCAGCTACGCGGATTAACGGCCTTGGTGCCCTGCCGAACCTCAAAATACAGGCCCGTCTGCTGCTGACCACCGCTATCCCCGACTGTCGCGATAACGTCGCCAGGAGCGACCCAGTCGCCGGCGCGTTTTAGCGTGGTCTCGTTATAACCGTAAAGCGTCATATATCCCTCGCCGTGATCGACTATGACCAGCAGGCCCATCCCCGCGAGCCAGTCCGCGAATACCACCCGCCCATGATAGATCGACCGCACCTCGCGGCCCCGCGGCGCAGCGAGCACAACGCCATTCCACTTAACGCTGCCGGTCGCTCGGGGCTGCCCGAAATCATGCAGAAGATTGCCGGCAATCGGCCAGGTGAGGCGGCCTTTGTGCTTACTGAAGGGCTCTTCCGAGGTGATCGGGTAATCCGAGAGAATACTGGTCAGCTCTGCGATCAGTCTTGCGAGGTCCTGCTCCTGGGCCGCCAACCGATCAATTTCAGAGCCTTCCTGGGCAATTCTGGATTTCAGTGAAACCAGCAGCGATTGCCGCTTGTTCTGTGCCACATCAAGTTCAATCAACTCAGCGGTCCGGGCCCTGGTAAGCCCGGCCAGCCTGTTTTCCTCTTCAGCGGCCTGCTTCTGGAGATCCGCCAGTTCGGCGATGAAGCCATTGACCGTTTCGATATTTTCACCCCGATACTCGCTCATATAGCGGTAGTAGGTAAGAACCCTGCCCAGCGTTGCGGGATCGTGTTGATTGAGCAGGAGCTTCAGGCGCTCCTGCTGACCACTGGTATAAGCGGCCACGACCTGTGCCGCGAGCTGCTCCGATTCGGAGGCCAGTTCGGACTGCCTGCTGGCGAGTTGCTGATCGATCCCGGCCTTCTTTTTTTCACTAAAGGCACGTTGCCGCTCCAGGTCCTTCAGATGATTGCGCCTCTCCGCGATCAGGACCTCGGCAGTCTGCAATTCGCCTGTGATTCTGTCGCGCTCCGCAGCCCGCCTGTCCATGCTGGTCTTCAGGTCGCTGATCTTGTCGCGAACCGCTTCGAGCTCGCGCTCCTTGATCAGGGTCAGGTCCGGGTCCTGGCCGAACACCGGAACGGAGACGAGAGCCAGGAGAAGCAGGAGCCGAATCTGGGACCAAACCATCATGCGGTGAAGTGTACCCATTGCTTATGAATACACCAGCGAAGTGTTCCCGCTGGTATAATGGTTGATTTGGCCGTGGCCGGCACACTGATGCTGGTGATAAAATAAATGAACACTTACCTGGAATTTGCCTCGAACCACCCGTTGATGATCAGCGCGCTGATGATCAGTTTGTTTTTACTGATCTTTTCTGAGCTGCGCCGCAAGTCGCGTGGTATTACCAACATTGAGCCACAGGCCGCTGTTGCGCTCATCAACGCTGATGCCGTTGTGATAGACCTCCGAAGCGCCGACGCTTTTGCGCGCGGACATATTGTCAGCGCCAAAAATATCCCCATGGACGAACTTGACGCTGACTCAGAGAAAATTCGCAAACTCAGTTCGAAACCGATACTCACCGTTTGCGACGCAGGCATGACGAGCACCCGTGCGGCCGACAAACTGCGCAAAGCGGGCTTTGAAAGCGTCTACGGCCTGAAGGGTGGCATTACGGCCTGGACACAGGCAAACCTGCCGCTGGTAACCGGCAAGAAGACGAAGAAGAAAAAGTAATTCCAGCCGTGCATAACACGGAACCCCTCATCCCATGACCGACAAACCCAGAATCAGACTGTACGGCTCCGACCAATGCCCTTATTGTGTCGCTGCGCGTATGCTTCTTACGAAGAAAGGCCTGCCGTTCGAGGACGTGCCGGTCGGCGGCGATTACGAGCTCAGGAAGCAAATGGAGTCTCTGAGCGGCGGTTGGTCCGTACCACAGATTTTTCTCGACGGGGCTCCGATTGGCGGCTTCGACGAATTGCATGAACTGGATAAAAGCGGCGAACTCGACCGGATGCTTGGCATCAGCGAGAACGCATAACAGACATTATTAATCAGCAGGAAAGGAACGATGGCAGAAAACGAACAGACACCGGAAAAACAACTTGCGATTCAGAAAATCTATATCAAAGACTTCTCCTTTGAGTCGCCAAATACACCTCATATATTCGGCCAGGCTGACTGGTCACCAAAGACCGACCTCAACCTCCGCAGCTCTCATACAGCCGGCTCCGAGGACAACCACGAAGTTGTTCTGACCATAACTGTTGAAGCCAAGGAAGACGATAAAACCGTATTCCTGATTGAGCTTCACCAGGCGGGTCTGTTTCACGTTTCCGGTTACAGCGATGAGGAATTTAAGGCTATTGTCGGCAGCTTTTGCCCAAACATCCTTTTCCCCTATGCTCGTGAAACCATCGCCAGCATCATTTCCAAGGGCGGCTTTCCGGAATTCGTGCTACAGCCGATTAACTTCGACGCACTTTATGCCCAGGGAATGGCTCAGGCCAAAGCCCGGACAGAATCGGATGCAGCCGCGGGCAACGGCGAAGGAAGCACGCACTAACAAGCGTTATGCAGGCATCGAAATCACCCATTGCGGTACTTGGCGCCGGTTCCTGGGGAACGGCGCTGGCGCTCCAGTTTGCGCGAAGCGGCAGGGTGGTCAAGATGTGGGGCAGAGACCCGTCGCAGCTTAGCGAGATGAGCGCTGCGCGCATGAACGAGCGCTACCTGCCTGGCATTGCTTTTCCGGACAATCTGCATGTGGAGCCTAACCTCAGAAGCTGTCTTGAGGGCGCCAACGATGTCCTGATTTCCGTGCCGAGTCATGGGTTGCGTGAAACGCTGACAAAAATAGCGCCACTTCTGGAAGACGCTGCCAGGGTATCCTGGGCAACCAAGGGCTTCGAGTTGTCGACAGGCAAATTACCGCACCAGGTGGCGAAGGAAATTCTCGGTGCAGACCGACCGGTTGCCGTGCTATCCGGCCCAACGTTTGCGTCGGAGGTTGGCGAGGGCCTGCCAACGGCGATGACCATTGCCGCAAGCGAACCGGATTTTGCCGGTGAACTGGCCACGAGTTTATCCGGCGACAAGTTTCGCGCCTATACGTCGGCGGACATGATTGGTGTCGAGGTAGGTGGCGCCGTGAAGAATGTGCTGGCTATTGGTGCCGGCCTGTCCGATGGCCTGGGATTTGGCGCTAACACCCGAATCGCACTGATCAATCGCGGCCTCGTAGAAATGACCCGCCTGGGCGTGGCACTTGGCGCCAGCCAGGACACCTTTATGGGTCTCGCGGGAATGGGCGACCTGGTGCTTACCTGCACTGACGATCAGTCCAGAAACCGGCGCATGGGGCTGTTACTTGCGAGTGGCAAGACGGTTGCTGAAGCGCAGGAAGAAATTCAGCAGGTCGTGGAGGGCGTACTCGCTGCGAAGGCTGTCCGCAAAGTGGCCGACGAAGTGCATGTGGTGATGCCCATCTGCCACGAGATTTACCGGATACTTTATGAGGGTGTGTCCCCGCGTGAAGCGGTAGGTGCGTTGATGGGTCGTGCACTAAAGCCGGAATAAATACCGGGATCTGATTGCATGGTCAGGCGCCACCGTGGAACTCCATTTGCCGCCACGCCTCATAAATCATCACTGCTGCACAATTCGACAGGTTCAGGCTCCTGCTGCCACTTTGCATCGGAAGGCGCAGCCGCTGCTCCGGTGGCAAAGCGTCCAGGATCTCCTGCGGCAGCCCTCGGGTCTCCGGCCCAAACAGAAAAGCATCGCCTTCTCTGAATTCGGCCGCCGCATAATTCGTCCCGCCGCGCGTGCTCAATGCGAATACCCTGGGATTTTCCAGCTTCGCCAGGCACTCATCGAGACTCGCGTGAACCCGGACGTCGGCGAATTCACGGTAGTCCAGCCCGGCGCGCTTCAGGCGCGGCTCGTCGAGCTCAAAACCGAACGGCTCAACAAGGTTTAGCTGTGTGCCGGTATTGGCGCAAAGGCGTATGATGTTGCCGGTGTTCGGCGGAATCTCGGGCTCGAAAAGTATGATGCTGAACATTACGCCCTGCATTTTGCACCAATAGATGTGTAAGATCGCGCGCGGCAACAATTAGACACGTTGGCTTTAGCTTTGAAACCCAAATCAAATCCTCTCCAAACCGACTTTTGCGGGTTAACTCTTAACTCACCCATCGTCCTGTTATCGGGTTGTGTAGGCTTTGGCGAGGAATACACCCGCATCGAGGGCTTCTCCAATCGGGACGTTGGCGCAGTAGTTCTAAAAGGCACAACTGATGAACCTCGGCTCGGTAATCCACCGCACCGCGTTTATGAGACACCGATGGGCATGCTCAATGCCATAGGTCTGCAGAACCCTGGCGTCGACAAAGTTGTCGATGACATCCTTCCTGGTCTGGATTTTTCAGAAACGCGGTTCATAGCCAATGTTTGCGGATCCACTGTCGAGGATTATGCCGCCGTAACCAAGCGCTTCGACGAGTCGCCAATCGACGCAATAGAGATCAATATTTCCTGTCCGAACATTAAGGAAGGTGGGGTCTCGTTTGGCAACGATCCCGATATGTCCGCAAGAGTGGTCGAGGCGTGCCGAAAAAATACGGCCAAACCGCTCATCGCAAAGTTGTCGCCAAATCAAACCGATATTCAGGAAAATGCGCGGCGCTGTATCGACGCCGGCGCAGATGCATTGGCAGTGATCAATACTGTGATGGGCATGGCCATTGATACTGAAAGTCGAACGCCGGTAATCGGCAACGTTCGTGGCGGACTGTCCGGACCGGCGATTAAGCCAATCGCGTTGCTGAAGGTACAACAGGTTTACGAAGTCGCTGGTCCACGAAATATTCCGATCATCGGCCAGGGCGGAATTGTGAGCGCCGAAGACGCGCTGGAGTTCATTATTGCCGGCGCCTCGACAATAGGGATGGGCACGGCGCTGTTTTACGATCCGCTGGTTTGCACAAAAATCAATGAGGGTTTAGTCAGCTACCTGTCACGGCATGAAATGGCCTCGATATCGGAGCTGGTAGGGTCTCTGAAGCTTTAACTTGTCGGCAAGTCTTGCGAATCTAATCCAGATGCAGGGACTTTATTTTACGGGTTAAGGTGTTTCGCCCCCAGCCGAGCAGTCTCGCTGCTTCCTGTCGGTGACCCTTTGCCTTGTTCAGCGCGATCCTGATCAGGGTCTTCTCGAACGCCGGAAGTGCAGCATCGACCAACGGAACCTGTTCGTCGTGCACAAGTTCTTTCTCCGCCCAGCAGGCAAGACTTTGTGTCCATTCTTCCTGTGCGCCCCGAGCGTCGGTGTTGCCGCCAAGATCTTCCGGTACGTCAAGCGCGGTAATCACGCCGCCGGGCGCGGTTACGGTCAACCTTCGAGTAGCATTGACGAGCTGCCGGACATTGCCTGGCCAGTCGAAACTCTGCAGCAGGTCCATCGCATCGCTGTTAATTGTCTTTGCGGGCGCGCGCAGTTCCTTGCCGGCGTCGGCCAGGTAGTGGTTAAACAATACCGGTATATCTTCGCGCCGGTCGCGAAGCGGCGGCGTATTAATTCGCATCACGTTTAGCCGATGATAGAGGTCCTCGCGAAAACGACCTTCAACCACCGCCTTGGCGAGATCCTGGTTGGTTGCCGCGATAACCCGAACATCGACCGTAATCGAGGCCTGGCCGCCTACGCGATAAAACTCGCTTTCAGCGAGAACCCTGAGCAACCTGGTCTGTAGCGCCGGCGACATGTCACCAATTTCATCCAGAAACAATGTGCCGCCATCCGCCTGCTCGAAGCGGCCGATCCGCCGTGATTCCGCGCCCGTAAACGCGCCTCGTTCATGGCCAAACAATTCCGACTCGAGCAACTCCGCTGCAATGGCCGAGGTGTTCAATGCTACAAACGGCTTGTTGGCCCGCGGACTGTGCTGGTGCAAGGCCTTGGCAACCAGCTCTTTACCGGTTCCGGATTCACCGGTGATCAAGACGGTCATGCTGGACTGGGCAAGTCGGCCGATCGAACGAAATACTTCCTGCATGGCCGGCGCCTGACCAATGAGTGAGGGGATGTTGCTGGCTGGGGCCGTGTCTACTGCCAGGTCGTGGCCTCTGTGGCGAGCGGCCTTGTGCACCAGCCCAACGGCCTCATCCACGTCGAACGGTTTAGGGAGATACTCAAAAGCGCCGCCCTGGTAAGCCGCAACTGCGCTTTCGAGATCGGAATGAGCGGTCACTACAATGACCGGCAGGTCGGGCGACTGTCTGCTCAGGCGGTCAAGCAAAGCCAGGCCATCCATTCCCGGCATGCGAACATCTGTTATCAGCACGTCTGGTTCGTCTGACGCCAGAGCCTCGAGCAGAAGCTCACCGCGCTCAAAGCTCCTTGTGTCCATATCGGCCTGCCGGAGTGCCTTCTCAAGCACCCAGCGAACTGACTGATCGTCATCGACAATCCAGACACAGAGTTTTTTACCCACTTTCAGCCTCCACGGTCATTAACGGAATTCGTACCTGGAACACCGTCTTTCCGGGGCGACTTTCAAACTCAATCATGCCTCCATGCCGACTGATCAATTCCTGTGCGGCAGGCAGGCCGAGACCGGTGCCCTCCGGCCGGCTCGTTACGAGTGGATAGAAGACCGAATCCTGAAGATCGGGTGGTATGCCGGGCCCGTCGTCTTCTATTTCGACATTGGCAACAACGGGGTAGCGTACGTCGCCAATTGTGAAATTCATGACTGCGCGGCTGCGTAGTGTAATTCGACCATGGCCATCCAGAGCCGCGACAGCGTTCTGCACAAGATTGAGGAACGCCTGCACCATCTGATCCCGATCGAGCTCCATATTTGGAAGCCCGGGATCATAGTCGCGCCTGATGCGAATGTGTTCACTAAGCTCGGGCTCGACCAGCCGCATGACATATTCAAGCAACTCGTGAATGTTCACTGGCTGTTTGTTCGGCGGTCCACCCGGTCCGAGAAGCGTGTCAACGAGTCCGGCCAGCCGGTCAGCTTCGCTGATGATGACGTTGGTATATTCCTTCAGTTCGTTGCTGTCGAGCTGCCGTTCCAGAAGCTGCGCGGCCCCCCGAAGGCCGCCTAGTGGATTTTTAATTTCATGCGCCAGCTGACGAATCATCTGCCGACCCGCGCCATGCTGAATCAATAATGCATTTTCGCGGCTGATCTTTGACCGGCGGGTGACATCTGTCATTTCTATAAGCAGCGCATCTTCGTGTCCGGCGCGTCGTATCACGGACACGCGGCAGTCGACCAGGCGCTCTTCACTGTGCACTTCTGTTGGTGCCAGCCGCAGCTCATTGGCATAGGCGGCGCTGGTTTCCTGGACCCGCATCAGGATATCCTGCATTTCTTCGTCGTCGCCGATCAGTTGCAGCAATGGCCGATGTTTCGCGCGCACCTGACTAATACCGAGCAGATTCTCGGCAGCGGGGTTGAGCGTTTGAATCAGCAGGCTGCTGTCGATGATGATGACGGCCGTATTCAGGCTGTCGAAGACGTGGCCGGGCCCTGGCGGCTCAGCATCTTTCTTTCTTCGTGGGGGTGAATCGCCTGGGTCTGTATTTAGCCGATCGAGTTCTGCTGAACGTAGAACCGGTTTGGCAGACTCCGGACCATCAGCTTGCCCGTTGAGTCTACGATCTCCGCCTGGATGTTGTGCACGCCCCGATAAACTTCCTCTATCTGAAAGGTTGTGCCGTTGACCAATCTCGCTTCGCCGTCGAAGTAAATCCGAACCTGGTCGCCCTGACGAAGGGCCGGTACCACCCGAAGCGATACGTTCAGAACGCTTTCTATGTTCCACAGCGTCTCTTCCGGTGCGGGTGCCACGATCTCAATGCTTTCGTAGGCAAACACTTCCGGCTCACTAGCCGCTGCATCATTATCCTGAGCTGGCGCAGTCGGTGGTGCATAGACACGCCTGGTCCCACGATTCTGTTCCGGCAGGTAAATGCGCTCTGCGCCCTCGACCGGGCGGTCGGAGAAATGCACAACGCCGTCCGCATCGACCCAGCGATAGGCCTGCGCCATAACAGCGCCTGCGGCGAGAATCGCAATGAGTGTAATAAATGTCCGCATAAGCATAGGGTTAGCATATCAGTGGTGCTTTCTGTTTGACCAGTGGCCGGGCGACAAAGTGCCGCCCGGTTCACAGTTTTCTACCTGTTTCGGGGTCTTCAGGCTGCTTTACGGTATGTTTTCGCGCGCTCATGCGCATCGCCTTGTTACAGGCTGTAGTACATGTCGAATTCGACCGGATGCGTCGTCATGCGCAAACGGGTGACATTTTCTTCCTTGAGCTCGATATACGCGTCAATCAGGTCATCGCTGAAAACGTCGCCAGCTTTCAAAAACTCGCGATCTTTGTCCAGTTCCTGCAAAGCCTCATCGAGTGAGAATGCAACCAGCTTCAGCTCCTTTTCTTCTTCGGGCGGCAGGTCATAAAGATCCTTATCCATCGCGTCGCCGGGGTGTATCTTGTTCTTAATGCCGTCCAGACCAGCCAACATCATCGCTGCAAATGCGAGATACGGATTGGCCATCGAATCAGGGAAGCGCACCTCAATTCGGCGACCCTTCGGATTGGCGATGTACGGAATACGAATGGACGCAGAACGGTTCCGCGCCGAGTACGCGAGGATCGTTGGCGCTTCGAAGCCTGGTACCAGCCTTTTGTAGCTATTCGTCGCCGGATTGGTAAAGGCACACAACGCTTTCGCGTGTTTGATGGTGCCGCCTATGTAATAAAGTGCCGTGTCAGATAGCCCACCATAGCCGTCACCGGAGAACAGGTTCTTGCCGTCTTTGAATAGAGACTGGTGAACATGCATTCCATTGCCGTTGTCATTGACCAGCGGCTTCGGCATGAAGGTGGCTGTTTTACCGTAGCTGTGTGCCACGTTGTGGACAACGTATTTCAGAATCTGGACTTCATCGGCCTTGCGGACCAGGGTGTTGAAAAGGGTGCCAATTTCGCACTGGCCGGCAGTCGCGACCTCATGGTGATGCACCTCTGGCTCAACGCCCATTTCGTCGAGCGCCAGGCACATTGCAGAACGAATATCGTGCAAGGAGTCGACCGGCGGCACGGGGAAGTAGCCACCTTTTACCGTTGGTCGATGACCCGTGTTGCTGTCTTCGTAGCTGCGGCTGGTATTCCAGGCGCCTTCGCTTGAGTCGATCGAGTAGAAAGCGCCCTGCATCGAATCGTCCCAACGCACATCATCAAATACAAAGAATTCGTTTTCCGGACCGAAGAATGCCTGGTCAGCAATTCCTGTCGACTTCAGATAGGCCTCTGCACGATCTGCCAAAGAGCGAGGACAGCGGTCATAACCCTGCATCGTTGCGGGTTCGACAACATTGCATCGAAGATTGAGCGTCGCGTCTTCGGTGAAAATATCGATGACTGCCGAGTCCGGGTCCGGCATC
>CAJQPR010000104.1 GCA_905480255.1 uncultured Woeseiaceae bacterium | reverse complement strand
CGTACCTGCGCCCAGGCTGGACAGGGATGGCCACTCGGTAATCTTCAGGTATTCGAAATTGATTACGAGAATCCCGGCACCCAACAGGGCCAGCAGTGGAACGAGCTTGGCTATTGTGTTGAAAATGAATACGCGGATGCCCGACTTCACGCCAATGACGTTCATGGCAGCGAGAAAGGTGAACATGATGATTATGAAGATAGCGCGCTGGACGGTGTCGCCAAGCATTGGAAAGGCGACGGCCATGGCGTCAACCATGACGACCGTAATAGCAGCGTCTGCCATAGCTGCATAGCCGAACCAGTACAGGAATGACGCAACAAATCCTGCGAGCGGGCCAAACGCCTCCTCAATGTAGGCGTACGAGCCACCGCTGCGAGTTACGCGGCTACCGACCTCCGCGAAACACAGGAACACCAGCGCAACTGTGACGGTACAGAGCAGGTAGGCAATGATGGCGGCCGGGCCGAGCTCAGCAGCAACGAGACCTGGAAGGACAAAAATACCAGCGCCGACCACCATGTTGACGACATTCAGACTAAGGGCGCCAGTACCAATTGCACGTATGAGCCCTTCGTCTTGCGTGCTGCCGGACTCGACGACATCTTCCGCTGCATGCTTCAAGATCGGGCGGCCTTTTGGTCACGCAGATCGTCCGCTACGGTTTCAATCCGGCGCAGACCCTTTTCAGAAAGGTTGAATTTGACTTCATTTTCGTAAAGGCACTGCGTCCTTTCCATCTGAAAGCGATCAATCTTCACGTATTATTTCACCTTACAGTCGCAGATGGCGTTCGATAAGAGTATCACTCTCATGCCGTGTGTTTTCAGCGCGTCGGACAAAGCGGGCTTCGGGACAGCGTATATTGCGGGCGCCTGTCGGTTGTTAGCTGGAATTTAGCGCCTGCCAGACTCTAAGTGGCGTCGCCGGCATATCGATGTGATCGATGCCTTTTGCCGACAAGGCATTCAATAATGCATTGATGTAGGCCGGCGCCGCACCGACCGTCCCAGCCTCACCGGCACCTTTGATGCCGAGCGGGTTCCGTGGTGAGGGGATTTCCTGGTAGTTAAAGTCGATGTCCGGCACCCAGTCTGCGCGTGGCATTGGATAGTCCATAAAGGTCGCCGTCTGTAACTGGCCGGTTTCCAGATCGTATACCGCATGTTCGCCGCAGGCCTGTCCAAGTCCCTGTGCAACGCCGCCCATGATTTGCCCTTCGAGAATCATTGGATTTACGACAACGCCTACGTCGTCCTCGACGGTATAGCGCAGAATAAGCGTGACACCCGTTTCCGGGTCAACTTCAACTTCACAAATGTGGCAACCGTTAGGAAAAGTGCCAGCTTCGGGCGCAAAGCGCTCTGTACTGTACAAACCGGGTTCGACTTCGTTCGGTCTTTTGGCATCGTCCCAGGAGGCTGCAGCTACTTCGGCGAGCGAAGCAGCCCGGTCCGTTCCTGCGATGCGGAATTCGCCGTCACCGAATTCAATGTCGACAGTTGCCGCTTCCAGGATCTCAGCAGCCATTTTGCGTCCGCTCTCAATCATGCTCGACACCGAGCGATACAAAGAGGAACCGCCTATGGCCATAGACCGCGATCCGCCTGTGCCTTCGCCTGTTGGAACCAGCCGGCTGTCGCCCTGGACAATATCGATCTGATCAAGATCCACGCCAAGTTCTGCGGATACCATTTGTGCAAAGCTGGTTTCGTGCCCCTGGCCGGATGCCTGGGTACCCATCAACACCGTTACTCGTCCGTTCTGTTCAAAGCGAACGTAGGTGTTCTCGCCGCCCATCGCAGAACAGATTTCGACGTAATAGCTCATGCCGATGCCGCGCAGCATTCCGCGCGATTCACTTTCGTTTTTCCGCTGTTCAAATCCGGCCCAGTCGGCGCGCTCAATTGCCGCCATCAGCAACTGTTCGTATTCACCCGAATCGTAAACGCGGCCGGTCGGCGTCTCGTAGGGAAACTGTTTCGGCCCGATAAAGTTTCGTCGCCGAATTTCGGCAGGCGAAATGCCACATTTCTTCGCAGCCTCATCCATGAGTCGTTCAATCAGATACGCGGCCTCCGGCCGGCCAGCGCCTCGGTAGGCATCGACCGGCACTGTATTCGTAACGACCGTTTCTATATCCGCATAGGCCACGGGAATGTCATAGCAACCTGTGGTCATGCATGCTCCAAACCAGGGAATGACCGGTCCGGCCTGCGAACAGTAGGCACCAATGTTGGCCGTGATTGATACCCGCATTGCAGCAATGCGACCGTCATTATCAATGGCGAGCTCACCATGACTGACGTGATCTCGCCCGTGCAGGTCCGAAAGAAAGCTTTCATTGCGATCCGCCGTCCACTTGACCGGCCGGCCGATGTCCATCGCAGCGTGCGCGGCAACGACAGTTTCGCATTGCAGGAAAAACTTCAGGCCGAAAGCACCACCGACATCCGGCGAGATGAAGTGTATGTCCGCCGGGTCGAGATTGACGGATTTGGCCAGGCGATCACGCAGGACATGAACGCTCTGGCACCCCTGGTAGACCGTGAGTGTCTTTCCATCGTATTGGAGGTTGCAGCAACGCGGTTCCATTGCCGTCGGCGCAAGTCGATTGTTTATGATTTCTATAGCAATGATGTGTGTGGCTGATTCGAAGACGCTGTCAGCCGCTTCCCGGTTACCGTACTCGAGAATTCCATAGGAATTGCCGGGGACGTTTTCGTGGATCTGGGTTGCGCTGTCTGCAAGTGCTTGTTCGACAGTCACCGCAGCGTCAACTTCATCCACATCCAGCCAGATTAGTTCTGCTGCATCCTTCGCGGCGGCGAGAGACTCAGCTACGATTCCGGCCACTGGTTCACCGACATATCGAACCCTGTCTCGCGCCAGGGGCGGTTGTTCCAGAGCCTCCCTTGCTTCGGCTCTTGAGCTGCCGGGCGTGGCCATGCCGACGACGTCGCTGATACCGGCAGCGGTCAGGTCGGCGGCGGTATAAACGGCAATTATGCCGGGAGCGTTGCGGGCATCGTCGACATCAAGAGACGTAATGGCACCGTGTGGGTACTGCGAACGATATAAATAGAGGAAGGCCTGGTTTTCCAGGGAGATATCGTCCGTATAGCGGCCGGTACCGGTCAGGAACCGCTGATCTTCAGTGCGCCGGATCGCTTGTCCGGTGCCGAACTTACCCACAGATACCTCTGCGCCATTCTGCAACTGCCTCGCCAATTTCGTGTGGTGAGTCTTCCTGCAAGAAGTGAGTTCCGGGGACAGTGACCTCAGTTTGGTTTTTGAAGCCGCGACAGAATTCGCGTTGCTTGCCGATGAGGATGGCGCCTGGTTCAGCGTTTATGAACAGCTTCGGCACATTCGATTCGTTGAGCCAGGCGGCATATTCACTAACGATGTCATGTACATCCTGTGGCTCGCCTTCGATTGGGATTTGCCTTGGCCAGGTAAGCGTTGGTCTGCGATCTTCCCCAACGTTTTCAAACGGACGCCGGTAAACGGCCATTTCCTCGTCCGACATTTCGCGTATGACGGAACCGGGGAGGACACGTTCGACGAATACGTTCTTTTCGAGAACCATCGATTCGCCAGCAGGTGAACGGAAGCCCTGAAATACCTGGGTTGCGGCATCCGGCCAGTCGTCCCAGGTGACTGGCGCAACGATGCCCTCCATATAGGCGATGCCCATGACCGATTCCCGATGCTGACACGCCCAGTCGAAGCCTAGCGCTGAACCCCAGTCATGGATGACGAAAGTCACCTGGTCTTTAATTCCCAGCGCTTCCCATGCCGCGAACAGGTAGTCGCGTTGTTCGATATAGCGATAGCTGTCAGCTCCGGGATTATCGAGCTTGTCGGAATCGCCCATGCCAATAAGGTCGACCGCGATGCAACGACCCTGGTCCGCAAGATGCGGCATGATGTTGCGCCAGAGATAGGAGGAGGTCGGATTGCCGTGCTGAAACACGATCGGATCGCCTTCTCCCATCTCCACATAGGCCATGCGCTTACCAAGCACTTCAATGAATTGTTTTTCGGGTTCTGCCGCAGAAATCATGTATGCCGTCCCTGTGCCGTGATTAATGCATTATGCTCTGATAGATTGTGCGCAAACAACAGGTACAGAGCCCCGGGGGACTGGATGACACCTGAAAACCGTAAAGCCTACTGGAAGGCCAACCTGCGACTGCTTTTTGGCTGCATGATTGTCTGGTTCGTCTGTTCCTACGGATTCGGCATCCTGCTCGTCGAGCAGCTGAATAATATTCGGATCGGCGGTTTCAAGCTCGGATTCTGGTTCGCGCAGCAAGGCTCGATCTACACTTTCGTCGTCCTGATCTTCTTCTATGCCTGGCGCATGAACTACATAGATCGGCTATATGACGTCCACGAAGACTGATGGCTGACTGATGGAACTCAAACTACTGACATACATCGTCGTCGGCGCGAGCTTTGTGCTCTACATCGGCATCGCCATATGGTCGCGCGCGCACAACACCCGCGATTTCTACATAGCGGGGAAGGGCGTCTCGCCAATCGCCAACGGCATGGCGACGGCTGCCGACTGGATGAGCGCCGCTTCTTTTATTTCCATGGCGGGCCTGATCGCTTTTCTTGGCTATGACGGTTCGGTTTACCTGATGGGCTGGACCGGTGGCTATGTCCTGCTGGCCTTGTTTCTTGCGCCTTACCTCAGAAAGTTTGGCAAATTTACCGTTCCGGAATTCATCGCTGAACGCTATTACTCGCGCACGGCGAGGATTGTCGCCGTCATTTGCCTGATCTTCGTTTCATTTACCTACGTTGCCGGTCAGATGCGTGGTGTCGGTATCGTCTTTTCCCGGTTCCTCGAGGTTGAGGTCACGGTTGGGCTGATCATCGGTATGGGCATTGTTTTCGTGTACGCGGTGCTCGGCGGCATGAAGGGCATCACTTATACGCAGGTGGCTCAGTACTGCGTCTTGATTTTTGCCTACACGGTCCCCGCAGTCTTCATCGCTATCCAGATTTCCGGGATCGCCGTTCCGCAACTTGCTTTTGGCAGTGACGTCGGCGGGATCAGTCTCCTCGACAAGCTGGACGATATCGTTACGTCACTGGGGTTCACGCAATACACCAGTGGTGAGAAAAGTAAGGTCGATGTTTTTTGTATCACGCTTGCGTTGATGGTTGGCACGGCAGGTTTGCCGCACGTCATCGTGCGCTTCTTTACTGTGCCTAAAGTTCGGGATGCCAGGGCATCAGCAGGATACGCACTGTTGTTTATTGCGATTCTTTACACCACAGCGCCTGCCGTTGGCGCCATGGCGCGTTATAACCTGATCAACACGATGCAACCTGGCGAGATTGGGGCAGCCAATGGCAATCTTGTTTACGACGAACGACCTGAGTGGATGCACACCTGGGAAAATACCGGGCTGGTTGTATTTAACGACAAGAACGGTGACGGTCGCATTCAGTACTACAACGACGCCAACCCGGATTTCACAACAACGGCAGAACGCTACGGTTGGCAGGGAAACGAGCTGACTGTCGATCGGGATATCATGGTTCTGGCGAACCCGGAGATTGCCGGGCTGCCGAACTGGGTTATCGCCCTGGTTGCAGCCGGCGGCATTGCCGCAGCACTGTCGACGGCGGCAGGGCTGTTGCTCGTCATATCGGCGGCAGTCTCGCACGACCTGATTAAAGGAATCATTGCGCCTGGTATCAGTGAGAAAGGCGAATTGCGTGCAGGCCGGATCGCTGCCGCATTTGCGATCATGGTGGCAGGTTACCTGGGCTTCGATCCCCCGGGCTGGGTAGCGCAGGTGGTCGCATTTGCATTCGGACTTGCGGCTGCATCCCTGTTCCCCGTAATCCTGCTCGGTATTTTCTACAAGCGCGCGAACAAGCAGGGCGCTATTGCAGGCATGCTGACAGGACTCATTTTTACTTACGGCTACATCGAGTTTTTTAAGGGTCTCTTTCTCAAGTGGGCCGGTGCGCCGTGGGGCGAAAACATCGCCTCGAACTGGCTGTTCGGCATTTCACCGGAGGGGATCGGTGTTATTGGCATGCTTCTGAATGTTGCCGTTGTAATTATCGTTAGTAATTTGACGGCTCCGCCGCCAGAGCACATTCAGCATATGGTTGAACACATTCGCGTGCCGCGTGCGCTCGAAGAATGAGCCACGATCACCATCATCATAGTCACGACGACAAGAGCAGCATAAAGAGAGTTCAGCTCGCCCTCGTCCTGACCGGCATATTCATGGTGGTCGAGGTCGTCGGCGGAATTATTTCCGGCTCGCTCGCTTTGCTTGCAGACGCCGGCCACATGCTGACCGATACCATGGCGCTAGCACTAGCGGCGTTCGCGTTTCGGGTGAGTTCGAGGCCCGCTGATACCAAGCGGAGTTACGGATACCAGCGTTTTCAGATCATTGCGGCATTCGTCAACGGGCTTTCATTGCTGGCAATCGTTGGCTGGATTTTGTTTGAAGCCGTGATGCGCATGATTAATCCACCCGAAGTAATCGGCACCACAATGCTGGTCGTTGCATCGGCCGGATTGGTGGTCAATGTTGTGGTCTTTCTCATTCTGCACAGTGGCGATCAGGAGAACCTCAACATTCGCGGCGCTGCACTGCACGTGCTGGGCGATTTGCTCGGCTCGGTCGCCGCCATCATTGCTGCATTCGTCATCATCAAGACCGGCTGGATGCCGATCGACCCGTTATTGTCTGTACTCGTTGCAGCATTGATTCTCCGCAGCGCATGGCAGCTGGTTCGTCGCAGTGCTCATATCCTCCTGGAGGGCGCGCCCGAATGGTTGAACCTGGCAGACATGCAATCGAAGATAATCGCCTCGGTGCCGCAAGTGACGGAGATTCATCATGTACATGTTTGGGGCCTGACGCCGCAACACCCGATGCTGACGATGCATGTCGTACTTGAGGAGAAACCGGAGGATCCGACCGCGTTGGTCAGAAGTGTCAAGCAAGTGCTGAAATCAAAGTTCGGAATCAACCACTCGACGATCGAAGTCGAAATTGGTGACTGTGCTGATCACTAGTCGTCGGGGTTGATTACGCCGATATAGGGAAGCGTACGGTCCTTCTCATCATAGTCGAGACCGTACCCAACCACCCATTCATCGCCGATGGCGAAGCCCAGGTAATCAATTTTGACGTCGACCTCGGTTGCATGTTCTTTATGCAGCAGCGTGCAGGTCCGGATCGATGCGGGGTTTCGCGACTTAAGCATATCGATCAGGTAGTGCAGCGTATGCCCGGTATCAACAATATCCTCGACAATAAGGACATGTTTGCCCTCGATGCTGCGCCGCACGTCCATGACCAGGCGGACAGCGCCGCTGCGAACGCTGCCATGTTCGTAACTTGAAACTGCAATGAATTCGATATGCCGTGGAATGCTAAGTCTGCGTGACAGATCGGCGAGAAAAATGAAGGAACCCTTCAGAACGCCAACCAGGACAATTTCTTCCTTGTCTGCGTAGTCCAGCGAGATCTGAGCGGCAAGTTCTTCGACCCGCGCTTTGATGTCTTCTTCACTAATTAAAGTTTTAGGATTTGGCATAGGGTTTCTCAGTCAGCTAAGTCATCTTTGTGGCTGATAAACGGCCACATCGCCCAGGCGAACGTCACCGCGCAGATCGCCAGGCACCAAACGATGACTGCGCCAGCCGGAAGGTCGGCACTTACAGAAAAAACCAACCCAGCAAAGCAACCGATAACACCGACACCGTATCCACAAAATATTCGCAGACTGCGGCGCGCAATATGTCGCGTCGCTAGCGCCGGAATGATCAGGCACGCAAAAACAAGGTAAATACCAACCAGTTGTACTGAAGCAGTTACAGCAAATGCGAACAAGGCGTAGAAACCGAAACCCTGCAGGTGATCCCGCATCCAGAACCAGGCGCCGAGGACAAGCGCGCTGATAATTCCGACAGGAATCAGTTGTTCATAATTGACCCATAGAATTTGCCCGACCAGCAGCTCCTTAAGGTGTTCACCACCGTGCGGGTTGCCGGCGAGCATCAAGATGCCGGCTGTCGCCGCGAGCACAAATACCGCGCCGATCAGCGCTTCCTGAATGTCCGGCCAATGCTTGTCAGTCCAGTGAAGGATCCATGCAGCGATGAGAGCCGCCGATACGGCGGCGATCTGCACCATCCAGCCTTCGGCTTCCCACCCCATAGTGTCTGCAGTGATGACACCCAGTCCGGCGACTTGCGCGATTGCCAGATCAATAAAGATGATGCCGCGCCGCAAAACTTCAGTGCCGAGCGGGACGTGTGTACTGAGAACGAGCACGCTCGCGAGAAGCGCCGGCAGGATAATGCTTAGTTCAAGGGCATTCAATTAGCGTATTCCTCGAGTATGCGCAGGGTCTGATCATAAAGTGAAAAGAGATCAACTGCCTTATCTGTGCCGCCGATCGTGAAGGGCAATTGAATCTGTGGAATATCGAGTCTGTCAGACAACCATGCAGACGGTTTTTCGTTTTCATAGGGCGTTCGAATGACGCCCACCGGTGGATTTGGCGTTAGCTGCTCGAGTAGCGTGGCAAGTTGCGCTCCGCTTGGAGGAATACCCGGTTTTGCTTCGAGCGTCGCAACGATATCGAGATCGAGCCAGTCAGCCAGGTAGCTAAAGCTTCTGTGATGTGAGGCGAGCCGCATACCCTTCAGTGTCCCAATTCGTTCGTCCCAGACGGACTGCGCCTCGTCCCATCGGTGCTGAAAATATTCAAGGCGTGAGGCGTAGTCGGCGCTGTTGGAAGAATCGAGCTGGCTTAGTCGTTCGGCGAGCTCATCTGCGACCCGGGAGATGCTTCTTGGATGAAGGTGAATGTGCGGATTTCCCTGCGGATGAACGTCGCCTTGAGACCGATCAATCGATTTCGGAATTTCGATTCGCCGAACATAGTTCGCCGCCAGAAAATTACCTTGAGTGCCGAGTTGAACCGCCGGATTGCCAGCGCGACGGAGCAACAACGGCAGCCAGCCGATCTCAAGGTCGGCCCCGGTGCAGACCACGAGATCTGCGTTGCGGACCGCCGCAATGAGGCTTGGTCGGGCTTGCAGGCTGTGTGGGTCCTGAAATGCCGTTGTCGCAACCGTGATTTCCACGTCCTCGCCGGCCAGTTCTGCCACCAGCGCGCCCCATTCAGGTTCGCAGGCAAAAACGCTGAGTGCATTCGCCTTAAGTGGGCTGACGAGAATGAGAAGCAGTGCAATTATTCTGCTCAATGTTTTACTCCTCAAAATTGGTGTGCGGCATGGGCGCCGACGCTCATTATGTATTGCAGGAACCACTGGTTATCAGACTCGGCCAGCACGCGGTCGTTCGTGTACTGAAGACGAAGCCGGCTGAATTCACTGGGTGACCAGTCGAACATCAGGCTGTTGCGCCAGGAGCTTCGGCCCGGATCTTCGAGTTCTGTGCCAACAAGGAGCGGCCCGTTGTCAGAATCCACCACATCGTGCCGTAGACCGACCCGCCACGTCTGTGCAAATTGCCAGACACCCTGTAGATACCAACCGGTCTGATCGCCGTTATAGTCGATGTCTGCGTAAATGCCATCTTCTGCCCGGCTGAAAAATTCACCCTGGATTTTGAAATTGCGGATCGAATTATTTCCCGCTGGCGCCCACTTCCACACAAAGTCGACGACTGTCAGGTCACTGTCGCCGGTGAAAGTTTCTTCCGGAATCACGATTTCGTGACCATGTCCGCCACTGCGTTCAATTGCGTCAGCGCTAATGTGTGAAGCGCCAACCAGCCAGCTATGGCTATCACCAACATCGCCGCCGAGCTTCGCAAAAAGGGTATACGCGCCTGGGGACGTCTCGCCATTACCTGTGGCCGGGAATCCACCGCCCCAATTGAGTTCGGCGCCCATCTCAAACAACAATTTGGTCGGTGCTATCCAGCGCGCCTGGATTCCGTCAACAGAATATCGCCCCCCGTAAAAGGCCTGGTAAGGCAACGGGCGGTCAGTGAAGTCGTCGGAATGAAAGTGGAAACTGTTTAGATAGCCTGATGCAGAGAAGAAACGGCCGCCGGTAGCTGTGATACCTGCGGGCAAATCAGAGGTCTGGAACCAGGCTTCTTCAAGTTCTATTTCCAGCTCACCCTCATCTTCGTGTAATCCGATGGTGACGTTGCCGAAGTGTTTCGCGTCAACATTGGCCTGCATATTGATTTCTGCTTCGCCAAGCGAAAATCCGGAACCACCCGTCCCAATTTCACCGCCGGGCTGAAAACCCGGAATTTCATCCCAGCCACTGTCTACATCCGCGTAATGACCCATCAAAATGGCGCCGATGGACGGGTTGTAGGAATTGGGTGCGGAAGTACCCGCACCCTGGTCGACCGCAGTTTGCTCGGCGATCTCGTAGGCCTCTTCTGCATCGCGCTCCGCGCCACGCGCGGCTCTCTCGGCAGCGACGAGCCTCGCTTCAAGCGCACTGATTCGGGTTTCGTAGTCGGTCCTCATCTCTGAGACGAGCTGACGAAGTTCAGCGATCTCGCCAGCCGTATCCTGGGCGTTGACGGCGGCGACGGGCAAAATAACAAGCGTGAGTATCACGGCTGCTTTTGAAAGATACATCTGGTTCACCAATTCGGATTTTCCTGGCGATCGGCGCACGCGTTGTGGGCGATCGGCGGATGGGTGCAATTCACAAAGCGCCTGGCTCCTGCGAATTACATCCGTTTAATTAAGGAACTGCTTCAGATTGATGAGGGTGGGCCACGCTGCCGGACGGCGAGTGCGTGTGCAGAACTGATTCCGGTAACTTTTGTTGATGGGGCTGCGAATTCAAAATCCGCAATCTGAAAGTACATGTGACTGTCGATGCAGGCGGAACCGAGCTGGCTGGCCACCGCGCAGGTTGTGCAAACCGGGTTCTGGCTGTTGCCCGCGTCGTGTTCGAACTCATGAGCGGAAACCAGGGATTGTGCGGCAATCAGGAAGATTGCCAGAATCAGGTTGAGTGCCGCTTTGGTCCAGAACCGGGTCATTGGTCAACTTTAGCTGCTAGGAGCGCGCTTGTTAAGCGAATAACATTACTGAAACATAAGTTATTGAAAATATTATTATTTTCAGAGGTTTTCTGGGCTACTGGCTTGCGTTATTACCAGCGACGGACGCGCCCTGTATCAATATGAACGAAATCAGAGTCTTCATAGTACCCGACGCCGCCGCGCTGGAGAGCAATGGCCGCATCCCGCAACTCTCGGGTATCGACGTTTCTCAAGCGTATATCTATGGCTTTCCCAAGCAAATGCTGACTATTTTTCGCAACGCCATTGCTGTTGCCGCGAAGCATCTCGTTTGTCTTCGGCGACCGGTAGGCGGAAATAATCTCAAAAGTGCCGTTGTTGGCGAGTGACTGTCGGACATCGTATATGAGGTCGAGCAGTTCCGGATCCATCACCGTTTCGTCGCCGGTACGGAAGTCGGACAAGAAGGCGTTGATTTCGATTAGTGCGGACTCGACATACTCGCCGCCTGCAGCGTAGGTGATCTGAAGCGATTCCCGTGTATGCGTGTGATAGAAGGTCAGTTCCCGTTCATCAATGCTAAATGCCGGGCTGGCTGGCAGGAGCAAGCCGAAGGCCAGCGCCGCCACGCCCGGGAGGCATGCCCGACTGCGTCGATTAATGTTTAGTCTGACCATAGGATCGTTATTATACGTCGTCTTGCACATGTCTTGTTGTAGAAGGGCCTCACAGAAATGACCGAAAAACTCCACTGGCTGCTCATATTCATAATGATATCCGCAGCGCCGATTTCAATCGCGGACGATGATGCAGATCGTGACGCTTTGCGGCACGAACTGGAACACCTGGCCGACACAGGCATGATAAGCACCGGCGAGGTCGGTATTGCCGGCAAAAATCTTCTGGTAGAGATTTATGGGCGTCGAGATTATTTGCCGATCTGGAATGACCAGCGGCAAATCCACGAACTCATAGCTGTCATCAGGGCAACGGAAGACGATGGGCTCGACCCCTCGGACTACCACCTTGAGCAGATCGAGTACGCGTACAATGAATTGCTCGCCGGGCGCCTGACAGGGGCAACGGAGTGGGCAACTCAGGACTTGATTCTCACAGATAGTCTGATACGGCTTGGCTATCACCAGCTATTTGGAAAAGTGAATCCCTATACGCTGGATCCGAATTGGAACTTTCGGCGTGAAATGAACGATGTCGATCCGGCAACAGCGATTCAGGACGCTATTGATTCGCCGTCTCTTGCTGAACACCTTAAGACTCTGTTTCCTCGCGGCTGGGTGTATGAAGAATTCAAGACCGGGCTGGCCCGATACCGCGAGATTTCGGCGAGCGGTGGCTGGCCGATTATTCCTGACGGGCCAACGCTGCGCCCGGGTGCCACTGACGATCGACTACCCATCCTGGCGCGCCGCCTTGCGATAACTGGTGACCTTGAAAACAGGGATTCGTTTGACGATCTGACTGTGTATGACGAATTTCTGTTAGAAGGCGTGAAAAGTTTTCAGGCACGCCACGGTATCGACGTGGACGGAATAATCGGCCCGGCATCTCTGCGGATGCTCAATGTTCCGGCCGAAATGCGAGTGAAAACGCTGGAGATTAATCTAGAGCGCGCTCGTTGGGTGCTGGACGACATCGAAGACGATTTCATCCTGGTAAACATAGCGGGGTTCGAGGCCTACATCGTGCAAGATAAGGAAGTCGTGTGGCAAACGAAGGTTCAGGTTGGCAGCCAGTTTCACCAGTCACCGGTCTTTCGTGATGAGATGAAGTACCTCGTCCTTAATCCAACCTGGACAGTACCGTATAGCATTGCGACAAAGGAAATGCTGCCGCAGATCAAAAGTGATCCGGACTATTTCGCCAAACGTGATTTCGACTTGAAAGATCGCAACGGAAAATTCATAGATCCCAACTCGGTAGACTGGTCGCAGGTATCCGCCCGAAATTTTGGCTATTGGCTGGTGCAACGACCCGGGCCAGGCAATGCACTGGGGCGCGTAAAGTTTATGTTTCCGAACGATCATGCTGTGTACCTGCACGATACGCCGAGCAAGTACCTGTTCAGCAGAGCTGAAAGAGCCTTCAGTCACGGCTGCATCCGTGTTGAGAATCCGTTCGATTTCGCAGAGCAGTTACTGGGCAAGGATGGCTGGACGCAGGAAAAATTTCAAGAAATTCTCGATGGAGGGAAGACCCAGACTGTGATGCTATCCAGGCCACTACCTGTCTTGCTGCTCTACTGGACAGCGGTGGCTCGGCGAGACGGAACCGTCGTCTTCTATAACGACGTCTATGAACGTGATAACGCGATCAGCGACGCACTGGACGAACCGTTCATGCTCGATATCCCCGGCAGATAGTCGACGTAAGCGATGTCGATTCACTTTTCATTTCGGTCATTAACTCCACGTGGAATATCGGGACACTGGCCAGGCCAATTGAATTCGCCTATTCGATCGGAAATCCGGCTCGGGAAAGCAGGTTTGCATGGCTGCTGAATTGTTCCTTGTCCGCATAAATCATCACGACTGAGAATCGACCGACCCCTTTCCTGAACCAGTCTAGTTGAACGCCGGGCGCCTTCGCTTCCAGCCCTTCGACGAACGCCCTGGCCCTGTAAGGCTCGGCAAATTCAACCAGCGTTGAACGGCCGAGTTCAGAATAAAGACTTGCCTTCACGGACCTGGTGGTTGTCCCATCTCCCAGCACGTAGTTCAGGTGGCGAAATATGTAGCCGCTGTACCAGGTGGCTCCGGACGGGATGTTTTCAGTGTCCGCTGCGATTCGTTCGGGCCCATAGTTGTATGCGGCCAGTGACAGGTGAAGATTGCCGTCGAATCGCTTGAGCATTTCCCTCAGGTATCGCGCGCCCGCATCAATGTTGGTGCAAGGGTCGTACAAATCCGAAAGCCTGTAGATTCCGAGGTGGTTTGCCGTCCCTGGCCAGAGTATCTGCATCACACCGTGGGCGTTCGCCTTGGAGCGTGCTGTCGATTCAAAGTCACTCTCGCCCCGAGCGACTGCCAACAACAATGTCTCCGGAAGGTCGTAGGCGATCGATGCAGCACGAAAACAACTGGCGTGCGGAAAACGATATTGTGGTTCGAGTTGGGTGCCAGTTGCCTGGTAGTTCTTCCAGGCCGACTCCGGGTCGACGACATCGGCGGTGGTCGCCAATGCGACACCCGTGAGAAAGAAGAACAGGAAGCTGATCGAGGTCCTGTTGATCATCATGAGTCCGGCAGGTCGAGACCGGTCGCTGCCGATATCTGCGTTAGCTTGGTACGACGCTCAGTATCGTCGTTGTAAGCGAAGGCAACTTCGTAAACTCCGGTTTTGACTTTGACAATTCGATAGTCGATGCCAGTGACCTTTTCGAGTTGCGAGACGAAACCTTTGGCTGCGATCTCGCTGCGAAACGGATTCCAGAACGAATACCACAGCGGGTCCATGACAGGATCCGGGTTTAGACGTTCAGGCGAGACAAACGGTTCCGGGATGTCAGTAACCGTATCTTCGATGACTGGTTCTGACGTGGGCTCCGGACTGGCGTCAGTCAGCGACTCGAGCCCCGACTCGACGGTTTCGGCGACCCGGGCCATATCCTCGCTCAGTTTGCCGGTCACTGATTCGATCTCGTGTTGTTTCGCTTTAAGCTTGTCGATGGCAGCGTCGTAACGTTGCTGGTCCGCCTCTGTATCAGCAAGATTAAATGTCGGCATCCCGACAACCAGCAAGATAATGAATATCGAGGTGACGGAGCCGATGATAAAGCCGAGTATTCTGAACATCGCCTTGTCCTTAGTAGACATCTTTTACGCGAATGCTTTGCCAGTCGATTGCCGACTCCCAGTGCTTCGCAATTGCATCAAGTTCTTCGAGCCATGTGCGTAGTGCTTTGCCTTCCAGCCCCGCACGAACAGACGCGCTGCAACGTTTTGGCAGTTTGCCAATATGTCGCGAAATCGCGCGCGCGGCTTTCGTATCAGTGGAAGCTATGACGTAGTAGGTATCCCGCGAAGGATTCAGCGACCAGTCTGTGGCTGACGACCATTCACCCGATTGCAGTGATTCGAGGGGCAGAGGAAAGCGAAGATTCTCGCCGTTTCGTGCAACTCGTGCCTGGCTTTGACGTGTGCAGTCTTCGTTCGCCAGCCTTACCAGGCCGTAGTTAAGCTGGTGGTTCAGGAAGAAAACAACGGCGTTTTCCTCGGCTCGAACCTGCAGCGCGAAGCAGTTGGCGGCACCGTAGCGGAAATTCGAGTTCGCAGCGCTGCTGAAAACGGAGTTGTTGGAAATGCATCGCTGTTGTTCCCGCAGCCGCACGACGCCGAATGACGTAAGCACGCCATTGTCATTGACGGGTAGCGCATATATTGCCTCCGGCACGAGGCTTGCTGCCTTGTATTTGTCCGGAATCCGCACATAAGCGTCAGCACTCAGGGTGGCCAGTTCTCCACCGCCGTTGGTGGGTGAAATGGTTACCCAGTATTGGAAGAGATCGTCATCAATATGATGTGCTTTACCTTCAATAACTGCATTCGCAGATTCTGCAGAGAACTGAAGTGCTCGCGACCCGGCCAGGTTATTACTGACTAGTTCAACAAGTGCTTTGGTCGGGTCGACATCACCACTGATCCCGGTGTCGGCCACAATGTACTCGCCGGCCGTTTGCCCTAGCAGGTTGCAGCCGAGTTCATAAGCCAGGTGGGCTGCCATCAGATCCGTTTCGGAGTCGTCCCATGGTGAGTTTCTTTCGCCGCGAAAGCTTGGGTCGGAGATAAATTGGTTGAGTTGGCGTCGTTGGTGACTGCTGATCGAACCTTGCCAGCTGCGATTGAAGCCGGCGACCCAGGTTCGCTCTTCAATATCGAGCGCCCTGACGGTGATGTTGATTTGCCCGCCTGCAGTCTCGCGCAATTCAACACCAATGAAATAGTCCGCCTCATTTTTTGTGCAGTCGAGGTTTGCATGACCGGCGATCAGGCCCGTCCCTGGTTGATCTGCCTGCCATACGACCCTGATGCCCGTTATGTCGGATGCCATATCTCGGAGGCTGTCGCGTAGCTCGATCGCCAATGCGCTGCCTTCAGATTGCGGGCTGTCATCGAGCATCACCACGAACCGCAATGACTCATTGCGGAATCGCGGCAGGGAAGATATCTGCTGTCGAACATACGGCTTCAGGTCGCGATTTACCCAAGTGTCCAGGTCAACGTCTCGGGAGCCTGCTTGCACATCATTGATCAATGCGGCGAGGCAAATGAAGCTGACGGCAAATTGTTTCACTGTTCCATCCTCATGGTGCCATCCATATCGATGACCAAAGAGCCGCCCTGGTGCTTTGATAGAAACTGATTCAGGCGCTCCGACATTGAAGCCGGGAGAGATACGCCCCATTTGATTTCAGTGCCGGGGGCGGCGCTATTTCTCCGGTAGGCGGCCAGCACGACGGACGGCACAGTTGATACGTCCATCTCATGAACGCGATTCGGCGTCGATGCGGTCCAAAAGCTGATGTCACCCGATGCGACATTCATGCGTTGTGTTTTCCCCGGTGCGATCGCGTAAAGGCCGACAACATCCCGGGCAACCAGGCTTGTGAGTGCCTGGTCGGATACGAAGCGAAGTGAAAAGCCTTTCTTTGCTTCGGCTGGAGCGCTGGGAGCCGGTGGCGCAGTGTTCACTGCCGGAGCGTCCGCAGCGGCCTTTTGGACCGGTTTGAGAGCTGGCCTTTGCAAAGCCACCTTTTCGATTAGTTTTTCAGGCTTTGTTGGCGTCGGTCGCGTTAAGGAAATCGCCGGTTCTGGCTCCGCCGGAGATTCGGGCGCCGGAACAGGCTCAGGAGTTTCTGACTGAGTTACGACGGGCTCCGCAACCACGTCGAGCGGAATGCTTTGAACCAGCGCAAAAATGGCGACGAGGCACATCGATATAATTGCCATGAAGCGCATGACGTCCGTCTGCAATTCAGCGGCGCCCCCGCCATCGGCATCCATGCCGCGATTAAGCGGATAAAAGAGTGGAGACCGTGTCATTTGCTCTCCGATTCCGGGCCGTCGTCAACCGGGTCGGTAAGATGCTCTTCGATACGTTGCAATGATTGCTGCATTCTTGCGGTGTCGGTTCTGGCTGCCTTGTCGTACTGGTGTTGGAGTTCAGCGCCCAATGTCATCGATTTGTAGACGCGCATCAGGTAGCCACCGATGCCGCCAAAGATTGTGGTCGATAGTGCAAGAAGAATGCCGCCGTCGACCATACGTTTGAGAACGTCGAATGCGCCAGCCTGAACCGTGGCATCTGGTTCGCCCAGGGCGAAGAGCAGCGCGCTGCGCATGCCGATAGCCGTCCAGATAACGCCAGTACCGAAGAACAGTGTCGTCCAGATATCGGTCAGGTGATCGAGTTGCACAACTTCATTGACCGGTCGCCTGGCCGCCATGCAACTTCGCAAACGAGTCATAGTGACGAAGAAGGCGATCAGCAGCGCGGCGAACACCGGGATAGATGAGCCGAGATTGGCGTAGACCCATTCCAGCCATGGCCAAAGGTCCGGAGGCGAATCCGCCGAAAAGGAGACCAGGTCCTGGCGGCGCAGCAGGTACAGCACCGCAACGGTGCTAACCGCCGAGCCAAATACGCCGACGGTCAGGCCCTCAATAAAACCGGCGCGGCTTTGCGTCTGCATGACGGCGCTCGCTACTGGCCTGCCGCACAGGCGGTGCAGGTCGCTTCAAGTACCAACTCAACTTCCTGGTACAGCTCATCGGCTCGGTAGTAACCCGAGCTATCGAGGC
>CAJQPR010000103.1 GCA_905480255.1 uncultured Woeseiaceae bacterium | reverse complement strand
GGTGCACCGGAGGACATGATTCCGCTCATCGCCGGGTACATGAAAATACTGTACACCGGCGTGCCATTTGTAGTGGTCGGCATGGTGGGTATGAGCACAATGCGGGCTACCGGCGACACCAGGTTGCCGAGCATGCTGATGGTGATTGCGGCAATCGCAAACGTCATCCTGGACCCAATCCTTATTTTCGGGATAGGCCCCATTCCGGCAATGGGCCTGAATGGTGCTGCATCGGCGGCCCTGATTTCGCGGGCAGCGATTTTTGCAGGCACGGTGTACCTGATGAGAATGCGCCTCGATCTCCTGACATTTAACAAACCGGACGGGAGGGAGTTGATGAGCTCCTGGCGGGATATCCTGCACGTCGGGATACCGGCCGCGGGCACCAATGCCATTATCCCGGTGGCAACGGGCGTCATCACAGCGATGCTGGCACGGTACGGGCCTGAGGCGGTGGCCGGCTTCGGTGTCGCAAGCCGGGTGGAATCGCTGATGCTCGTCATTTTCTATGCGCTCTCGGCGATTATCGGTCCGTTTGTTGGCCAGAATATTTCGGCGAACCGGCCCGACCGGATATTTCAGGCGCTAAAGCTTTGCACAATTTTTTGCCTGGGATCGGGTCTTGCTATTGCGTTGCTGCTGGCCATTCTCGGCGAATGGATTCCAGGTCTCTTTAGTGAAAATACCGATGTCACCAGCGTTGCAGCACTATTCCTGATGATTGTTCCGATCAGCTACGGCGCCTACGGCATCGTGATGGTCATGAACGCGTCCTTCAATGGAATGGGCAAGCCGATGCCCGCCGTGCACATCAGCGTCGGTCGCATGATCGTGATTTATGTGCCGCTGGCGATCGTTGGGGACAAGATGTTTGGTGTCGCCGGAATTTTTGGCGCCTATATGTTCGCTAACGTTGTTACTGGCGTAGTTTCCTATGTCTGGGCAAAGGCTTCCGTAAAGGGTCAGTGCGATATGCATGGCGCACCTGTTGCCGACGTGGGCTAGGCCGGAATTTCAGTCAGTACCCGGGTTCGGTAAAAGTAGTGCATGCCAATGCCGCGGCTCGCGAGAAACAAAGTCAGCGCGAGCCACAAGCCGTGATTGCCCAGGAAACTGAATGCGTACCAGGCAGGTACGAAAACCAGGAACGTAGAGATCAGCATGATGTCGCGCATTTCACGTGCCCGTGTCGCACCCACGAACACTCCGTCATAGAGATAGGACCACACTGCGACCAGCGGCAGAAGTACCAGCCACGGCAGGTATACAAAACTCAAATCAATGACAGCTGGCAGATCGGTGAGCAAACGCACCAGTGGGCGGCCAGCCACCAGGAAGAACAGGCTGAACAGCACTGAAACATAGAGCGACCACCTGAGTGCGAGTGTTACGGCCGCGCGAAGTGCCGCCCTGTCTTTTGCACCGACCGCCTTGCCAACGAGCGCTTCTGCTGCATGCGCAAATCCATCGAGGGCGAAGGACATCAGGTTTAACAGGTTGATCAACACGGCGTTCGCCGCGAGCACCATTCCACCCAGTCGTGCGCCGGCCGCGGTAATCGACGCAAAGGTAAACATTAGCGCCATCGTACGAACGAGCAGATGTGCATTGACTGCAAAAAAGGCTTTGTATTCCTTTAGCGTCGTAAGGTGTGACAAGAGCATGTGGCCGCTGTGACGCTTCAGATAGGAAAAAGCAAAAATGCCACCGACTGCAAGGCCGGAATACTCGGCAATCACCGACGCGGCAGCGACGCCATCAACCTTCATGCCAAGCACCAGTACAAAGAAGAGGTCCAGTACAATATTGGTCAGATTGATTGCAAGAACTATATAGAGAGGGACGCGCGCGTTCTGCAAACCAATGAACCAGCCGATCAATGCATAGTTTGCAAGCGTGGCAGGAGCGCTCCAGATGCGGATATAGAAGTATTCGTTGGCGAAGTTGGTGATGTCAGGTGCTGGCCCGAGCAGTTGCATGGACAGCGTGGCGATCGGTATTTGCAGCAGGATCAGTGCCAGGGAAATGGCGAGCGCCGCGATCAGCGCCTGGCCGAGTGCGACCTTAAGACCATCTCCGTCGTTCGCGCCAAACCGCTGTGCCGTAATTCCGGTGGTACCCATGCGCAGAAAATTAAAGCCCGCATAAAGGAAGCCGAAAATAGTTGAGCCGATTGCGACGGCAGCAAGGTACACGGCGTCATCAAGGTGACCAGTCACACCGGTATCCACCATGCCGAGAAGCGGCACGGAGATGTTTGACAGGATCATTGGCGCAGCTATGCGCCAGACGTCACGATTTTTCGGCAGTGCTTCAGAAGGCATTGACGCCGGTCAGTTCCTTACCGACGACAAGCTGATGAACAGTCTCCGTACCTTCGTAGGTGATGACGCTTTCCAGGTTGAGCATATGTCGCACCGGAACATACTCAGCGCTGATGCCGGCGCCACCCAGAATGTCGCGGGCGTCACGGGCAATGTCGATTGCAGCACGACAGTTGTTCCATTTTGCGACAGAAACCTGGGTGGGGGTCATACGGCCCTGGTCTTTCATGCGACCGAGATGTAACGACAGAAGTTGCGCGGTTGTAATGCGTCGCGCCATGTCGGCCATGCGTAGCTGAATAGTCTGATTGTGCGATAACGGTCTGTGGAAAAGGATGCGATCCTGCGTGTAATTCAGTACTTCATTCAGGCAGGCCTGAGCGGCTCCGATAACGCCCCAGGTGATTCCATAGCGCGCCTGAGTCAGGCAGCTCAACGGTCCCTTGAGACCGACAACGCCTGGCAGGACACTTGCGTCAGGCACACGAACGTTGTCGAAGAACAGCGCCGACGTGACCGATGCCCGCAATGAAAACTTGTTTTCGATTTCCTGGGCGGTAAAACCGGGCATGTCTTTTTCTACGATGAATCCTCGCACGCCGTCCTCTGTAGTGGCCCACACCACGGCGGCATCGGCCAGGTTGCCGTTCGTAATCCACATTTTGGACCCGTTAAGAATCCAGTCATCGCCATCGCGTTTGGCATGAGTCTTCATGTTGCTGGGGTCGGATCCGCCCTGTGGTTCGGTGAGCCCGAAACAGCCGATTGCCTCGCCTTTTGCCATCGCCGGGAGCCAGCGTTGTTTTTGCTCTTCGGAGCCGTAGGCGTGAATCGGGTACATGACCAGGCTTGATTGCACGGAGACAAAGCTTCTCAGGCCACTATCGCCACGCTCCAGTTCCTGGCAAATAAGCCCGTAGCAGATCGAATTGAGGCCGGCGCAGTCATAGCCTTCAATCGAACTGCCGAGTAGCCCGAGGTCAGCAACTTCCTGAATCAACTCCCTGGGAAACGTGTGGTTCTCGAATGCTTCGCGAATAACAGGAAGTACTTTGTCGTCGACCATGCGGGCGACAGAATCCTGCACCATGCACTCTTCTTCAGAGAGCTCGGCCCGAATGTCATAAAGATCGAGGGGGTTCAGTTGTCTTTTTTCAGTGGCGGCCACGGTGCCTCCAGGGCTTGGTCAGGCGTCGAACGGGCCCGTGATTCTACCGGAATGAATTAGCCGCTAATAGGGGATTCCGAGCCGTTTGTACAAAACAGACAGGAGCCAGAGCGGGGCAATCATTATCAACTGAATGTCATGGATAACGGCCCGGAATCCGCCATTGCCCCGTTGGCCGAGCCACAGGCCGGCCAGGCTCAGGGCGAACAGGAATGCAGACACCTGGGGTAATGAATGCGGTGACTCAACCAGCCAGATCTGCACTGCCGCCACACCGAAGATAAAGGGCAACATTCCAATCGCGAGGGGCATTGAAATGATGAAGTAATAGACGACTGCAGCCATCAGGAAGGTGCTGCCCCAGTTCAGTACAGGGGAAATCTGTGCAAACTCATCGGGAACAGGCAATGACCACAACAGGCCCGTCGTGCTGATCACCAGTGTTAGAACCGCGACCCAGTAGATTCCGCCGAAACCAATGTCGACGTGATTTTCAGCATAGTCGATGAGCCATCTGTCCGTCTCCGGCATCGCTGGTTTCCATTTTCTTGGCGTACAGAACACACCATTCTACATGCAGGGCCGCAGGGCGTGCCTGCCCGTGAAACTGAGACTTGCCACACACTTTTGAATTCGCAGGACAGTCTATTGTTCCGGTGACGGGCCGCTTCAGCGTCTGTTCAGGAAGATGGGGCGTACAATGGCACCGCAAACTTCGCAAAGGGTCGCTACCGCTGGCAACGGTGGCAAAGAGGTAATGACAATGAAATTCAATGCAATAAAAATTTTCTTAGTGACGGTGAGCCTCACCGTTATTTTGGGTGGGTGCGAGACGCTTGATCCCTATACGCAGGAATCGAAAACCAGCAGCGCGACCAAAGGCGCCGTGATCGGCGCGATCGCTGGCGCGGTCGTTGGGCTGGCATCCGGAGATGATGCTGTCGAGCGGCGACAGCGTGCATTGATCGGTGCAGGCGTTGGCGCGCTGGCCGGTGGTGCAATAGGAAACTACATGGATCGCCAGGAAGCAGAGCTTCGCGCGGAACTTCAGGGCACCGGGGTCAGCGTAACGCGTATCGGCGACAACATTACGTTGAATATGCCGGGGCACGTTACCTTTGCAACGGACAGTTCTGATCTGAGCCCGGCGTTTTTCGATGTACTCACGTCCGTTTCCAAAGTTCTTGTCGAGTTTGACCAAACGGTTGTCGAGGTCGCGGGACATACGGACAGCACAGGTTCTGACGGTTACAACCAGGCGCTTTCGGAACGACGTTCGTCGTCTGTATCTCAGTATCTTAAGTCGCAGGGAATTAGTTCGCAGCGCCTGATCTCAATCGGACTTGGTGAAAGCATGCCGGTTGCAGACAATGGGACAAACAGTGGTCGGCAGTCAAATCGCCGGGTTGAAATCACGATGGTGCCGGTTACGACCTGAGTCATTTTTTCAGAACAAAAAAAACCCGCATCACTGCGGGTTTTTTTATGCTTGTAGTTTAAGCTAACTCATAGCTTGCCTAGACACCCATGGCAACCCTGAGTTTCTTGATGGCATTCACTTCCACCTGACGAATACGCTCCGCAGAAACTCCAAACTCGTCTGCAAGATCATGCAGCGTCAGTTTGTCTTCGGCCAGCCAGCGTGTTTCCAGGATGCGCCGACTTCTGTCGTCCAGTGTTTCAAGTGCTTCCGTCATGCGTGAAGTTGCATCATCATGCCAGTCCGTATTTTCGACCTGGATGGCCGGATCGGAGTGCGGGCTCGGCAAAAATGCCGCCGGTGAGAATGCACGGTCATCATCGCGCGAGTCCGGTGCCGGATCGAAAATCGCGTCACGTGCTGTCAGTCGACGTTCCATCTCCGTTACATCCTTTGGATTTACCCCAAGGTCCTTGGCGACCGCGATCGTTTCAGCATGCGACAGCCAGGCAAGACTCTTCTTGTTCTTACGAAGGTTAAAAAACAATTTTCGCTGTGCCTTGGTCGTGGCAACCTTAACGATGCGCCAGTTGCGCAATACGTATTCATGAATCTCGGCACGAATCCAGTGCACGGCAAATGAGACCAGTCGAACGTCAAAAGACGGGTCGAACCGTTTGACGGCTTTCATTAATCCGACATTGCCTTCCTGAATCAGGTCGGCGAGCGGGAGGCCATAGCCGGTATAACCCTTTGCTATGTGTACGACGAAGCGCAGGTGTGCCATAACCAGTTCGCGTGCGGCCTGCAGATCTTCCTCATCGCGAAAACGATGGGAGAGGGCCTGCTCGTCCTCTTTGCTCAATACCTGAATGGCGCCAACTGCCTGAATATAGGCATCCAGGCTGCCAACAGGGCCCTTCAACGTCAGGTCGTGATCAATTGTAGTGACTGCCAAAGTCATAAGTTTCTGTGCCTCCGTGATAGCGCTCAATTTTAGCACTCCCAAGGTTAGAGTGCTAACAACCGAGTTTGGTTCCTTTGAGGTAAGTTCTAAAATAACAATAAAAACAAGAAGATACAGAATTCATGAGTTGCGGCAATATGGCGCATAACCTGCCACTGTGAAGCGGGCGCCTGCTAGCGGGGTTCGATTTTCCGCATATGGCGGGCCGCTGCAATCCAGGAACCGATGAGTCCCAGCGCAATGCCGGAGCCGATGATAATCAAGCTTTCCGGAAAATCCAGGGAAAGCACATCGAAGGCGCTCTCATACAGTCCGGAGAGGCGAGAAACCGGCTCCGCGAGGGCATACATACCGTAGCCGACGAGCGCCAACGCGAGTAGTCCACCCCCGAGGCCATACCAAAGGCCGATATAGAGAAACGGTCGGCGGACAAAGGCGTTGCTGGCACCTATCAGTTTCGTCACTTCAATTTCTTCGCTACGGTTCTGAATATCGAGGCGAATGGTGTTGCCGATAATCACAATGATGGCCAGGCCGAGCAGGCCGGCACCCATCATTATTGCGCGTTCAAGAATATTGAGTATCGCGTGAAAACGTTGCACCCACTCAGTATCGACCTGAACAAAATCAGCCTCTGGAAGGTTGCCAAGCTCCTCGTTCAGTAAGCCCATGGAGACTTCCGTATTGGCGCTTCCGGGCCGGACAACCAATGTATGCGGGAGCGGGTTATCTGTCAGGTAATCGAGCGCGTCACCGAAACCCGATTGTTCCCGAAATTCCGCCAGCGCCTCATCCGCCGGAATCAGGGTGACGTTCTCCACGTCCGCGCGTTGGGCAACAATGTCAGCGAGTTTTGATGCCTGTTCCAGGGTAACTTCAGTATGCAGATAGACTGAAAAATCGAGCGCGTTGTCCCACGAGGCGCTGATTGACTGCGCATTCTTGATGACCACATGCATCGCCGCCGGCAATGCAAGCGTCACGGCGATAACAAGAACCGTCATCAGGCTGGCGAACGGTTGCCTGGACAGGCGACCGAGCGCGGCGACGGCTGTGCTCAGGTGCAGAACGAACCATCCGGAGATTCTGCCGGTCTTGCGCGGCGCCGCGAGGGCCTCAGACGATTTTATTGCGGCCACTAATCGTGCCCCCGTTCGGCTTCCAGTCGTTCCGCATACTCGGCAACAACATCTTCCTCCTCGTCAACCTGCAGCTGGCCGTCGGCCAATGCGATACGGCGGCAACCAAGTTGATCGATCAGCGCGATGTCATGGCTGGCGATTAACAAGGTCACACCAACCTCATTGAAGCGGCGAAAAATGCGCATCACCTCAAGCGACAGATCGGGGTCGAGATTGCCGGTAGGTTCATCGGCAATCAGCAGCTTGGGACGGGTGACGATTGCACGTGCGATGCCGACGCGCTGTTGTTCACCGGACGATAAAGTTTCCGGGAACTGCTTTTCCTTGTGTAGAAGGCTGACCTGATCAAGCGCCGCCCTTACTTTTCGAGCGGCCTCACGCTGGCCGATACCTGCAATGACCAGCGGCAATGCGACGTTGTCGAAAACAGGACGGTCGTAAAGTAGCTTGTGATCCTGAAACACCATACCGATCTGGCGACGGTATGCCGGTATTCGGCGACGTGTAATTTTGCGCGTGTTCTGGCCGTCGACGATCACCTGGCCATTAGTCGGCCGATCGATTAAGGCGATAAGCCGCAGCAATGTGCTTTTGCCCGCACCCGAGTGTCCGGTGACAAAAACCATCTCGCCCTTGTCAACGTGCAGGGTTAGCCCCCTGAGCGCATCATGACCGCCCGGGTATCGTTTCGTAACCTCTTCAATTCGAATCAAAGCGAATTAGTCCGGATTCAGGATTCGTTCGAGAGTAGCGCATCAACGTAATCTGCGGCTTCGAAGGCCTGCATGTCATCCGCGCTCTCACCAATTCCGATGAAGCGTACCGGAATATTCAGCTTGTGCGCGATTGCCAGGAGAATACCGCCTTTGGCGGAACCATCGAGCTTGGTTACTGTAATCCCGGTTAGACCGAGGGCCTCATGAAATTTCTCGGCCTGCACCATTGCATTCTGACCCTGGCTTGCATCCAGTACGAGCATGATTTCATGTGGCGCATCTTCGCAATGGCGCGCCAAAACTCGTTTGATCTTGGACAGTTCGTCCATCAAGCCCTGCTGGTTTTGCAATCGGCCGGCAGTATCAGCGAGAAGCACGTCGATTTTTCTGGATCGGGCAGCTTCATAAGCGTCAAAGACCACTGCAGCCGGGTCGGCACCAGCCTGTTGCGCGATTACCGGTACGCTATTGCGCTGGCCCCAGGCCTGGAGCTGTTCGACAGCGGCGGCCCTGAATGTATCTCCCGCGGCCAGCATGACGCTGTGCCCGTCATCCTGAAGCTTTCTGGCCATTTTGCCGATGGTTGTGGTTTTGCCGGCGCCATTAACGCCAACCATCAGGATGACAAAAGGGCCGGCCATATCGGGAATTATGAGAGGCGCTTCAACCGGCTCAAGTATTTCGATTAGTGCCGTACGGAGGCCCTGCTTCAGCGAGGCGACATCCTTCAGTTCTTTCCGCGCGAGGCTCTTTTGCAGTCCCGAAATGATCCGTTCTGTGGCCTCGACGCCAACGTCAGCCATCACAAGCTCAGCCTCGAGATCCTCCAGGACTTCCTCATCGATGTTGCCGCCAGGGGCAAGATTGGCGAGGTCATAAGTTAACCAGCTGTCGCCGCGATTGAGCTTTGCCCTGAGCCTTGTTACGAATCCCTGCTTCTTTTCAGTCCCGGGCTCGTTCTTTTTTCCAAACACAAATTTCTTCCTGCAGGGATCCTGGAGTAATCTCGGATATTGGCCCGATAAGGGCAAACACAGGCACGAGGCGATTGAGTAAACAAAACCGCAGCACCCGGGGTTCACCATCAGGACGGTTGCGTATTGTAGCCGGAAAATGGCGCAGTCGCCTTTTGCCTGTTGCTGATGAGCCAGGCCTGCGCCCGACCGCGGAGAGAATTCGCGAGACATTGTTCAACTGGCTTGCACCAGTAATTGAAGGTGCCGACTGCCTTGATCTTTTTGCCGGCACGGGTGCGCTCGGCCTCGAGGCTCTTTCACGTGGAGCGAACTCCGCTGTGTTTGTTGAGTGCGCTAAAAAGGCGGTTCTTCGTCTGCGGGGGAGCATCCGGGAACTGGATGCGGACAATGCGGTGGTGCACGAGGCTGATGCATTGGCCTGGCTCGGGCAGGAGGGTGGCGAGACATTTGATATCGTATTCCTCGATCCCCCTTTCGCTGCCGATCACTACGAAGAATTGTGTAGACTCCTTGCAGAACGGCACTGGCTTGCTGCAGGTGCGCTGGTCTACCTGGAGCAGGATATTGATCAGTTGGTGCCGACTCTGCCGGCCGGATGGGAAATCCTGCGAGAGAAAACGGCCGGCAATGTTCGATATTCACTGATCAATACTGCGAGTTGAGGGAGTATCCGATGACAGTTTCAGCCATGTACCCGGGAACCTTCGATCCGATTACGCTCGGACACGAAGATCTGGTGCGACGCGCATGTCGATTGTTCGACAAGGTGGTACTCGCGATAGCGGCAAACCCAAGTAAGGAACCGATGTTCACGCTGGAAGAGCGTGTCGAGCTGGCACGAACATCGCTGGCCGATCTCGACAATGTTGAAGTGACGGGCTATGACGGCCTTACAGTCGATTTTGCCCGTGAGAATAATCTCGGCGTAATTTTAAGAGGTTTGCGAGCGGTGTCAGATTTTGAATACGAGTTTCAGCTTGCCAATATGAACCGGCACCTTGCTGAGGACGTCGAGACTGCGTTCCTGACGCCCACTGAAACCTACAACTTCATCTCGTCCAGCCTGGTACGGGAGATCTGTAGCATGGGCGGCGATATTTCCGAATTCGTCTCGCCGATGGTCAACGAGGCGCTGATGAAGCGCGTTGGGTAATCGCCATCGCTGGTCTAACCAGTCATTTCTAGCGCTGACATTGTTTGCAGTAGTACGTGGACCGCTGGCCCAGCACAATCACTGTGATCGGCTCACTGCACTTTCGACACGGCAGGTTCGCTCGATCGTATACATCCAGTTGTTGTTTGAAATAGCCTGGCTCGCCGTCGCCACCATGAAAATCCCGAAGTGTCGTTCCGCCGGCTTTGATCGCCTGCTCGAGCACTGACTTGATCGTGCTCGCGAGATTCGATATTCGCCCGACCGATACCCTGCCTGCATTTCTTTTTGGATGAATGCCGGAGCGGAACAATGCCTCGCTCGCATAGATATTACCGACGCCGACCACAACCGATGCATTCATGATGAACTGCTTGATGCTGACTTTCCGTCCGCGCGATTTCCGCCACAAATAGTCGCCGTTAAACATGTCAGACAAGGGCTCTGGCCCGAGATCGCGCAGCAGTTTGTGATTCAGCGGATCTTTGGTCCATAAAAGTGAGCCGAACCGGCGCGGATCCCTGAAACGCAGCGCCTTGCCACTCTCGAGGCAGATATCAACGTGATCGTGTTTGCCGGCCGGTTCGTCGTGATCGATGATTCTGACGCTCCCGGACATGCCAAGATGCAGCATGGCGGTTCCTGCTGCCGTGTCGAACAGGAGGTACTTCGCCCGTCGTTTCACAGAACGAATCTGCTGCCCCGGCAATTTCCGGTCAATATCCACGGGTACCGGCCAGCGGAGTCGTCTGTCCCGGACGATAACGTCGCGGACTTGCTGGTTCTCAAGCCACGGCGCGATGCCGCGGCGGCTCGTTTCGACTTCAGGTAATTCCGGCATAAGTATTGAACTGGTCGTGCGGTGGCACAATATAGTCTGAACGCGACTGGCAAAGCCACATTCGATATAGTTCGATTCGTCGCCCGATCACCGGATATATTAATGAACTACCTTTACGGACTCCTCGACCTCAGTTTCTGGGGATATGTTTTAGCGGCATTCATCATGGTGCAAATCACGATGATGGCGGTCACTCTCTACCTGCACCGGGACCAGGCGCATCGGGCGATTGACCTGCACCCCGTTCTCAGGCATTTCTTCCGCTTCTGGATCTGGTGTACGTCCGGCATGCTGACCAGGGAGTGGGTTTCCATCCACAGGAAACATCACGCGTATTGCGAGACAGAAGATGATCCACATAGCCCGCAAATCTATGGTTTGAAGAAAGTGATGCTTGAGGGCGCAGAGCTTTACCGCGAGGAAACCAGGAACAAGGAAACTCTCGAGAAGTTCGGTCGCGGCACGCCGGACGACTGGCTGGAGCGGAACATCTATCTGCGTTTTCCATTCGGCGGCATCATTTTCATGTTCGTCGCAAACCTGTTATTTTTCGGCGTACCCGGAATTACTATTTTTGCGATTCAGATGATGTCCATGCCGGTGTTTGCCGCGGGCATTATCAACGGGGTCGGCCACCACTCCGGCTACCGGAATTTCGAATGTGACGACGCAGCAACCAATATCGTGCCCTGGGGTTTGCTGATCGGCGGCGAAGAGCTGCACAACAATCATCACGCGTTTCCGACATCGGCAAAGTTTTCTGTTCGAAAGTGGGAATTTGATATTGGATGGCTGTACATCAAAATTTTCTCGCTGTTTGGGCTCGCGAATGTGAACCGCGTCGCGCCGCAGCCGATTATCGAACCGACACCGGATTCGGAACTGGACGTAGAAAACCTTCGGGCCATTATCGTCAACCGGATGCATGTTCTGCGCGACTACACGAAGCAGGTCACGTTGCCGGTT
>CAJQPR010000102.1 GCA_905480255.1 uncultured Woeseiaceae bacterium | reverse complement strand
AAAAAGATTCATGTGATTACACGGCGAGCAACACCTCGAATGGAGGAAGGTGTTGCTTCCGGGAAGGTACAGATGACGATTCACATGGATTATCTCGAGTACTCGGCAGTTCAACAGCAAATAGCGGATGCAGATGCGGTTTACTGGGCGATCGGAATTAGCTCTGTCGGCGTCGACGAAGAAACCTACGGCATTATTCACGTCGACTTTCCGGCGCGCTTTGTGGCGGAGTGGGCCGATGTTAGTAACAAGCCCGACATTTCATTTCACTACATCAGTTCCAGCGATATCTCGGAGGACTCAAGCGCGATGTGGGCACGCGAAAAAATACGTGCCGAGCGAACGCTGTTTGAATTCGCCGAGGGAACGAATCTTCAGGTGATTGCGTATCGGCCGGACTACATCGGGCCGACCGATGAAGAGGCGCATATCGGCCAGGACCTTCTTTTTTGGTTCTTTGCACCTGTCGGTGCCGCTGTGAGAGCCGAACAGATCGGCCAGGCGATGTTTGAAGTGACGACACGAATTAGCGAATTCGAAAACGGCGACAAACTTGGAACCCGCAGCATCGTTCGTTACAGCGACGCGTACGATCGGCGCCGGATGCTTGCCGGTCAATAGCGATGAATCGCGCAGGTTTCCCGAGCTGGTCCGCATACAGCCGGGATCCGGAAAAAATTGGGGTCGAACCGAAGATTTCTTTAATCTCGGTTCGACCCCAATTTCTCTTTCAAAGAAAACCTCGGTTCGACCCCAATTTCTTTCAAAGAAAACCTCGGTTCGACCCCAATTTCTCGCCAATTTCTCTCTCGCGCCCGAACTTGTTACAGAACTGGATGATATTCGGGAGTGTTTTCTGCGGCGCAATTGGCGCGTTGCAACGTGCCGGACGCGTTACCTAACGAATAACAAAGGGGGCTGATTCTGCGAGAGTATCGTAGCCATCATCTTTCATCAGTCGTGCCACGTAGTTTCCCGGGGGTATCGGCCATGCAATCTCAGACGTGGTTTCGTCGAGGAGAATTGACCCGTCAGGCAGCGCATTGATGTAGAGCCAGGTCAAACCGCCGTCGTAGCCAGGAATGTAAGCCGATTCGATGCCAACCTCATAGATCCCGAGGTAGTCGTTGCGGTTTCCGGGGCCATTCTGCCAGTTGATTTCTATGGCTTCGCCGCTTTCGTACGTATCGCGTGTCACACTTACCTCGGGGGTAGCGTCCTTGTCCACTACCCAGAAGTCGTTACCGATTGTTTCGTTCCCCGGCGTGTGCAGAGCGACTTTGTAATAGCCTGGAGAGAACGTTCCGGCTGGAAATCGCTGTTCGCCATTGCCGGACACTGTGTCACTGCTAATGCCGCCCACTTCGACCCTGGAATTTGGCGCGTGTCGATAAACGATGGCTACATCGTCATCCTGGTCAAATATTCGACGGCTCGCACTGACCAGACGAGGCACGGCCGCCGGGGTTACTGAAAACGTCGATACCACGGCGCGATGATCGCTGGGCCATGGCGAGACGCTCAAGGCGACATTCTCTGCGCCAACCTCCCCAACAAGTTGGCTGGACAACACTTTTGCGGATCCGGCGAACCAAACGAAGTCGATACGATCTTGCGGATCATTCTCTCCGGGCGCATAACTTTCCAATGGCGGTCGGCCGGCCCACCATGTGAGGCCAGGGTCTGTCTTCGGATTCGGATGCGCATCGCGCCATGAGTCCTTGAACCCGGCGCTCTCAATCGCTCGACTCACCGGCCAATCCACCGAGTACCTTAGAAACGGTCGAGCACCGACCATGTCTTCCGTCCAATCGGCGTGGGAAGGCGCATTAAAGTCACCGGTCAGGAATACGGGTGTAATGTTATTGACGACAGGTTCCAGAACCTCCAGAAACGGTTTCAGCGACTCGAGGCGGACCATTTTTTCAAGCTCGATGACGTCGTCCGGCAGCCCGCCGTCGCGAATGAATTCCGTGCCGGATGGGTCAGACGGCAGATGCACATTCGCCAACGCGACCACTTGCCCCGGACGTACTTCCACATAGACGAACAGGCGACTCGCGTTGGGCGGATCCAGAATCGGAAACTTCGACATCGCATAGTTTTGCGAGTTGTAATGCCAGCCGAGCTCAGCGGCGAGACGCGGCAGGTTCCCTTCCGCTTCCTGGATACCAACGATGTCGGCATTGGACAAGCGAATTGCCCGAACGACATTTTCGAAGCTGATGTTTGTGCCGCCCCATTCAATATTGAATGTCATTACGCGTAGCTCGATCGGTTCCGGTTCATCCGAGTCATGGCGCTCGCTGTCGGTGCATGCGGATATGCAGAGCCAGGCGATCATTGCGATAAGAGTCGATTTATTTGAAGTGATTTTCCACATCATAGTCACGTTACACCATCTGCCTGCGGTATGGGGTCACCGGAGACTGATTCTTAGCCGAACGCTAAAGCAATACTTTCTACCCGCCAAATTTGTTTTCTTGCACCTGCGTGAATTTGGCGCGTCTCAGCTGTGCACTATTATGCGCCGTGATGCAATTCGAGCAACGGACGCCCTGGTAACTACCCGATAGATAAAAAGCAGAGTCAATCGCCTGGCGTGCGGTACCATTCATCAAACGACCGGTAACAGGAACAGGAAATATGAAGAACAAGCAGGTGCTCCTTGCAAGCAGGCCATCAGGCTGGGTTTCACTCGATAATTTCACGGTGACAGAAGGCGAGGTTGGCGAGCCGGGCGATGGCGAAGTGCTGGTCCGCAATATTTTCATGTCAGTCGATCCGTACATGCGCGGTCGAATGAACGATGTGAAATCCTACGTTCCGCCATTCCAGCTTGGCGAGGTATTGCAGGCGGGCGTTGTGGGTGAAGTTGTCGCAAGTAATTTTGAGGGTATCGCCGAAGGCGATCACGTTACCGGTATGCTCGGCTGGGAAAACTATTCGATTTGCGATGGCAGCTTGTTACGCAAATTGCCGCAGAGTTCTGCGCCGTTGTCCTGGCACCTCGGCATCCTGGGCATGCCGGGTATGACGGCATACGTTGGGCTGATGAAGATTGCCGAGGCGAAAGCAGAGGACCAGGTCTTTGTCTCTGCCGCGTCCGGTGCTGTTGGCAGCGTAGTCGGGCAGCTTGCGAAAATACTGGGCTGCCGTGTTTCGGGTTCTGCCGGCTCCGATGAAAAGGTGGCGCTTCTGAAGGAAGAGTTCGGCTATGACGCCGGCTTCAGTTACAAGACCAGCGATTCGTTGCTGCGCAGCGTCAAAGAGGTGTGCCCGGACGGTGTCGATGTCCTGTTTGAGAATGTCGGTGGCGAATTGATGGAAGCAGTCCTGTGGAGCATGCGTGATTTCGGACGAATAGCCTTGTGCGGAATGATCGCGGACTACAATGCCGAAGCCCCGACGCCGGGCCCGCGGGGAATGATGGTGATGGTGGGTCGTCGCATCACCATGCGTGGCTTCATCGTTACCGATCACCCTGAAGCGTGTGCAGAGTATGTCGCCAAGGCCATTCCCTGGGTGGCGGAAGGCAAGTTGAAGTATCGCGAAACCATTGCCGAAGGCGTCGAGAATGCACCCCAGGCGTTTATGGATTTGTTGCAGGGTGGCAAAACGGGCAAGCAGATCGTGCAGTTGTCTTAGTCGCTCGTTTCAAATCCATGTGCTTCAACTGAATCATTGATCAGCAAATACAAAAAGGAAATCTGATGCGCTTCGCGCTTGTACTGAAATTAACAGCCTTTGGGTTGGCAGCCAGCCTTTCGGGTTGTGACTCGTCCGATAACGTCGACGCTGTTTCGAATGTTGAAACCCTGGAGGAGGCGGATACCGTCTACTTGAACGGCAACATCATTACCGTGGACGACGCAAATCCAAAAGCCACTGCCGTTGCAGTCAAAGACGGGAAGATCATTTATGTATGCTGATGCCGTGGCAATGTCGGGAAATGTTGTTGGCGATGATCGCACTGTACATTGATGCATTCCTTCGGCCGGAGGCCGCTGGTGCGAATGATCCTGGGGTCAGAAAATATGTGTGGCACCACATATTTGGCATCATGTATCGCCTTTAGATGCGCTCAACCAGGTTTTCCTCCAAACTAAGAAAATCAGGAAAACAACAGGATTCCCTCAGGAGAATCAGTAGATTTCCCCATATTGTCTATACTGATTCCAGCGATGGTCGTAGTTAAGGGGAGCAAGATGATCAGAAAGCTATTTTCGGGTTGCATTATGTTGTTGCTGACGCTGGCGATTGCGTCCTGCATCGTGCACAGAGTTGATATCGTGCCGGTCGACGTCTCGGCAGAAACGCCAATCCTGATATCCAGCCCGGTTAAGGCCCATTTGCTCGACGGCTCGACCGTCGTATTTCCTGAGGGCATAAACGTATACGACGGCAAGGTCCAGGGAAAAGGAGAGCGATTCGACATTACTCTCGAGAATAATCGGTTCGTCGATGAAATTGCGCTTGACGATATCGCTGCAATGGAGAGTTTCCAAACGCCGGTCAGCACGGGCGCTACCGCCGCCGCATCGACCGCTGGAACTGCCGGGTGGATTTTACTTGGAGGTCTTGTTGCAGTTGCGCTGTTTGGGTCGTGCCCGACGGTCTACAGCGCCGATTCCGGCGAAGCGCTTCTTGAGGCAGAGCTTTTTTCCTACAGTATTGCTCCTTCTTTCCAGGCACGGGACATAGACAAGCTGGGTCTCCAGCATGTGCAAGACGGTTTCGTTGAACTGGATATCCGTAACGAGATGCTTGAGACGCACTACATCGATCAACTGGAAGTTCTCGAGATCACACATGCGGCAGATCAGGTCGCCTATCCCGATAGCGATGGCGATCCACTCCTGGTCGGAACGACTATTGAACCCGTCAGTGCTGTCGATCAATACGATCGCGACATTATGGCGGAAGTCACTGCTGCGGATGGTCAGGCGTGGTCTGCAACAAGTAACCGTATGGCTAACGTCAGTCCGAATGATTATCACGATTCCCTGGATTTCGAGTTCAAGGTGCCAGAAAACAGCGGTGAAATTGCGCTGGTGCTGAAGATGCGCAACAGCATGTTAAACACTGTCCTGTTGTATGACGTCATGCTCAAAGGGCAAAGTTTCGCTGCGCTCGATTGGATGGGTCATGACCTGAACCATCTTGGTAATCGAGCCGAGATGGGCCTGTGGTACCGCGAAGAAATGGGAATGACAGTTTCGGT
>CAJQPR010000101.1 GCA_905480255.1 uncultured Woeseiaceae bacterium | reverse complement strand
ACGAGCTTCGGTCGGGCGAACAAGATCGGTGACGGATTGCATGAGGTTGAGATTTATCGCGAGCGATGTCGTATCGAAAATGGCGCCACCAACCTGGAAGATCTGGATATCGATCTGATTGACGCATCGAAGCCCATTACGGTCGGCAATTTTGTCGACATTGAAAGGACACCTTTCGTTGAATAACCCGGCCAAATCACGAACTACCCAGGTCCGCTTCGGCGGTGTCGGCGGTCAAGGCATCGTTCTTTCAGGCCGTCTGCTCGGCAAGGCGGCGGCGTTATTTGACGGTAAGGATGCTGTTTGTACCCAATCGTACGGTCCGGAGGCCCGCGGTGGCGCTTCCCGGGCCGATGTCGTCATATCGGACGACTCCGTCGACTATCCATTCGTCATGTCGGCAGATGTTCTTGCCGTCTTTTTCCAGGAGGCCTACGTCATGTTTCGTTCGGGACTGAGGCCCGGCGGCCTCTTGCTCGCCGATGCTGACCTGGTGCAGCCAGAGGACGATGAGCAGGACATTCACCGTGTCCCCGCAACGCGTATCGCCGAAGAACTCGGCACCCGCATGGCGGCCAACGTCGTTATGCTCGGTTACCTGATCGGTGCTACCGGCGTCGTCAGTCGTGAATCTGTCGAGGCAGCGATTCGATCGACAGTGAAACCGCATATCCTTGAGCTGAACCTGAAGGCACTTGATGCCGGAATACAACTTGCTGCGGAGAATAAAGCCGCATGAGTGACGCGGTCCTGATCGTTGGCGCCGGAATTGCCGGCTTAACCGCCGCGCAGAGAATCGCCGCTGCGGGAGCCACTGCAATCGTCGTCGAGCGACAGCCAATAATCGGCGGAAAGCTTGCCGCGCCGATGACAAAGTCGAATGCAATTGGTGACCGTGCTGAAGGCGAACCAGTACCGTTATTTCAATCACTGGCCGAAAACGACAACATCGAGTTCATCACAAATGCAACGCTCACGTCAGTCAGCGGACGTGCGGGTAGTTTCAACGTTTCAATTACCGAGCGCGCGCGCTTTGTCACCGATGACTGCACGCGCTGCAAGTTGTGCCATGCGGTTTGCCCGGTGGTGCTGCCGAACGAATTCGACGTCGGCCTGACGTTCCGAAAGGCAATTTACACGCCGATGATTACGACAATGCCCGAGGCCTGGGCGATCGACATCGAAAATTGCCTTAACACACCGCCGAACTATCTACCGTGCAATCGTTGTACTGAAGTGTGTGACGACAATGCGATTCATTTCGATCAGGCTCTTGAAACGAAACACGAGCGCAACGTGAGTGCTGTAATCCTGGCGCCTGGCATGCAGATTCAGTCTGGCGAAGAATTCTCAGAACTGGGTTACGGTGCGCATCCGGATGTCGTGACGTCTGCAGAACTGCAACGGCTGCTTGAATCGCCGGGACCATCCGGCGGCTATGCATCACGGCCGTCGAACGAAGAGTACCCGGATAGCGTGCTGCTGGTTCTCGATGATCCTTCTCCGTTTGCGCTGTACATCGTTGCAAGCCAGGCAAAGCAGCTGCTGGACCAGGATGTTGAAACAGTTTCCGTCCTGGTGTTGTCACCACCCACGAGCGAGGAAGCGGCACAGCAGTTAACAGAAAAAACCGGAATCAATGTCCATTGGGGCGCGGCATTTCGCGTCCAGCCTCAGGACGGAAATCTTGGCGTCTCGTACGAAGACTTCACTGAAAAGAAGTATGTGAAGCAGGACTTCGACATGATTGTATTGTGCGTCGACGTGGAACCACCGGATGACCTGCAAGCACTGGCAGAAGCCGCTGGAGTTTCTGTTGGCGATTCGGGCTATCTTGAGGTATCCGGCACAAACGGCGCAAATGTCGAGTCCAGCGAGCCCGGCATCCTGGTTGCCGGATGCGGTTCAAGTCCCAAGAATATTCGCGACAGTATTGCTGAAGCGAATGCCGCTGCGGACAAAGCGGTTGGCCTGTTAAACCCGATTCTACTGGAAGGCGAAGCTGCGGCGGCAAGCTCGCCGGCCGGGCCCAATGACGATATGCGCAACCAAATAGAAAAGCTTCTGTTTGCCCTTGTTGAACGGCCGTAGCGTTCCTGATCACAAACGCTGAACTGCAAGCATGGATCATGATTAGAATGGCTGAGGGTCCGCAGCTATTCGCGAAATAAGAAAACAGTTTATTCCTCGACAATGACTGACGACTCTAAACATCACATTGAACTCGACGGAACACTCGTCGCCGAACTGCTGGATCAGTCAGAACATCCCTCAAATATCGGCAACGTGGCTGCCATATCCGACCAGCAAATTGTCCTTCTGAGGCGAGACAAACGTGAACTCGTCAACTACAGGTTCGAGTACTTCGATGTTCGTGATTGCCACGCTATCAAATATCAGAAGGAGACGGCCTACTATCGAATAATCGTGGGAGCCGCCTGCTTTCTCGCTGCAGCATTCTTCGTTTTCATGCTGCTGGCTGGTGTGAACGACATGGTCGAGCAAGGCGGGCCACTAATCATTGGAACCATCGCATCAGTCACGATAGGGATTCGATTTGTCACCAGCACCCATCGGCATGTCATTCGCTTTGAATTGCCCGATCAAACCCTCACCTGGC
>CAJQPR010000100.1 GCA_905480255.1 uncultured Woeseiaceae bacterium | reverse complement strand
TCCCCGAAAATATCATCTACTGAGTCATTCAGTTTTTGGTCAGTCAATGCAGTCTCCTTTGGGCCAGAAGGCTCGTCACTGGCAACGGAATGAATGCTCACGCCAGCTAGGCCTGCTGCGGCTACGCCAGTTTTTATTAACTTTCTTCTATTAATATAGGTCATATGCGTCCTCCTTCTTACGGATCATAGCTCGAAAAAACTCTTTTTTGGCAAGTCTGGCTAATGTCCGCTCCTGGCCGAACTGAGACGGTCGCCAAGAGGCTGACGGAACGGCGGCTAAACGAAAAAGCCGCCGTCGAGATGCTAGGAAATCGTCCGTCCCAGTTCTTTCTTTGAGACACCCAGTGCAAGCAGCGACTTCATAAGTAAATCGATTGATACAGTGGGGTCGCCTGCTTCCATCTTCGCGACCCTGGATTGGCTTGACTCAATTGCTTTGGCCAGCTCAGCCTGAGTGAGTTTCTTGCGTTGTCTCTGCCCTCGAAGTTTCTCGCTCAGCGCAAGCTTCATCTCGATATAGGCCGATTCTTCAGCCGAAAGATCCAGAAACTCGGCAACGGAGCCGACCTTCCAACCTTTCTTCGCCAGTTTTTCCTTCTTGCGCTTATCCATTGTCATACTCTCGAAGTCTTGCCTTACAAGTTTCAATAACGCTCTTTGGTGTCTTGCCGGTCTTCTTTGAGAAAACCTCCACGATAACGACGGCGTCCGCATCAATGCGATAGACAATTCGCCAGCTCACCTTGTCGTCCGGCACGCGCAATTCGTGGCATCTTCGGCCAATTGACGGCATTGGACGGGAATGTGGCAGGGCGATCTTCTCGCCCCGTTGGAGAAGTCGTAGCAAAAAGCCCGCCTGAAGCCTTGCCACCTTGGAGAACGGGGGCGTCTTTACGTCTCCATGCATCCATACAAGTGGCTTATCTTTTGGACTCATCGTAGACGACATCATATGTCATAACTGACATATTGTAAAGGGTCTCGAAGGGCCGGTATTGGCCGGTTGCTGCCCTCCAAAATCGCTGAATTTTGCCTCCCTGAATGTCTGCTATCCGTGAGACCGGACATTCAGCCTGGATCGAAGTCCGCTAACAGGTCTTACCCCACTTTGATGGACACCCTGAATGTCCGCGTGGACTTACCCCGGTCCATATGACACTTCCGGGCTATGATTCGAGCATAGGAGGAAGTGATGAGCAACCAGAGATACACGCCAGAATTTAAGGATGAAGCGGCGCGACAAATCGTTGACCGCGGATATTCTGTTGCCGACGTTTCAGAACGATTAGGCGTATCGGCACACAGCCTTTACAAGTGGGTCAAGGCGATAAAGCCTGATAAGACGGAAGAGCAAGCAGCGGCACTGATCGAGGCAAAAAGTGAAGTGCTGAAACTGCGCGCGCAACTTAGACGTACTGAAGAGGAGCGCGACATCCTAAAAAAGGCCGCTCGGTACTTTGCTCAGGAGCCCGAGTAAAGTACCGATTTATTAACGACCACCGGCACGAATATCGGGTTATGACGATGTGTCGAGTGCTCAATGTCTGCCGCAGTGGGTTTTATGCATGGCTCCACAAGCCGCTGTCAGATCGAGCCATCGAAGACCAAAGGTTGCTGTTGCTGGTACGGGCATCGTATGCCGCCAGCGGTGGCGTCTATGGCGCGCCACGGGTCTTCCTGGACCTTCGCGAAGCCGGTGAGACTTGCGGCAAACATCGTGTCGCCAGAATCATGCGCATCAACAAGATCAAGGCACTTCGAGGTTATAAGGCGCCGCGAGCCATCGCAGGCCGGCCATCGATCATTGCGCCCAATCGACTGCAGCGGCAGTTTACGGTGGAACGACCAGACCACGCCTGGGTGACCGACATCACCTATATCCGCACCTGGCAGGGCTGGCTGTATCTGGCCGTCGTTATCGATCTGTTTGCTCGCAATGTCGTTGGTTGGTCAATGAAACCGACACTCGCAAAGGAGCTCGTCGTCGACGCACTGTTGATGGCTGTCTGGCGACGAAAGCCGACGGATCCGGTGATTGTGCATTCCGATCAAGGTTCGCAATACGGCAGCGGTGACTGGCTGCGGTTCTGCAGCGAACATCAACTTGAGCCGAGCATGAGCCGTCGTGGCAACTGCTGGGACAATGCCGTTGCAGAGTCGTTCTTCAGCAGTTTGAAAAAAGAACGCATCAAGAAGCGTATCTACAAAACACGCGATCTCGCCAGAGCTGATATCTTTGATTACATCGAAGTGTTTTACAATCGAACCCGACGCCACAGCCACCTCGGCGGCGTCAGCCCAGAGGCCTTTGAAAGGGCCTCATTTTGAGGGTCCGCAGTGTCATCAATACCGTGGGAAGTCCAGTTAGCGGACATCTGACCAGGCGGAATGTCTGCTCTCACCAATACCGGACGCTTGATCTGCTTGGATCAGGAAAAATCGAAGGGCAGCTAACGGCCTATTCTGTTGAAAAACTCGTTGCTGAAGCCGCTGTTGTTATCGCGATTTTGTCGATGCGAGCTTCTTGATCCGGCGTAGCCGGATTTTTTGTTTTTATCCGGTGTTTTTGCTCAAGTTACTGCCATTTCGCTGATTTTGGGCGGACCTGTCCCCAGGTATTTCCCCATTCGTCTTAAGTTTTGTGCCGTCGC
>CAJQPR010000099.1 GCA_905480255.1 uncultured Woeseiaceae bacterium | reverse complement strand
GCCTGGCCGCGAATTTCAATTCCCAGCCTGTGACTGCTGTTCTCGTCATAAGCTGGCCCGGCCGGGTAGTCCGTCAGCGGCATGGCAAACGTGTACTCGTAAGTACCATCACCGTTATCAACGAATGTCCCTGCGGAACCTCGCTCAGTGTTCGCCTGGGCGTCGGGAACGCCATTGCTTGAACGAGTTATGTACGACTGCCATTCGCTGGACTCGCCGCTGCCTGGCGCTGCAGGCGATAATTGCGATAGCGTGAAGCGGATGTCACCGGCAGCGAGACCGGAGAGACCCTGTGTCAGGTCGTTGGTGAGCTGAATTTCCACAACGGGTGCACCGCCGCCGGCTGGAACCGCGATGGAAGATACCAGGATATTGATTTTCTCCGCACTATCGATGGGAACTCCACCCGCACTTCCAGGCGGTCCGGCAGGTCCCGGTGGGCCTGCAGGTCCCGTTGAGCCTGCTGGACCGGCTGGGCCGGGCGCACCGTCGTCACCACCGGAGCAGCCCCAAGTCATTGACGCCAATAGAATAATGGCCGCAAGTTTGATGCGACTTCGCGTGGTGGAGTACATTTTTATCCCCTTTGGATGTCTGTTACACCGCCTGCCGGCACGGTGAGTTCAACGGTGGGTTTTTTCGTCTTGTATTCTTTTTTATCAGAAGCTTAAGTACTTTCTCATTACGGACTTTACCTATCCAACACCGGTTAATCTACCGCTGATAAATTTATCAAAAGACACCCGGAATTCGTTGGTAATTTAGGTGATAATCGGTAAATTAGATGGTAGTCGTATATGCCCCTATTCGAGGTCGCAACATGAACTCTTCCATTCGCATCGCCACCTGCACTATTTTTCTGAGTGTCGCGCCATACTGTGCCGGACAGGACCTGAATGCCACCATCGAAAACTGCAATGGCTGTCACGGGGAAGGCGGTGTCAGTCAATGGGGCGACATGCCGACAATTGCGGGCATCGATGCATTTACACAGTCAGACGCACTTTACGTCTACCGTGACAACGAACGACCCTGCGCCGAGAGCAAGTATAGGACCGGCGATACCAGTCGCTCGCCAGCGTCCATGTGCGACGTCGCTGCGGATCTCAGCGACGATGATATAGAGGCGCTTGCTGAACACTATTCAGGCTTGACGTTCGTTGCCGCCAAGCAGGAATTTGATGCTGCGCTTGCAGAAAAGGGCGCTGAGATTCAGAAGAGAGAGTGCGATCGCTGCCATTCAGACGGCGGTGCAAACGCCGATGACGAAGCGAGCATCCTGGCCGGGCAGTGGATGCCGTACCTGAGGACAGCTTTCGAGCAATACGCATCAGGCGAGCGTCCGCAAGACAAAAAAATGAAAGAGAAGATGGATTTGCTGAGCCCCGATGACGTTGAGGCGCTGTTGCACTATTATGCTTCACAGCAATAGTCGCTTACGACCAAAAATAATAATTTCCTGATTAAGGAGGGCGCGCGATGCATGCAGCCTCAATGCCTGAGGGTTTTCTGGATGGAATCTTCGCGGCGATCGACGCCAAAGACAGTTCAGCCTTTGTCGCTTTCCTTGCCGAAGATGGGAAGTTTCGTTTTGGCTCCGCTCCGGTTGTCACTGGCCGCGCTGCCATTGCCGAAGCTGTCGAGACATTTTTCGGCACCATCGACGGCTTGTCACACAGTGTCACCAAGGTCTGGCGAGACGACTCCAGCCTCGCTTGCGAGGGTGAGGTTTGTTACCGGCGTCACGATGGCTCGGAAGTCATTATTCCTTTCGTTGACGTTTTCAGGTGTCAGGATAACCTTATCGCCAGCTACAATATCTACATCGATATCGCCCCGCTTTACGCTACCGAGTAAGCTGTAATCTCCGCGGATTCCGCCCCGTGATTGTCGAAACTCTGATAAGCCGCTACGTCAGGCATCTCAATCAGCGCCTGATGAATTTCGAGTCTTCACCGGGCGAAGTTCAACTACCTGAACCCGATCCTGACAAGCAGTACCTGCTCTATCTGCACATACCTTTTTGCGTCGTGCTATGTCCGTTCTGTTCGTTTCACCGGGTCGAATTCAGGGAAGACAAGGCAACGCAATATTTTCAGGCGTTACAGGAGGAAATTCGCCAGGTCTCCGAGATGGGCTACAAATTTGGCGAGGTCTATGTCGGCGGGGGAACGCCAACCGTATTACCGGGTCTTCTCGCCGAGACGCTTGAGCTGATTTCTTCTTTACACCCGGTGACTTCGGTATCCGTCGAAACGAACCCGCATGACCTGGATGAAACAAATACAGTTCGGTTAAAGCAGGCTGGCGTCAACCGTTTGTCGGTTGGAGTGCAGAGCTTTGACGACAGGCTCCTCCGGGAAATGGAACGCTACGAAAAATATGGCAGTGGCGAGGAAATTAGCGCTCACCTCAAAAATGTCAGCGGAACGTTCGATACATTAAACGTCGACATGATTTTTAATTTCCCCCATCAGGATGAAGCCTGCATTCGGTCTGACCTCGGGCTGCTGACTGACCGGATCAAGGTGGACCAGGTATCGTGGTATCCGTTGATGACCTCTTCATCAACCACCAGGCCCATGGAGCACGCGATGGGCGCTGTCGATCATGCGCGTGAGCAGGGTTTCTACGAGATGATTGTCCGACATATGCTGGACGCCGGATACAAGCGGTCTTCCGCCTGGTGTTTTTCGCGACGTCCGGGCATGTTCGATGAATATATTGTCGAGCATGAAGAGTATCTTGGCCTTGGCAGCGGTTCTTTCAGCTATCTTGATGGCTCGATGTTTGCGAACACATTTTCTATCAACAATTACCTGCGCCGTATAGAAAGTGGCAAGACCAGTGTTGTACGACAACGCGTCATGTCCTCACTCGAGCAAATGCGTTACTACCTTCTGATGCAGTTATTCAGTGGCCAAATGGATACGAATGTTGCGGAGAAGAGGTTCAAAGGACAATTCGACCGGGTGATGTGGCGCGATCTGGCCGGGTTGAGAGTAATCGGCGCGGTCAGAGAGCAGGAAGGCCAGCTTCGACTCACGGAGTCTGGCTATTTCCTATGGGTCGTGCTCATGCGGGAGTTCTTTTCGGGGGTAAACAACTTTCGTGACGATATGAGGCACAATATTTCACGCGAGAGTGCAGAAAGATCGGGTGACTTCGGATAACCACAATTGCTGGCAAAGCGGTATTCTCATACTAGTCCTGTAATAACAGAAAAAGGTAATCACAAATGACGGATCCATCAGGCAAGAGAACAGGCGGCTTCTGGAGCAGGCCGCACAGTAAATGGCTGCTCGGCATTCCGCTGGGAGGGTTCGTCGCATTTGTACTCGGCGCGGTTGCACTTGGAACAACGAACTATGTGCTTCACGAGACGAGTACGACAGAATTCTGCTACGCCTGTCACTCACATGAAGCATTCATCAAGCCCGAATACGAAGCATCGTCGCACTTCAGCAATGTGGCGGGTGTGCGGGCAGGCTGCTCAGACTGCCATCTGCCGCACGACAACTGGTTTGAGCTCGTGTGGACGAAAGCCGTTGTCTCACTGGACATTATTCCGGAGCTTGCCGGAAAACTGGACACCGCTGAGAAATACGAAGAGCACCGGGCCGAGATGGCCGAGTCGGTCTGGAGAGAGTTCAAGGGAAATGACTCCAAGTTTTGCCGAAGCTGCCACAGCATCGATGCGATGGACCTTGAAAATCAGGAGCGCAGAACGGCGAGGCAACACTCTCGGGCAGAAGAAAACGGCGAGACCTGCATTGACTGCCACTACGGCATTGTTCATGCAGAGCCGGAAAATGCCGCAGAAATATTGGAGAGATTGCAGGAAGAATTTGCTGCCGAAGAAACTGACTAGTAGCAATGTCTGCTTTTAAAACCGGTCTCGATGATGCGAAGCGCGAGCTCACCTTTGAGTTGATCAGCGGCGCGAGCGGACTCGTATTGGCACTTTTCATGTGGGGTCACGTCATCCTGGTGGGATCCATCCTCACGGGCGCCCGGGGTTTCGACTGGTTGGCATCGTCGCTGGAGCGCTACTACATTGCTCAGCCAACGGTCATTGTCATATTTATTTTGTTTCTGGTTCATGCCGTATTTGCGAGCCGGAAGATTCCTGCGCGCCTCCGCGAGCGTCGCGCATTCCTGGATTTGTCAAAAGACCTGCAAACGCGTTCGCAGCGTCGCCGGTCTGACGGGCATCTGGGCGGGTTTGCACCGCACACCGAGTCCATGTTGTGGATCTGGCAGGTGCGTACCGGGATGGTGGTCCTGGTCCTGGCGAGCTTTCACCTTGTTCTGCTGATGATCGACGTTCTGACGCCCATGTTTGGCGAACAGGCGGGAATCGAGTCGGCAACGACACTCGCCCGCGTAAGCGGCGGCCTTTGGTTGCCCTATGCCATTCTGCTGTTGTGCGTCGAGTTTCACGCGAGCGTCGGACTCTATCGGTTAGCAATAAAATGGGGTGCCGGAAAATTGCTTTCGCGGAGCACACTGCATTTGCTCGAGCAGTTCATTTTCTGGGTTGTGCTTGTATTGGGTTTTGTCACCTTGCTCGTACTTGCCGGCGTCATGGCGCCACCGCTTGAGTTTCTGCTTTCGGAGTCACCAATTTGAGTACGCAAATTGTCACTACGGATGTCCTGGTAATAGGCGGCGGCCTGGCTGGCGAGCGTTGTGCGATTGAAGCAGCTACCGCCGGCCACGAGGTATTGATTCTCTCGCTCGTTCCGCCGCGGCGCAGTCACAGTTGTGCGGCGCAGGGTGGCATGCAGGCAGCACTTGGAAATTGCGTTATGGCGGACGGTGACTCTCCGGACCTGCATTTCCTTGATACCGTAAGAGGCTCCGATTGGGGGGCCGACCAGGAGGTCGCCAGGATCTTCGCCGACGAGGCGCCGCTGGCGGTCCGGGAGCTCGCGCATTTCGGTGTGCCATGGACCCGAGTGAAAGGTGGACGCAACCAGTATTTTATTAAAGGTGAAAAGGTCGAAATTGATGAGCATGAAGACACCGACGGTCTGATCATGCACAGGGATTTCGGCGGCACTGCGAAGTGGCGTGCCTGTTACGCGGCTGCAGCGACTGGCCATGCTGCCCTGTATGCGGTTGATAGCCAGGTGGCCCGGCTGGGAATCGAAGTGCGGGACCGCACCGAAGCAGTGGCATTGATTCACGACGGCGAGAACTGTCTGGGTGCGGTGGTTCGCTGCCTTCGTACCGGGACCCATTTCGCCGTCATTGCGAAGGCGACAGTCATTGCGACCGGTGGCTATGGCCGGATTTACGGCCAGTACACAACCAATGCGGTGATCAATGAAGGAACGGGGGCGTCTATTGCGCTCGACACCGGCATCGTTCCGCTCGGCAATATGGAGGCCATACAGTTTCACCCCACGACACTTGCGCCAAGCGGCATCCTCGTCACCGAAGGGTGTCGCGGTGATGGCGGATACCTGCTGGATCGCGATCTGAATCGCTTCATGGTCGAGGCCGAGCCGGAGAAGCAGGAACTGGCGAGTCGTGACGTTGTGTGCCGGCACATGATGCAGGTGATTCGCGATGGGAAGGGCGTCAATGCGAGTTTTGGCCCGCACCTGTGGCTCGACATACGTCATCTGGGCGAGGAGCATGTGACGACGAAGCTGCGCGAAGTTTTCGAGATATGCCAGAACTTTGTGGGTCTGCACCCCGCACACGACCTGATTCCGGTGCGGCCAACCCAACACTATTCGATGGGCGGAATTCGCGTTAACAAAGACGGAGAGGCATACAACATGAGCGGCTTGTTTGCTGCCGGTGAAGCCGCCTGCTGGGATATGCACGGGTTCAATCGGCTGGGAGGCAACAGCCTCGCAGAGACGCTGGTGGCAGGGCGTATTGTCGGCATGCGGGTTGCGGACTACGTGTCCGGCTGGAGCGGTGACGTGAATACCAGCACCGCCCTGGAGGGTGTTGCCGCCGCGGAAAAGCGGTCACGGGATTGGCTGGAACGCGAAGGAAGCGGTCCTGGCGTGTACGAAATCCGCGACAAGATGGGAGAAATCATGCTGCACAAAGTCGGCATATTCCGGCATGGCGATGAACTGGCGGAAGCGGTGAGTGAGCTTCGCGAACTTGCGGAACAGACGGACTCAGCCGTACTGAAGAGCAAAGCACCGGGAATGAATCCCGAGTTGACGTTCGCTCTGCGCCTGAAAGGGATGTTGAAACTTGCCCTGTGTGTCGCAACAGGTGCTCTTGCGCGAGAAGAAAGTCGGGGCGCGCATCATAGAAGTGATTTTCCAAAACGTGATGATCATAAGTGGCTTAATCGAACGCTGGCACGGTGGTCTCCTGGTGACGACGAACCGACACTGAATTACGAGCCAGTTGGCCTGATCGACTTGCCGCCGGGCAGCCGTGGTTATGGCGGCGCTGAAAGTATAGACATGTCGATATCAATCGGTGAGCACAACGACGCCGTCATACAAGGGCAGACGGCGGCTGGCCGTCGCGATACCCTTGATCGGATGGGAAGCCGCCTGCGTCCCGGAGAATGGTCGGATGCCCAACACGGCCTGGAGAATCAGTGATGAATGAACAGAGCAGAGGTTCTACTCCGCGTACGCTGACTTTCGAGATATTTCGTTTTAATCCGGAGGACCCGGAATCGAAACCGCATACACAGATCTTCGAACTGGAAGAAGAACCGTTCATGTCTCTGTACATAGCGCTGAACAGGATTCGTGAGCAATTTGATCCGAGCCTGCAGTTCGACTTTACGTGCCGGGAGTCCATTTGCGGTGCGTGTGGAATGATAGTCAACGGCCGGCCCGCGCTTGGCTGCAAGACACTAACCAACAATTTGCCCGAGCACATTACACTTTTTCCGCTACCGGTCTTCAAGCTGGTCGGTGACCTGTCTGTTGACACAGGCACATGGTTTCGACAAATGGTCGAACGTACAGAGGCATGGATTCATCCCGACAAAGACTTCGACGGGAATGCCACCGAAGAAAAGATGAGCGACGAACTTTCGCAGGCAATTTATGAAGGTGACAGGTGTATTGAATGCGGTTGTTGTATCGCGGCATGCGGCGTCGCCAACGTCGATCCGGAGTTTCTTGGCGCGGCGGGGCTCAATCGGGTTGCCAGGTTTATCGTCGACCCGCGGGATAAGCGCACTGACTCTGAATGGTTCGAAATCGTTGCAGGAGAGCAGGGCGTATTTGCCTGCTTTGGGATGATGGCTTGCGAAGACATTTGCCCAAAAGATCTTCCACTACTGGAAGTTAACGCCTACCTTCGGCGAAAAATGCTTGCCAGCCGATTCGCTGCCTCAAACAGCTAGCCGTCTAAGCTTTTGCGAGTTCCTGGAGCGCCCTTAGGACATCACGGCGGCTGATTTGTCCGACGAGACGGTGATCAGTAACAACGGGGTAGCGGCGGAATTTCGAGTCCAGGAATTGCTGTGCCAGATCAATGATACTCATGTTCGCGTCGACGGTTTCCGTATCGCTGGTCATGTAGTCAGACACCGGACCGCCCCATTCACCGTGGTAGCCCGCATGCAGCGCTATCTTCATGCAGTCAAGCTCTGACAACATGCCAACCAGGTTGCCACGATTATCTGTTACCGGCGCGCCGGCAATGCCATGTCGGACAAGGTCATGGATCGCGTCCAGAACATCTGTGTCCGGATGAAACGTGACCAGTTTGCCCGTCATATAGTCTCTTACCAGGGCTGATTTGGGTGTCATTGCGTTGTTCCTTTGTTGCATTTTCCGCTACACAGTTCGCAGCCGCCGCCATTTAGACCACCACAGCTGCCACTGATGGCCTTCCGGCCATTGAGAACACCGATGCTCATTCCGGCGATGACAGCAAGAATGATCGCAAAGCTAAAAAGCAGCATGATGAGAAAAGCATTCATTAGTTCACCAGCGCCGAAAAGCCCGCGGTTCTTTGATGCTCAATTCCGGAGTCTGTTCGTACCAGGAAATTTGCCGCGATTCCCTGATTTGCAGCGAACTTGAGCCCATCATCCGGGCCGAGAACCAGCAGCGCCGTGGCCAGGGCGTCTGCATCGGCCGCTGAGTCACTAACTACAGTGACCGCGGCTCCCTCATGTGTCACCGGGCGGCCCGATCGTGGGTCGATCGTGTGCGAGTAACGGTTGCCGTCGTACTCGAAGAAGTTTCGATAGTCACCGGATGTCGCCACCGCGCTGTTGGTCAGATTCATCACGGACTGAACTTCGCGCGTGTTATCCAGGGGTTTTTCGACAGCAATTGCCCAGGGTTTTCCTGCGGCGTTGTGGCCACCCACACGCAATTCTCCACCGATTTCGACAAGGTAGTTCGCAACATCATTTGCTTCGAGCAATTCTGCGGACTGGTCGACAGCATAGCCCTTTGCGAAAGCGGACAGGTCGACGTAGATATCCGTCTGATCTTTTTTGATGGCCGGCAAACCACAATCAGTGCTGACTTTCTCAAAGCCGATCCGCGATCGGGCGGCCGTAATCTGATCATCTGCCGGTGGCACTGAAATAACGCCTTCAGGGCCGAAGCCCCACAGGTTAACCAGCGGCCCGACAGTGATATCGAATGCGCCATCGGTGCGTGAGCTCAGGTCCAGCGCACTGGAAATCACACTGCACAATTCTGCTGAAACACTTATCCAGTCCGTACTTTCCGCCGCGTTAAAACGCGACAGCTCGGAATTTTGGTCGTAGGTGGACATTGAGCCGTCTATGTAGACAAGTTTCTCGTGCAGTTTCTCGCCAAGGCCAATCCTGTCGATATTTTCGTCCGGCGCGACGAGCTTGACGGAATAAGTCGTCCCCATGGTTTGTCCGGCTAGCTCATATTCCGGCAATCGCTCGTTCGGCGATTCGCATGCGCTGAGCAGGACCGCGGCTGCCAGCATTTCGGCTAACAAAGGCACGGGCTTAGCCACCAAAGTCATCCAGCAGGATGTGGTCGCTGGTTACGCCCAGATCTTCGAGCGTCTTGATTACCGCGGAATTCATCATTGGCGGCCCACAAAGATAATACTCGCAGTCTTCCGGAGTGCGATGTTTCTCAAGATATTGATCATGAAGGACTTTATGGATGAATCCGGTATACCCTGACCAGTCGTCTTCCGGCTGTGGTTCAGACAGAGCGATGTGCCATTCGAAGTTGTCGTGGTTTGCAGCCAGTTCGTCGAATTCGTCGACGTAAAACGTCTCCTTGAGACTTCTGGCGCCGTACCAAAACGACATCCGCCGTTTCGTATGTTGACGCTTCAACTGGTCGAAAATGTGTGCTCGCATCGGAGCCATACCGGCGCCGCCGCCAATAAACACCATCTCGTTGTCAGTTTCGCGTGCGAAGAACTCGCCAAATGGCCCGGAAACGACAACCTCATCTCCTGGCTTCAGGTTGAAAATGAAGGAAGACATTATGCCGGGCGGCACTTTGTCGTCGGAGCCTGGCGGTGGCGTTGCAATGCGCACGTTGAGCTTGATGTTGCGCTTTTCGAGCGGGTAGCTGGCCATCGAATACGCGCGGGTTGTCGTGTGTTTAACGTGAGATTCGTATGACCACAGATTGTAACGGTCCCACTCGTCACGGAAACGTTCGTCAATTTCGAAGTCGGTGTACTTAAGATCGTGCGGCGGACATTCAATCTGTATATAGCCGCCGGCCCGGAAGTCGAGTTCTTCTCCTTCCGGCAGCTCGAGCACCAGTTCTTTGATGAACGTTGCGACGTTGCGATTCGATGTGACGCGACAATTAAATTTGCGCACGCCGAAAACTTCGTCCGGGACTTCAACACGCATGTCCTGCTTGACCGCAACCTGGCAAGACAGTCGGTAGTTTTCTGAAATTTCCCGTTTGTTTAGCAGCGATGATTCCGTCGGAAGCACCGATCCACCTCCGCTGATGACACGGACCTTACATTGGCCGCAGGTGCCGCCTCCGCCGCAGGCTGACGCAATGAACAGGTCCGCATCCGCGAGGCCATTCATCAGTTTTACGCCAGCCGGCATGGCAAGCTCACGCTCGTCATTGATCAGAACCTTGACGGAACCGCTTGCCACCAGCCTGGAGCGTGCGAAAAGAATAATCAGCACCAGGAGCAGGATGATGGCGGTGAACAGCCCGACACCGAGTCCGACTTCAAACAGGACAGTGGAGAAACCGTTCAAAGCTGTATTCCCGAAAAGCCCATGAAGCCGAGCGACATCAGGCCGACGATGATGAACGTAATGCCAAGTCCTTGCAGACCATCTGGTACGTCAGAGTACTTCAGTTTTTCACGAATGCCGGCAAGACCGACCAGCGCTATTGCCCAGCCCGCACCGCTACCAACGCCGAAGACAATGCTTTCGCCAAAATCGTACTGGCGCTCAACCATAAAGAGAGTGCCGCCGAGAATTGCGCAGTTGACCGTAATCAGTGGCAGGAAAATGCCCAGCGCGTTGTAAAGTTTCGGAAAGAAACGGTCCAGCGTCATCTCAAGAATCTGAACCAGCGCCGCAATCACGCCGATGTAGCTGACCAGGCCGAGAAAGCTGAGATCAACGTTGGCGAGACCGGCCCAGGCAAGTGCGCCGTCGGCGAGAAGGAAATTGAATATCAGGTAGTTAACCGGGACGGTAATGATTTGTACGACTACGACGGCGAGGCCAAGGCCGATGGCAGTATCCACGCGCTTTGATATGGCCAGGAATGTACACATGCCCAGAAAGAAAGACAGGGCCAGGTTCTCGACGAAGGCAGCCTTGATGAAAAGGTTAACGTAGGCTTCCACTACAGAACCTCCGTTCGGTGCACTTCATGAATCTGGAATTCCGGTTTCTCAACCTGTTTTGGTTTCCAGGATCTGATCGCCCAAATCAGCAGACCAATAATGAAAAACGCACTGGGGGGCAAGAGCATCAGTCCGTTGGCGTGATACCAGCCACCGTCAGAAACGAGTGGCAGGATTTTATGGCCGAGCAGAGTGCCTGCACCGAATAATTCACGGAACGTAGCGACGATGATAAGTATCAGGCTGTATCCGAGTCCGTTGCCCAGTCCGTCGAGCATGCTCATACCGGGGCTGTTTTTCATCGCAAATGCCTCGGCGCGACCGAGGATGATGCAGTTAGTAATAATCAGGCCGACAAAAACAGACAACTGTTTGCTAATTTCAAAAGCATAGGCACGTAGAATCTGGTCGACCAGGATGACGAACGAGGCGATGATCGTCATTTGTACAATGATACGAATATTGTTTGGAATAAACCTGCGAATGCTGCTGATCGTGCCGTTAGCGAGCGTCGCAACGCTGATCATTGCGATACACATTAGCAATGCCGGAAGCAGCGACGTTGTGACAGCCAGCGCGGAACAGATACCCAGAACCTGAAGTGTCACCGGGTTGTTATCCACGAGCGGGTCGATAAGAATTTTTCTGCTACCGTCAGTCATCGCCGCTTCCCTCTGTTCGAAGTCGGGAAAGATAAGGGCCGAAGCCGTGTGGTCCGGTCCAGTATTGAACCAGGTTGGTTACGCCGCGCCCTGTAAGGGTGGCGCCGGAAATCCCGTCAACCTGGTGAATCGCTGCGGCGGAATTCTCGTCAACGAAGCCACGAATGACTTCAATACGTGGCTGATCATCCCCGGCAAAAACCTGTTTGCCTGCCCATTGGGCTCGCCAGTCCGGTTTGTCAATCTGGTCACCGAGCCCGGGTGTTTCTGCGTGTTCATAGAAGCGCAGGCCGAGAATAGTTGTGCCATCCGGGTCGAGTGAAAGGAATCCGAACATGGTCGACCACAGGCCGGTGCCATAAATCGGCAATATTATCTGGGTGACTTCGCCGCCGTCCCGCACCTGGTATACAGGCGCCAGTCGCGCCCGTTGCCGGATGTTTGCTATGTCCGTTTTAGGTGGAATGCTAATCCCGGTGTCCGGGTCCTTTGCAGCAGCAATTGCGTCGAACTCGCTGGCCGCCGCTTCGTCTGAGTATTCGCCGGTGGCAAGGTCCACCATTCGGGTTTCAATGCCACTAAACAACTCACTGACATCAACACCGGGTGCGTACAGACCGGCAACATCAAGAATGATCTTCTGGCGAAAAAGTTCTTCGTTTTTCTTCTGGACTGGTTGCAGGAATATTGCGGCGGTGGCAACCAGAATCGATGCGATGAGACTCAGGCTGACCGCCACGATCAGCGTATTGGCCACGCTGTCCTTGTTGCGTCCCTTTTTTACCTCTGCCTCAGGCACTTCGTCGAATCCTTCTTTTCACGTTCGCGCGGACGACGAAATAGTCGATAACCGGCGCAAATATATTGCCGAACAAGATGGCGAGCATGATGCCTTCCGGGAACGCAGGGTTGATAACGCGAATCACCCAGGTCATGAAGCCAATCAGCAGGCCATATATCCACTTGCCGTTTTCGGTAGAGGTTGCACTGACCGGATCGGTGGCCATGAAAATCGCGCCAAAGGCGAATCCACCGAGGACGATATGCCAGTGCCACGGCATACCCATCATTGGGTTATCACTTGTGACGAAGCCCATGAGCAGCGCCGGAATTATCAGGCCTGCAAAAACCCCGACGATGATTCTCCAAGATGCAATACCGGTATAAACAAGTACTACCGCACCAAGCAGGCAAGCAGCGGTTGATGTCTCGCCAATCGAGCCCTGCATCTGACCGAGGAATGCCTGTGTCCATGTCAGGCCGGTTTCGGCAATTCCCGACATGCCCTCGATTGCGCTGACGCCCAGCGCGGTCGCGCCGCTGAATCCGTCAACGGGAGTCCAGACTGCATCTCCCGATATCTGGACGGGGTAAGCGAAGTAGAGGAATGCGCGACCGACCAGGGCCGGGTTAAGAAAATTCTTGCCGGTGCCGCCGAATACCTCTTTGCCAATGACCACGCCAAAGCTGATGCCGATGGCGACCTGCCAAAGCGGGATGCTGGCCGGCAAAATCAGGGCGTAGAGAAGGGAGGTAACAAAAAATCCCTCATTGATCTCATGGTTTCTTACGCCCGAAAACAGGATTTCCCAGAAGCCACCGGCCGCCATAGTGACGGCATAAATGGGCAGGAAGTACACAAGGCCGTGCATGAAGTTGTCGTAAATGCTTGCGGGGTCATTCCCTGCAAACAGCAGTGACAATACGGACCCGCGCCAGCCTTCGACGGATTCCATGCCGAACGCTGTCATTGCCGAATTGGCTTGAAAGCCCGTGTTCCACAGCCCGACCAGTACACAGGGCACGGCTGCAAATACGACCAGGATCATGACGCGCTTCAGATCTATGGCATCCCGGACATGCGGTGCACCACGGGTCAGGTCCGACGGCGAAAAGAAGAGCGTATCGACCATCTCGAATAACGCGTGATAGCGCTGCAATTTTCCGCCTGGAAGGAACAACGGCTGCATTCGGTCGAGAAATCCTTTGAGACGTTTCATCAGCCGTTGACCTCGATTTCCGTCAGATTCTCGCGCAGATAGGGGCCATATTCATATTTGCCATTACAGACAAAAGAGCAAAGTGCGAGATCTTCCTCGTCCAGTTCGAGACAACCAAGATCGCGGGCGCTGTCGGTGTCGGTAACAAGTAGCGCCTTAAGCAGCGGAGTCGCAAGAATGTCGAGCGGCATGATCCTCTCGAAACTGCCTATTGATACCATCGCTCTCGGGCTGCCGTTTTGAGATGTCGTCAGATCAAAGTCTCCGCGATGCAGCAGGTGAGAAGCATACGTTCGCAGCGATGAATACTTGTTTCTGCCGGGTCGCATCCAGGACAGGAATTCGCGTTCGCTCCCTTCCGGCAACACGCTCAGCTGGGTATGGTAGCGGCCGAGCCAGCCAATCGGACCGGTGGCCCTGCGCCCTCCGAGGACGGAGCCGGAGATGATTCTCTTCTGAGCGGGCTTCAGTTCGCCCGCGAGCATTTCCGTGATATTCGCCCCAAGCCGCGTTCGCAGGAGTCGTGGGTTATTAACGAGTGGTCCACCGACGGAAACAATTCTTTCGGGATTCAGTCGCCCGGTTTTGAATAGCCGGCCGATGGCGATGACGTCCTGGTAGCCAAGGTGCCAGACAGTTTTGCCGGCACTAACCGGGTCGAGAAAATGAATGTGGGTGCCGACGAGTCCGGCAGGGTGAGGCCCGGAGAACTCGGCATGCCTGAAGTCGGCCGCTACAGTAATGTCGCTGCCGGTCTTCGAAACAACGTGCACGGGCCCATCGGTCAGCTTTGAAATGGATTGCAGTCCATCTGCGAAAGCTACCGACGCCTCGTTGATGATGATTGCAGGATCGGCGGCATGCGGGTTGGTATCGATCGCAGTAACGAAAATCGCTGCCGGTTGTGTGTCTGGAGCAGGGACTTTACTGAATGGCCGGGTCCGAAACGCTGTCCACAGGCCTGATGCAAGTAAATTTTCGCGCACCTCATCAGTTGTCAGCGCCGAAGGAGTATCAGTTTGCATGTATTTGTCGGCATCGTCACCGTCCAGGCGAACTACTACAGACTGCAGTGCTCTGCGGGCGCCACGATTGATCGCATCGACAACGCCTGAGCCTGGTGAGGTAAAGCAGACGTCCGGATTTTGCCGATCCGTAAAAAGCGTCTGGCCGAGTCGGACACGATCGCCTTTTTCCACCTGCATTCGGGCACGCAAACCGACGATGTCCGGACCAAGCACTGCGACCGTTCGCACATTGCCAGCACCATCGATTCGCTGTTCCGGTTCACCGGATAGCGGTATGTCGAGCCCTTTTTTTATTTTTATTTTTGTCAATGTAGGTGTTACCAGAAGAACAAGTATAAAGCGCAAGCAACCAGCCAGATAGAACCAATCGTGTGAATGGCCAGCGTGCCTTCAATCGCCGCGGTCAAGCCCGCGCGATCGGCAACGCCTTTCTTTATGGCGCCAGCGGATTTGATGGCAAGAACGAGGAGGCCGATCGGCACAACCGGTGCCAGGAGCGGCAATGCTCCGGATACGGCCATTTGCACGAATGCGGCAGCCGCAACCAGGTGGATCACGACGTACAGGACGGCCGTGCCGCTGTGGCCCAGCCGAACCGGCAATGTACGCTTCCCGGTCGCGCCGTCCGCTTTGATGTCGGGAACTTCGTTAATCAGCAGTATGGCAGCGACCCAGGCACTGACCGGCACCGAAAATATAATCGCGGCGTTATCGATCGCGCCACTTTGCAGCCAGGCGGACCCCACAACCGGGATTGCGCCAAGGCCAACGGCGACGGCCAGTTCGCCCATGCCGATGGATGCGAGTCGTACGGGGCCCAGCGAATAGAAGACGGCGAGAGCAACACCGGCGAGCCCGAAGGCCAGGATCATCGGGCCTTTCAGCAGGATGAGTAACAAACCGGCAATTGCGGCCACCGTCAGGAGGCTGATGCCGAGCCGTGCCATACTTCGCGCCTCGAGAATGCCGGTCTGGATGAATCGGGAGCCGCCGGTATAAGGATAAATTCGATCGGTGTTTTGCCGGTCTGTGCCGCCGGATTCGTCGCCCACGTCGTTCAATACGTTGGCGCCAGCATGCACACAAACTGTTGCAATCAGAGCGAGCAGAAATAGTACGGCATCGAATTGACCGGCAATCTGAATTCCCCAGGCGGTTCCTGCAAGCACAGGAAGAACTGAAGCCGGGAAAAATTTCGGCCTTGTGGCGTGGAATAAACGCTTCGCAACCTGACCTGGCAATTCACCGGCAAATTCAGCGGGACTAGGATCGACCGGACGTGCTGTATCCGAAGACATACTCGCTCCAATGCGCCACCCGATGGTGGCGTTCCTCAGTTTTTTAGTTTATCGGTTTATACCGAAATCAGAGGCGATTGTAATGCAGTGGATACTAGGGGTTTCATATTTCTTTGCTGCTACTCCGGTTTTTGCCCCATTGCCGATAAATCATAACGGCGGCGACCAAAATCAAAATGAGTGCTGGCAAGTGATGCAGGCTCAAAAGCTGGTGCGCGAGCTGCGAAACGAGTGTTTCGTCTCCCGGGAGTTCATGTGCCATGGCAACGCCGGAGAATCCGGTGATCAGGCCAATCATAGTCAGTAATCGCATCGGTAATCTCCTTGTTATCGAACCTTAACCTTAATCAGCTCTTCGCCATCGGGATCGGTCACGTGCACGGCGCATGCGATGCACGGGTCGAAGCTGTGGATCGTACGTAGTATTTCGATCGGTTGTTTCGGATCATGCAGTACATGTCCTTTGAGGGCCGCCTCGTACGGGCCAGCCGTGCCTTCAACGTCACGGGGTCCGGCATTCCAGGTGCTGGGCACGACGCACTGATAGTTCGCAATTTTGCCGTTTTCAATGACGATCCAGTGTGCCAGTCCGCCACGAGGCGCTTCCATGAATCCGGCACCCTGCGCGTGTGATGGCCATGAGGACGGTTCCCACAGAACTTCATTGAAGGTACGCGTGTCGCCGCTCTTGATATTGCCGATCAGGTTGTCCTGCCAGGTTTGCAGATTGTCGGCCACAACCTTGGTTTCCAGCGTACGTGCCGCGGTCCGGCCGAGCGTCGAGAACAATGCCTCGACAGGAATATCGAGTGTTTGCAGCGTGTAGTTGACCAGTTCTTTCGTCTGCTCGTGCCCTGATGCGTACAACATCAATACGCGCGCCAACGGACCGACTTCCATGGCATGCCCTTTCCAGCGCGGCGATTTCAGCCAGGAATAGCTTTTTTCAACATCCAGCTGATCATAAGGTGGCTCGGGACCCGTGTAGTTCAACTCGGTCTCGCCCTTGTACGGGTGCAGTCCGGCGTTCTTGCCGTCTGCGTAGTCGTACCAGGAGTGCGCGATATATTCCTTAACTTCATCGTCGGCGTGCAGGTCGACCTCATGAATTGTTGACAGGTCGCGATTGAGAATGGCGCCACGCGGGAAGAGGTAATTTGCCGGATCGTTGATGCCGTTCTCCGGGAAGTCTCCATAGGTCATAAAGTTTCCGGTGCCTTCTCCCTGTGCGCCCCAGTCTTTATAGAAACTTGCGATGGCCAGCGTATCGGGCACGTAGACCTGGTCGACGAACTCCCGCATCTGGTTGATTATGCTTTGCACCTTTGACAGTCGTTCGGAGTTAATGGCCGAGTCGGAGTCGAGGTCGATTGCGCAGGGTACGCCGCCGACGAGGAAGTTCGGATGTGGGTTCTTGCCACCGAAGATAGTCATCAATTTCGCAACGTCACGTTGCCAGGACAGCGCCTCAAGATAGTGAGCAACAGCCATCAGGTTGGCTTCCGGCGGTAATTTGTAGGCAGGGTGTCCCCAGTACGCCTTCGCGAAGATGCCCAGTTGCCCGGCCTCGACGAACTCTTTCAGCTTGGTCTGGGTATCGCGGAAGTAGCCCGGCGAGCTTTTCGGATAACTGCTGATGCTTTGTGCGAGCTGCGAAGTCGCTGCGGGATCCGCCGACAGTGCAGACACGACATCGACCCAATCGAGCGCGTGCAGGTGATAGAAGTGCATGACATGATCGTGTACGTACTGTGCACCGATCATCAGGTTCCGTATCAGCTGCGCGTTCTTCGGAATTTCGTAATTCAGCGCGTCTTCGACAGCTCGAACCGATGCGATTCCATGAACCAGCGTGCAAACGCCGCAAATGCGTTGTGCGAATGCCCAGGCATCACGCGGATCGCGATCGCGCAGGATAATTTCAATACCCCTGACCATCGTGCCGGATGAATAGGCTTCAGCAATCTTATTCCCATCCATCTGTGCCTCGATGCGCAGGTGTCCCTCGATTCTGGTAATTGGATCTACAACAACTCGATCGTTCATCTCAGTTCCCGTGTGTCTGTGTTCCTGATTTCGTTATTCACTCGGCGAGATTGCTGGCAACAGTCTCAACGAGACTGACGACCGGCATATCCCACCCGGTTTCTTCCGCGCCGATCATTAAGTTGATGCGGCAATTGTTGCAGCCCGTGACCACAGCATCAGCCTGTGTGTCATCGAGCTCATGTTTTTTTAGCTCGAAAGCTTTCTGCCTGATTGGTGCGCCGTGGCTGATCGCGTATTCGCCGCAGCCACCTCCGCAGCAAAGGTTTTCGCGTCGATTCGAAGCCGTCTCCCGAAGGTCAAGGCCCATTGCCTGCAACGCCTCTCTCGGTTCATCAAAGACGCCGCCTTGCCGACCGAGCCGGCATGGGTCGTGATAGGTAACGGATTTAATTTCAGTTGCCGGCTTGAGTTTCAGCGAGCCCGCTTTGATCGTTCGGGCAATATATTCAGAGATCGCAAGCACCTCGAATGCCAGTTCTTCACCGAGTGCGTTCGCGGACTCCCAGCGCAGCGCCTGGTAGGCGTGGCCGGACTCGGGGACGATGACGGTTGCAGCACCAATTTCCTTCGCCTTGGCGGAAACACGTTTGAATGCGGCTCTGAGCGCAGTCTTGTCTCCCGTTATCAGGCCGAGATTGGATGCCTCGAATGCTTCGGTGGAAATAGTCCAGTCGGCCCCGGACTTTTCCATGACCTTGGCACAGGCGGCGATGGCCTCGGGAAAGAGGCGAACCTCGACAGCAGTAGTCAGTACGAGGATGTCTGCTGACTCCTTGTCCAGCGGCAACATAGTGCCGTGCTGAGCCAGTTCTGCTGCGACCGCTTTAAGCTCGGCGGCGCCGACGCCGAACAACGAGTTACTTTGACGCTGTTCTGCTTGCAGCGCATTCAGTTCGTCGGGTACCAGCCCGGCTGCGGCCAGGCCCTCCCGCATGATATTGATGCCTTCGGAGATATTGATGCCCATCGGGCACATCATGTCGCAGCGCCCACAACCGGTGCAGGCTTCATAAACCAGTTCAGACCACTCTTTCAGCTCATCGAGATCCATTTTCCGCGTAATCGGTCGATACAACAGTCGCAGCGGGCTGACTTCACGGCGATAGAAACGCCGGAGCGGGTCGATTTTATAGGCCGGCGTATATCGCTCGTCCTCGGTCGCAATGTAGAAATGACATGCCTCGGCACACATGCCGCAGTGAATGCAGGTTTCCATGTCGACGGCTGTACGACGATTAAGCTTCGCAATAAATGTGCTTCGGGCACGGGCCAGTCGCTCGTCGTCCGACATGCCGGTTTCCTGCGGGTTTCCGGCAAGATTGGCGAGCGAATGCCGAAATTCTGTAAAAGCTGGCGATGACACGTTCATGCCTTTATTCCCTTTCGGCCAAACGATGTTCCTGCCTGGAATCGGGCAGGGAATGTCATGGCCGAGTGCATCAGCTTGCCAAACGGAAACCAGATGAACAGCGCTTCAATGCTAAGGAGATGAATAGCGAGAAGGGTTTCGTAACGTCCGCCAATGTGCGCGAACGCAAGAATGCCGGTTAGCAGGGGCAGGATGCATAAGATGACGCTGATGTAGTCGTCAGCGTTAGAAATCAGTTTTTGCACTGGATGATTAGCACGCCTTATCAGCAATGCAATCAGAATTGCGAGCGCTACCGCGGCGGAAAACAGAACGATTCCGTTTGGCAGAGCCGGCCAGCTGAATCCCAGTAGCGATTCGAAAAACAGGATGTGCGGACCGAAGAAAAGAACGGTCACAAACAGTGCCAGGTGCCAGGCATAACCGGTTACATGTTGGAACCGGATTCGCTTTTCGAACGTATGGGCCGGCAAAGACCGGGTCGCAATCGCGCCGAGTCCATCATTCAGTCCGCTTTTTCTTCTTGCTACCGAGAGGTCCTTTCGCGAACTGAGAAGCAGTGCGCCAACGATGCGCCAAATGATACCTGTAACCAGTATGATCAGAGACCACTGCAGGGCGGGACCGCGGGCAAAGTCCAGGAGCGTCATGACGAATCCGCCTCCGATTCCTTAATCGCCTTGTTCTTGCGTGCCCTGGCTGCCATTGCGGAGCCGATTCCCAGCGCGGCGCCTGCCGCAGCCGCTCCGAGAAGGGTTTCTTTGGAGCCCCAGAGACCGGCAGAAATCGGTTTGTAGAAACTGCCGTGGTCCCAGAAGCCGGGTTCGGAGCAGCCGAGGCATCCATGCCCGGAACCTATCGGGAAGCTCGTACCTTCGTTCCATTTGACCGTCGCGCAGGCGTTGTAGCTGGTCGGGCCCTTGCAGCCGAGTTCGTAGAGGCACCAGCCCTTGCGTGCACCTTCATCGTCGAACGTGTGAGCGAATTGGCCACGCTCATAGAACGGCCTGCGGTAGCAACGATCGTGAATGGTCTGGCCAAAGAAAGCTGTCGGTCGACCAAGATGATCGAGTTCCGGAATCGTGCCAAATGTCAGGAAGTGCGCCAGGACGCCGGTGATAACTACCGGGATGGGCGGGCAACCGGATACGTTGATGATCGGTTTATCAGTAATGATGTCGGAAACAGAGACTGCACCGGTCGGATTCGGGAACGCCTGCGGGATCCCACCAAATGCTGCACAGGTGCCAACTGCAATGACAGCAGCGGCTCCCTTCGCCGTATCTTTCAGCATGTCGAGGTTGCTGATACCGGCAATGGTTGAGTAGCCCGGGTTGCCCAGCGGAATCGATCCGTCGACGACTAACAGATATTCGCCGTCATTTTCTTCCATCGCGGCGTGGCGAGCTTCCTCCGCGCCCTCACCGGATGCAACCTGCAACGTGTGGTGGTAGTCGAGCGATATGGCATCAAATATCAGCGATTCGACAGTTGGTGCGTGCGATCGCGTCAGTGACTCGGTGCAGCCGGTGCACTCCTGGAATGACAGCCAGATCACAGATGGCCGCCTGGCTGACGCGAGCGCTTCGGCAACCTGAGCAACTGCTGATGGCGGCAGTGCCATGAGCGACGCCGTTGCGGAACAGAACTTCAGGAAGCCGCGTCGCGACACACCCTGCGTTCGGAGATATTCACCCAGATTCTGATCTTTCCGCATTTTCGTGTCTCCTTAAGCCGAATCCTCTGCCAATCTGTTCCCGAGTGCCGTCAGTCCGGTGCGAATATCCTCTGGTTGCGACTCGAGAATGGAGGGAAAGCGTGTGACTTCAATAAATCGACCGATTACTTCACCCTCGGTGTTGCGGTGGGTAATCAGCCAGACGCCCGGATAGGACGTTTCAAGAATGGTCGTTGGACCTAACGCATCGAGGTCGGCATGCACTTCACCTTTGCCGAGTGCGTCTTCAATTCGTTTTTCTTCACCCGGCGCCAGGGGCAGGCTGCGCATGTCGATGACTGTGCCGTCCTCTCCATTCAAAAGGCGTTCCAACGCGTGTCGAATTTCGTGCAAAAGTGGCACGACATTACCGGTCTCGTATTCAGCCTGTACGGCAATTGAATCCAGCGCGCTCATTGATTGACGACCTCCTGATCAGGTTCTTCCATCCACTGTCTGAATAACTGGCTTGCCAGGTCGGCTGCCTCTGGCAGCGCGGCTTCCACTGCTTTCCCGGGGCGGTCGCCCCAGCCGAATTGCTCCGGCTGAATTCCAATTAATGCCCGATTGACCGGCAGACACTCCTGGAGGCGGGCAATATCCATAAGGTCCGCGAAGCCGACTTCGTGGACACTTCGTTTTCCGCTGAGCAGAAAGTCGTCCAGTTCATCACCTTCAAAAACCCGGACCTTACCCGGACTCTCACTGAGTTCGGCTGCATCAAGAATGATCAGGTTTCTTGCACTGGCGATGGTATCCGCGAGCGTAAAGCTCAGCGTTCCGGCATCCAGGAATTCGACGTCACCGGCAATATCGCCGTGTTCCTCAAGATAGTGCAGGGCATGCACGCCGGCACCCTCGTCGCTTAGTAGCGTGTTGCCTACGCCAAGAATAAGCGTTTGGCTCATTGCCGACCCCGTGGTTTGTCGCCTGTTGAAACGTCTGGTCTCGACGGGCTATTGTTAATATTAAATTACTTACATTAAGTTTCCCTAATAAACAGAAGATAGACCCGGACCGGCCAGACCTGAATAAGCGTTACTACTTACGAATTGTGCGTAAACGCGACTACCAAGATCAATGAGTAACTTCTAATGTAATGGGCAGCTGGAACCTTACGGAAAGAATTTTATATGTGTCTCGCCATTCCAATGCAGGTCAGATCTATCGACAGGTTTGAGTGTCTATGTGAGGCGCGCGGAGTCGAGCGCCAGGTGAGCCTGTTCATGATGCAGGGAGAAGATGTGTCGCCGGGTGATTTCGTTCTGGTTCACGTCGGTTACGCTATTCAAAAAATATCTGCGGAAGATGCTGCCGAGTCGTGGCAGCTCTTCGATGAAATACTTGCCGAAAATGCATGAGCTTGCTGTATGTCAGGCGTTACTTGGTGAGGTTGTGTCCCTGGCCGCAGCCAGGAATGCCGTTATCGTAACGGACATCCATGTTGGCATAGGGCCGTTATCCGGGGTTGAGGCTGACCTGTTGCAGGACGCGTTTCCGATAGCCGCCGCGGGCACGTATGCCAGTGCGGCGGTCCTGCATCTTCGCAAGACAAAAATTCGGGTTCGTTGTGTGGAATGCGGCGCTGAGACTAAAGCAAAGGCCAACCGGCTGATCTGCGGCAAATGCGCGAACTGGCGGACGACGTTGATCGGCGGCGACGAGTTGATACTGGAGCGGGTTGAAATGGAAACCCGGAGTGAAAATCAAAGCATGGGAGAAGCCGCGAATGTGTGATACCTGCGGATGTAATGTAACTCACGGAAACGAACATCTTGTCACTAAAGGCGGCAAGCACGAGCATACGGCCAGCGGCACAGAATCCGTCGAGGTGCTTAAAAACCTTTTACATGCCAACGATCATGAGGCGGCTCACAATCGCGAGCACTTCAATCGTCACGGCGTGCTTGCGGTCAACCTGATGTCCTCCCCGGGCGCAGGTAAGACCCTTTTGCTTGAAAAGACGATCGAATTACTCGACGGTGATCTGAATATCGCGGTCATCGAGGGCGATCTGGAAACGGAAAACGACGCGGAGCGAATTCGCAAAAAGGGCGTCCCTGCCGTGCAGATTAGTACAGGTACTGCGTGTCACCTGGATGCACACATGGTTCATAAGGCGTTGCATGAGCTGGACCTCGAAGGACTGGATGTCATATTTATTGAAAACGTCGGCAATCTTGTATGCCCCGCGAGCTTCGATCTGGGCCAGCATCTGAACGTGACATTGTTGTCTTCCCCGGAAGGCGATGACAAACCGGCGAAATATCCGGTCATGTTCCGAGCGGCGGACCTGATGTTGGTCAGCAAGTCAGATCTGCTGGAGGTTCTGGGCGACTTTGATCCGGCAAACGCAGAGCGCCACTTACGCCAACTGGCCAATGCGGCACCCGTCATACCCCTTTCTGCCCGCAGCGGCGATGGAATTCAGACCTGGATTGACTGGCTGATTGATGCACGATTGACGGTGTCAGGACGTGTCGCAGCCGGTGACCTGGTCCGACCGGCGGTTCAGCCTGAAGGCGCGCTGCTGCATACCACATCACCGCCAGACAGATAATTCAAGCGGAGCGCGACATGAAATTGAGCGCAAAAGACTGGCTGAAAAAGCTTAGTGAACTGGATTTGCGTGAGCCCGTTCGGATCATGAATGTTTGTGGTGGGCATGAACGGTCCATTTCCATGGCCGGACTTCGAACTGCCTTACCCGAAAATATTGAACTGGTACCGGGCCCAGGTTGCCCGGTCTGTATCTGCCCCGAAGAGGATGTATACGAGGCGATCCAGATCGCGCTCAACGAAGATGTCATCCTCGTCGCGTTCGGCGACATGTTGCGGGTGCCGGTTAACGTGCCTAAGCGCGAACCCCGGTCACTTGAACAGGCGCGGGCAGCGGGCGGTGATATCAGGCCAATCGCGACGCCCATGGAGGCGGTCCGGATTGCGAAAGAGAATCCCGATCGGCCTGTAGTTTTCTTCGCCGCAGGTTTCGAAACGACAACGGCTCCGGTTGCCGCAATGCTGGCTGAAGGAGCGCCCGAAAATTTGCTCGTATTGCTGTCTGGCAGGCTGACCTGGCCTGCGGTCGCCATGCTGCTTGATTCAGGCGAGCCCGGCTTCAATGCACTGATTGCGCCCGGACATGTGTCCACTATCATGGGACCCGAAGAGTGGGAATTTGTGGTCGATAAACATGGCATCCCCTCAGCGGTCGCCGGGTTTCGTCCTGACACGCTTCTCGCTGCGATGTATTCCGTTTTGCGTCAGTTGCAAGACGGAGAACGGCGCCTCGAAAATTGCTATTCAGAGGTCGTCAGGCCAGGAGGCAATCCGGCGGCCCGGCAACAGTTGTCCGAGGTAATGAAGGTTGGTGATGCTAACTGGCGCGGTATTGGCATCATTCCGGATTCCGGATATTCGCTCACCGAAAAGTATTCTTCGCACGACGCCCGCCTGCATTTTGACTCGTATGCGGATGATTCACGAAAGCGTGTTGGTGAAATGCCGGCCGGCTGTGACTGTGCAAGTGTCGTGCTCGGCAAAATTTACCCCAATCAATGCAGGCTTTATGGTGTTGCCTGCAAGCCGCGAAAACCTGTCGGTCCCTGCATGGTCTCCGACGAAGGAGCATGCCGCATCTGGTGGTCTGCCGGGTATCGGGACAATGAATGGGAAGGTCGCAAGAAGAGAGAATCCGTTGGCTAGCGTGATGCCACTTGCAGACGACGTGACGGTTTGTATTACGTTGACGGGTCACGTTCAGGGCGTAGGGTTCCGGCCGTTCGTATACCGTATTGCGCTGCAACACGGAATAAGCGGCGAAGTGCAAAACAGGGTCGGGGAAGTGCGAATCATTGCGACTGGAAGCCGGTTAGCGATCGCGCAATTTCAAAAAGACCTGATTGCCGCGGCCCCGCCGTTGTCGCGGCCCGCTATTGCATCTGTCGATCCCGTTGAACCACAGGTCTTTGATGCGTTTACGATTGCTGCCAGTTCAGAGAATGCCGACGCCAGGATATTCGTCCCGCCCGATTACTTTATGTGCGACGACTGCCGTGAAGAGCTTCAGGACCCGAAAGATCGTCGGTTTCGATACCCGTTCATAAATTGCACGCAGTGCGGTCCGCGTTACACCCTGATCAGGCAACTTCCCTACGACCGGCCAAACACAAGTATGGACCAGTTTCCGCTTTGCCCGGAATGCATGACGGAATACGAAGATCCCGCGGACCGTCGTTTTCACGCCGAACCGGTTGCCTGCCCGGTCTGTGGGCCACAGATAAGTTTTGAAACTGTTGATCAGGCAGAACCCATAATTGGGGAGCCAGGACTCAAGGCCGCACTTGATTATCTGCGTGACGGGAAAATCATCGCTGTCAAAGGTGTTGGTGGCTATCACCTGATGTGCGATGCGTGCAGCGAGGATGCAGTAGCCTTGCTACGGCAGCGGAAATGTCGGCCGGACAAGCCGCTTGCAATCATGGTTCCCGTTAATGGCGACGACGGGTTTAGAGACCTCCGCCAATTTGTCCGCCTGTCAGATGAAGACAAAGAATTAATTGCCGGCCCGATGCGACCCATCGTACTGGTGCAGAAACTGGACGGCTCGCCGCTCGCCGAAAATGTGGCGCCCGGCTTGTCGGAACTCGGGGTTTTCCTGCCCTATACGCCATTGCATCAGTTGCTGACTGCCGGGTTTGGCGGGCCGCTGGTGGCGACGTCCGGAAATATCAGCGGCGAACCCGTACTTACAGCTAACGACGAGGCCAACAAACGGTTGGCGAATGTCGCGGATGCGTTTCTGCATCACAATCGACCGATTCTTCGGCCTGCTGATGATCCTGTCTTTCGGCGAATCGCCGGCCGCATGCGGCCACTGCGAATTGGCCGGGGCAGTGCGCCGCGCGAATTAGACTTGCCGTGGAAATTGCAGCAACCCGTGCTGGCCGTCGGCGGGCACATGAAAGGGACCGTCGCGCTTGGTTGGGATGACAGGGTCGTTGTTTCGCCACACATCGGTGAGATGGACAGCCCGCGGAGCATGGCTGTTTTTGAAGAAGTGGCGGCCGATCTCCAGGAGCTGTACGGCGTCAAAGCAGCAAGAATTGTGTGTGATGCACATCCCGGGTATGCAACGCATCGCTGGGCAAGGATGCAGACAGATTTGCCGGTCTCGCCGATCTGGCATCACTCTGCACATGCCTCGGCAGTGGCGGGCGAATTTCCCGGCTGCGATAATTGGCTGATATTCGCCTGGGATGGCGTTGGGCTTGGGCCTGACCAATCGCTTTGGGGCGGCGAAGCGCTGCTTGGCAGGCCAGGCGACTGGCAGCGCGTCGCGAGCATGCGACCGTTCAGACTCCCCGGTGGCGAACGTGCAGGCCGGGAACCCTGGCGAAGCGCTGCCGCTCTTCACTGGGAATGCGACAAGAGCTGGGGCGAACATCTCGACGCCGATGGGTTGCTGCGCGCAGCCTGGCAACAACAACTCAATGCGCCGAAAACTTCTGCAGTCGGCCGTCTGTTCGATGCAGCTGCTGCGCTGGTGTGCGGTACAAACAAAGTTAGTTTCGAGGCGCAGGGTCCAATGCATCTCGAGTCCCTCTGCACCGATGTGGGAGAGGTGATACGAATGGCACAGTCTGTCGATAGTGATGGCGTATTGCGGACAGATTGGGAGCCCATGCTGGCGATGCTGTCGGACCAGCAGCGAAGTGAAAGACGGCGAGCTGAGGCATTCCACACAAGTATGGCAACAGCGCTTCTGCAACAGGTCAGGGAGCTTGCCGAACTGCATAAGATCGAGCGAGTTGGCCTGGCAGGCGGCGTTTTTCAGAACCGGGTATTGACGGGTCAGGTAGCTCAGCTACTGGCAGGCGACGGTTACGACGTCAGGCTTGGAATCGACCTGCCGTGTAACGATGCGGCGATTTCATTCGGCCAGGTTGCCGAATGCGCCGCGCTCGATAATTGGGAGGATGTGTAGTGGATGACGACCGGATTTCGCTGGCGCACGGCAATGGCGGACGATTCATGCGGGAACTCATTGAGGAGATATTCGCCCGCCACCTCGCCAACCCGGATCTCGACACCTCAGCTGACGCCGTGCCGATCGCGTTAGATGGTGGAGAAATCTTGATTACGACCGATGGCTTCACCGTGCAACCCCTCGAGTTCCCGGGAGGCGACATTGGTTCGCTCTCGGTACACGGTACCGTCAACGATCTTGCCGTTGCGGGCGCACGACCAATGTACCTGACCCTCAATGCATTCATCGAGGAAGGGCTTGAGGTCGTCGTTCTGGATCGCATCGTTGCGAGCCTGGCACGGGCCGCCAGGGAAGCAGGCGTTAGAGTCGCTGCGGGTGATACGAAGGTCCTGCGACGAGGCGAAGGTGGTGGGCTGTATCTGGCAACGACAGGCGTCGGTTCACGGATGCCGGGTGTTGCGCCGTCGATGAAGCGCATCGAGGATGGAGATGTCATTCTTGTCAGCGGCACCGTAGGCGATCACGGCACGGCCGTGATGCTTGCGCGCGAAGAATTCGGATTACGTGGCGAGCTGAAGTCGGATTCTGCCTGTGTCATTCCCCTGACGGAGGCCATGATGAAATTTGATGGCCTGCGTTTCATGCGTGACCCGACGAGAGGCGGTATCGCCTCCGTAGCACACGAAATTGTTCGCGCGACCGGGTTTGGCGTGCGACTTGAACCGACCCTCCCGGTGATGGACCAGGTAGAGTCTGTCTGCGAAATGCTCGGCTACGATCCGCTCTATCTTGCCTGCGAGGGGCGAGTGGTCGCCGTCGTTAATCCGGATCAGGCGGAAGCAGCGCTTGCAGCCTGGCAGTCCATGGATGCAGGCAGAAATGCGGCCCGCATCGGTCGAATTTCCTCAGCAGACAAGCGCGTAATTCTTGAAACCTCTCTGGGTGGCGAGCGTTTCCTCGAAGAACTGGAGGACGATCCGCTCCCCAGGATTTGCTGAAGATATGGACGACACCCTGGACACTGGAGTCAGCTTTATCCATGGTGATCCAATTGCGCCCGTCATATTAGGCGTTACCAGTATATTGCTGTTCGCTGTCATCGGGCGATTTGCCGCTCGCAAACTGGGACAGCCGACGGTGCTTGGCGAACTCCTGATGGGCATTCTGCTGGGGAATATCGCCTGGTACCTCGGCATTGACCTGATTACCGTTTTGCGTGAAGGACCGCAGGTGTTCGAAGTGGTTCACCAGACGCTGGCGGGTACGCCAATCGATCAGGTTGCGGTGACAATCTTTGGCAGCGAGACGGGCGCGGAGATCGTGCGGATTGTGACCGGACCGCAAGGCGGCGAGGTCATGCAGGTGGCGCAGACTGTCGACGTGTTCTCGCGCTATGGTGTCATCTTCCTCCTTTTCATGGTTGGTCTTGAGGCCGATCTTGATGAGATGCGGCAGGTCGGGGCTGATTCGATACGTGTTGCAATTCTCGGAGTGGCTGCGCCCTTCGCGCTTGGTTTCGCGGCGGTCACGCTGTTGTTGCCAAATATTCCACTCAATTCCAATTTGTTCATTGCAGCGACGCTTGGTGCGACCAGCATCGGAATTACAGCAAACGTACTCCAGGAAATGAAACGTAGCCGGTCTCGTGAGGGCCACATTATTCTCGGTGCCGCAGTTTGTGACGACATACTGGGCCTGATTATTCTCGCGGTTGTCTCCGGCATTGTTGTCAGCGGCAGCATTGATATAGCGGAGATCATCACGGTTATCGTGGTTTCGTCGTTGTTTCTTGTGGGCGCCGTAAGCCTGGGGCCGGCAATCGTCCGGTTTTCGGCGAGTATCATGGGCAGGCTCGACATCGTCGAGGCCAAGATGTTCACGTCCTACCTGTTTGTCATGGTGCTTGCATGGGCAGCCAATCTCGCTGGATTGGCGACCATTATTGGCGCTTTCGCCGCTGGCATCGTGTTGTCTGACAGCTTCTTTAGTGATTATGAGCTGGCAAAGAAGAGAACGGTCACCATCAGGGAGTTGATCATGCCGCTCGAAGTTATTCTCGTGCCAATTTTTTTCATCCTGATGGGCATTCAGGTCAAGTTGGAAGCGTTTATGTCCTGGCCGGTAATTTCCGTTGCAGCCGGGTTGCTCGTGGCAGCCATAATCGGAAAACTCATCAGTGGCTTAGGTGCCAGACGGCCAGTGAGCAAATTAATCGTCGGCATCGGCATGATGCCGCGTGGTGAGGTTGGCCTGGTGTTTGCAGCCATTGGCAGAACACTTGGTGTAATTGATGACGCAATCTTTTCGGCTATCGTGCTGATGGTGATGGTTACTACCCTGGCCGCGCCTCCTCTGCTCAAGTTGGCTATACACGCGCAGGACAGGCGGGAAGCGACTGTGGACTGAGTTGAAAATGCATCGTGCCAACACAGCTTCGCTACACCAGGACAGGCGACTCATCGAGTCTCTGCAAAATATCGGCGCGTTTCGGCACCCGGTTGACAATGTCGATCTGATCGAAACGCATGTTTCGTGGCTGATTCTCGCGGGCGGCTTCGCCTACAAAGTCAAGAAGCCGATCAAGCTCGACTTTCTTGATTTCTCAAGTCTGGAGCGTCGCCGTTTCTTTTGTGAGGAAGAGTTGCGGCTGAACCGACCGTGGGCGCCGGATATCTATCTCGACGTGGTACCGATTGTGTTGGCAGGTGACCAGCCAGTGTTCGGCGGTACCGGCGAAGCGATCGACTACGCGGTGCGGATGCGCCGCTTTGACCAGGCACTGAGGCTCGATCATCAGCTGGATGCCGGCGAGCTATCAGTCGCTGACATGAAAGAGCTCGCCGTCAATATTGCCTCCAGGCATGAAGCCGTTGACGCGGCTAAGGTGTCAGAGCGAGCCAGGGTTCTGCGGCTAACGCAGGAGTTGATGGAAGACAACTTCCGTGAGCTGGAAGGGTACATCGAAGAAGGAAATCTCAAACCGCTTCGCCAATGGACGGAAAGAGAGTCTGCGAAAGTCCGGCCGCTGCTAGAACAGCGTTTCGATGACGGTTTTGTTCGTGACTGTCACGGCGATCTTCATCTCGGGAACCTGGTGCGGCTGCCAGGCGGTATAACGACTTTCGATTGCATTGAATTCAATTCGGACCTGCGTCGGATCGATGTCATGTGTGATATCGCATTCCTGATAATGGACCTTGCCGCCCGGGAGAGAGTCGACCTCGCAGCCCATTTTCTCAATCGTTACCTGGAAGTGACCGGAGACTACAGCGGTGTTGGCGCGCTAAATTTGTTCTTCGTATATCGTTGTCTCGTCCGGGCAAAAGTCGCTGCGATAATGAGCCTGGAGAGAACAGAATCGGCAGAGAAGGCCAACGATCTTCGCGACGCGCTTTTTTACTGCAGCCTGGCGTCGCGACAGATTGCAGAACGGCAACCCATCCTTGTGGTAATGCACGGTTTTTCGGGATCCGGAAAAACCTGGGTCTCCGGGAAGTTGATGGCTGCCTTGCCGGCTGTTCGTTTGCGTTCAGATGTTGAGCGTAAGCGCCTTTTCGATCTGGCTGAGACCGGGAAAAGTCAATCGGCCGTCGGCGAAGGCATATATGACGAAGATGCCAATAGAAGATCCTACGATCACTTGTTTGAGCGGGCCCGGCAGATTCTTGGCTCCGGGCACAGCGTTATCCTCGACGCGGCATTTCTTGAGTCGGGCTATCGTTCGGGCGCGATTGCAGTCGCTGACGAATACAATTGCCCGGCTGTGATCGTTGACGTCGTGGCCGACCGGGAGAGAATGCGGCGTCGATTGCAGGAAAGAGGGCGTGAATCAACGGACGCCTCCGAAGCGGACGTCTCGGTCCTCACGTATCAACAAACGATTGCCGATTCGCTAACATCATCGGAGCGCAGGTTGACCATCGAGTGTGATAACTCCCGTGATATTGACGTGACGGAGCTGATCTCCCGGATTAGAAAATGCAACTAATTACTGTAAAAAATCTGATGGTGCCGAAAAACGAGTACGCGAAAATTTCGGCAGATAGCACTTTGAGTGATGCAGCGCTGACGCTCCAGAAAGTGCAGCAGCGAGAACTCAGCCTCGACCCAACAAGACACCGCGATCGGGCGATTCTCGTCGTCGATGAGTACGACCAGGTAATTGGCAAACTCTCGATGCTTAACGTGCTGAGAGGCTTATTACCCAGGTACGAAAGGGTGCGCGGCTCCAGGGCGTCATCAATGGCAGCTACCCGGGTTGGTTCTGCACGACTCAATATCGATTCGCAGGAAAGAGCAGTCGGCCTCTGGAACAAGCCGTTGACCAATCTCATCAAGAAAGCGTCGACGGTCAAAGTTCGCAATCTGATTCGGGAAATTGCTCCCGGTGAGACCGTTGACGAGGGTGCTTCTCTGGATACGGCGCTTTACCAGATGATCGTCGGCAGATTCCAGTCACTTCTCGTTACTCGTGATAGTGAGGTAATTGGAATTTTGCGGCTGACGGACGTGTATGACGAAATCAGCGAGAAACTTCGTGAAGTCAGCACCCAACCCCCCGGTAACGAGTAACAGCCAACAGGAAACCGCAGATGACCGTTCAATCCATCATGACCCGGAATCTCAGGAAAATACACCCTGACAAAACCGTCAAAGACGGATTAAAAATGATGCATGAACGCCACGTTCGCACCCTTGCGGTCGTGAATGAAGATGATCAGTTCGTTGGTCTTTTCGGTTTGCGTCAACTCGTGGACCTTTTGTTGCCAAAAGCCGCTCAGATTGAGTTCGGACTGACCAATTTGAGTTTTATGCCGGACGACATGGGCGAGTTTTATCATCGATTGCAGTCGGTTGGGCAAAAACCTGTATCACAATTTCTTGAGAGTAAGGACGACCTGCTTTTATGTAGTCCGGAGACGCCATTGCCGGAAGTGCTTGAGCTGCTTCATCGAAGTATCAATACCAGCGTACCGGTCCTGGTCGTTGATGGTGAGAAAAACAAACTCGTCGGAATGGTTTCTGCATGGGATGTACTCGAGAAACTCGTCATGAATGTCTATTCCGACGCGGGTAACGATGCACGCTGATCCGAACATAGCGACGCATGTCGTGTTTGGCTGGGACCCGATGTGGGTGTCGGCAATTCTGTTCGTAATAACCTATCTCGTCATTGTCACCGAGACGATCAATCGAGCCATCGTCTCTGGTCTGGGCGCTGCGCTTATGATCTCACTCGGAGTATTGAACCAGGAGCAGGCGATTGCTGGCGTCGACTTCAATACGCTAGGCCTGCTAACCGGGATGATGGTGATCGTGGCGATCACGCGCCGATGCGGGATATTCCAGTACATTGCTATTTGGTCTGCCAAAAAAGTTAAAGCGAGTCCCTGGGGTATTCTCCTGATGTTGTCGATCGTTACCGCAGCATTCTCTGCCCTGTTAGACAACGTTACGACCGTATTGCTGATTGCCCCGGTCACGCTGTTGATAACCGAAGAAATGGAAATTGACCCATATCCATTTCTGTTCGCCGAGATATTCGCATCCAATATCGGCGGTGCCGCAACATTGGTGGGTGATCCGCCAAACATCATGATCGGCTCTGCGGTTCATTTGAGTTTTAACGACTTCCTGGTGAACCTGGCCCCTATCACCCCGGTAATAATGCTGGTTACCATGGTGATCATCTACATGATTTGGGGGAAGAGCCTGCATGCAACTGATGAAGCGCGTGAACGCATAATGAATTTTCGGGAGCGCGAGGCGATCACTGACGTAGTCTTGCTAAAAAAGTCAATGTCGGTCCTGGTTTTGGTGGTCATCGCTTTCGTTCTCGCGCACCCGCTGCGGCTCGAACCGGCGACGATTGCAATGTTTGGAGCAGGCATTCTCATGTTTTTGAACAATCTTGGTCGACAGGCCGATGATCAGTCGGAAGATGTCCACAAATCTTTTGGCGAAGTGGAATGGGTCACAATATTCTTTTTCGTCGGGCTGTTTATCGTTGTCACGGGCATCGAGCATGCCGGGCTGCTGGAGTTGCTTGCTGATTGGGTTCTGAACCTTACCGGTGGGGATCTCGGCGTGACTGCCATTGCCGTTCTCTGGATCGCAGCGGTTGCGTCCGCCGTAGTCGACAATATTCCGTTTGTTGCAACGATGATCCCGATGATCGAGTCGATGGCGCCGACCTTCGGCGGCGCCGAGAACCTGATGCCGCTCTGGTGGTCGCTCGCGCTTGGCGCCTGTCTCGGCGGCAACGGTTCACTGGTCGGGGCGAGTGCCAACCTGATCGTCGCCGGATTTGCGGAACGGGCCGGTCATCGCATTCGCTTCATCAAATTCATGGCGATCGCATTCCCGTTGATGTTGCTGAGCGTCGTCATAGCTACCGCTTATATCTATTTGCGATATCTCTAGCGTTCAGTCGAAACGCTCCTGAATATAGCGATGCAAAACGACTAGGCCCACCGCATGGCTCCAAAGCGGCAGCCGCGCCCCAATACCAGCCAACCCACAGCCCGGCAAAAACGTCGACAACAATGAAAAACAGCAGTTATTAGCTGTGACGGCTGTCCATTCTTATATTTTGCTCGGGAAGAGGCGAGATAAGAGTCAGTATATATCGGTATATCGGTTCCTGATCTGCATGCATATATTCTGCTGCATACGAAAAAGAGGCTTGGTCTGTGGGATTGTCGATCGATCGCAGCTCATTTACTGTCGAGGAATATATTCAGGCAGAGGCCAGCCTGAGAGAAAGCCTGTTCGCGCTTGAAGCTCTGCTTGAGAGGCCGGGGTTTGGCGTCGGAGAATCGAGTCTCGGCGCTGAGCTGGAAATGTCGATAGTTGGCTCGAATGCCGAGGCCCTTCCTCTGAATCGGGAAGTTCTTGCGGAGTCACGGGACCCGCACCTGCAGCTGGAGCTCGATCAGTTCAACCTGGAGTTCAACCTCTCGCCTGTGCCGTCTGCAGGCACGCCGTTCACTTCGATGCAGAACGAGTTGGCCGGTGCGCTCGGCGAACTGGGCAGGGTTTCGTCCGAGTTTGGTGGTCGTATCGTTCCGATCGGCATTCTTCCAACGCTGACGATGGATCACTTACAGAAAGGGTGGATGACGGACCTGCCGCGCTACCATGCCCTGGCCGCAGGTATTCGCCGCATGCGGCGCGAGAGTATTCACATCAGTATCGACGGAGAAGAACCGCTTGCGACTGATTTTGACAGCGTCGCGGTGGAAGGCGCCAATACCTCTTTTCAGATCCATCTTCGGGTAAACCCGAACCAGTTCGCTGCCTGTTACAACGCGGCGCAACTGGCCACGCCGCTTGCTCTCGCTGTCGCTGCCAATTCACCGTATCTCCTGGGTCACAGTCTGTGGGACGAGACCAGGATCGCATTGTTTAAACAAGCTGTTGATACACGCAGGCACCGGCACGAGTGGCGTCGCATGGCGCGTGTGCCGTTCGGTCATGGCTGGGTAAGAAAGGGTGCGCTGGAGTTGTTTTCCGAATCCTGCCATCTGTACCCGGTCCTGGTGCCGGCCTGTTCGGATGTCGATGACATGGAGATCGTTCGGGAGGGTGGAATACCCGAGCTTGCTGAACTGAGATTGCAGCAGAGCACGATCTGGAACTGGAACAGGCCGGTATATGACTCTGCCGACGGCGGGCACCTTCGAATCGAACTGCGGGCGTTGCCGTCCGGTCCTGCGCCCATCGACATGATGGCCAGTGCAGCCTACCTGGTTGGATTGACGATTGGCCTGAGCCACAACATGGATGCTTTGCTGCCGGCCTTTCCCTTTCGCTACGCGGACTACAACTTTTACAGGGCTGCCCAAAGCAGCCTCAGGGCGGACCTGATCTGGCCGACCCTGAATGAAACGTCGCCGCGCGAGGCATCTGCCGCCACGTTGTGCCGGGAAATGCTGCCCGTGGCCGATGAGGGTCTGGCGGAAATCGGCGTGGATGAGTCGGAGCGGAAAACTCTTCTCGGGATTATTCGTGATCGGTTGGAGGCTCAGGTGACGCCGGCAAGCTGGCAGCGTGAAACGGTGAAGAACATGGGCGACATTCCGCGGGACGCCGCTCTGAGAGAGCTGGTCGAGCAATACCTGGTCAAAATTTCGACCGGCCAATCGGTAACCGAATGGTAGGGAATCCGGCACAGCGCACAGAAAAAAACCAGGACGAGCCAGGAAGGCGCCCGAAGTTGCAGCGGAAGATGACGAGCTGAAATCTCAGGCAGAGGGAATACTCAGCCAGCTCGGCTAGGTTGGTCTTCGCAGCTTCTTTTCTGTCTCCACAACGACAAGGACGATCGCGCCGATGGCGAAGCATGCGGCTAATTCCATCGCAGAGAGCGGCATCGTGTGAAATATGACGTTGAGCGCCGGCACGTATATCACGAGAAGCTGCGCTGCAATCGTGGCTAACACCGCAACAATAAGTGCCGGATTCGTAAACAGACCGATACTGAGTAGCGAATACCGTTCCGAACGGATCGCGAGGCTGTGAAATAACTGTGCGAAAACCAGGACTGTAAAGACCATCGTTTGCCACTGCGGAATCTCGTGGCTTAAGGCGAAAGCCTGCGTCGCAAGCGTCAGTCCGCCAATCGTCAGACCGACCCAAAATATGTGGGTGACCATTTCGGTGGTGAAGATTCCCTCTTCAGTTGGACGCGGTTTGCGTTGCATTACATCTCTCTCTGCGGGCTCCGCAGATAGAGCAAGCCCCGGAAACCCGTCAGTTACCAGGTTGATCCAGAGAATGTGCAGGGGCAACAGGGGAATTGGCAGCCCGAGAAACGGCGCCAGCATCAGTACCCATATCTCTCCGGAATTGCTGGTCATCGTGTAGCGGATGAATTTCCGGATGTCATCGAAGATTCTCCGCCCTTCGTGAACTGCTTCAACAATGGTCGGGAAGCTGTCATCGAGCAATACAATTTCTGCAGCCTCACGAGCAACTTCGGTCCCGCGCTGACCCATCGCGATACCTATTGTCGCTTGTTTTAAAGCCGGCGCGTCATTAACGCCATCTCCCGTCATTGCGACAAAATGGCCTGCTTTTTGAAGTGCCTGAACGATTCTGATTTTCTGTTCCGGATTCAAGCGTGCATAAATGCGAATTTCCTCGACACACGACTCAAGGTCACGGGCGTTCATGCTCTCCAGCTCCACCCCGGTTATCAAGCGGTCGTTGTCCCCGGCAAGTCCAATTTTCTTCGCGATAGCCATAGCTGTCGCCGGATGATCGCCGGTAACCATGACAGGTACGATACCCGCTGATCGACACTCCTTAATCGCTTCACTTACGCCGTCTTTCGGTGGATCAATCAGGCCGGCGAAGCCAAGGAATGACCAACCTGTTTCAATGTCGATAGCAGAAATATCCTCGACAGATTCATCGGTGTCACGGCAGGCGAGCGCAAGAACCCGGTATCCGTCCCCGGCGAGTCCGTTGGCTATTTCAAGATATTCAGATGAAGCTCGCAGGCCGCAGGCCTCGACGACTCGTTCCGGTGCGCCTTTCATAAATGCCAGTCCACCGGTTATTGCCCTGTGTAACGTCACCATGCACTGGCGATCCGACTGAAATGGAAGCTCTGCGATTCTCGGCATTTCCACCTCGAGAATCGATTTCTCAAAGCCACTTTTCATTGCCCCTTGCAGCAGGGCGACCTCGGTGGGATCTCCTTTAAACGGTTGACTGGCCGTGTCAACGTCGTTGCAAAGCGCCATGACCCAACCGATGCGCTCCCGAAGATCAGATGGAACGCAGGACAGGTTATCGTAGCGTTCGCCACCGGCAACGATTGCGCCGAGTTGCATGCGGTTTTCGGTCAACGTGCCCGTCTTGTCTGCGCAGATATAGTTTACCGACCCGAGAGACTCCACGGCTGGCAGGCGCCTGACCAGCGCTTTGAGATCGCCGAGTCGTCGTGCGCCGAGTCCAAGTGCGACAGTTATTACAGCCGGAAGTGCTTCCGGAACTGCAGCGACTGCAAGACTGAGTGCAGTCATCAACATCAGCAAAGTGGGCTGTCCCTGCATTAGCCCGGTAAAAAAGATCATGGCGCAGATTGCCACGACGGCAAGCGCGATTCGGCGACTGAATTGCGCCATTCTCGTCTGGAGTGGCGTCCTTGCAATAGTGTCACCACGTAACAATGTCGCAATCTGGCCGATTTCAGTCGCCTGGCCCGTCAGGACCGCAACGCCCGTCGCTCGTCCCCGGGTGACCATGGTGCTTTTCCATACCATGTTGTGTTGTTCGGATATCGTTGCCCCATCGGCACGACCGATATGATCGTTTTTTGATACCGGAACCGATTCCCCGGTCATAGCAGATTCGTCAACGCCGAGATCTATGACACTCACCAACCTGATATCGGCAGGCGCAACATCTCCGGCAACCAGCAGAATGATATCTCCGGGCACCAAATCCCGGGATGGTATTTCGTGTTCCGATCCGTCGCGAATAACTCGCGCCAACGGTGCGCTCATCTCCCGGAGTGCGGCAACAGCACGTTCTGCACGGTATTCCTGGAATACGCCTACCGCAGCATTGAGAAGCACAATGACGACGATGGCGATCGTGTCGACGATATCGCCCAGAAAAGCCGAAATCAGTGCGGCGGCAATGAGTATTCCAATCATGAAGTCAGCGAGTTGATTCGCGACGAGCTTCAGGATTGTCGGGGGCCTGTCACTTTCGAATTCATTCGGGCCGGATATGGCCAGCCTGGCTGCTGCCTCGCTCGTGGATAATCCCGATGCAGGCGTCGACCCCAACGATGCAAGCACCGCGGTGGCCTCTTGCATGTGCCAGGACGTGTGTCGTTCGGTTTCGGGCATCACCTGACCACCGTTCGGGACAGGCATAACTCTAACCTGTCTTCGTGTTAGCTACATCCAGATATCGCGTTGCATTGTGACCGTTGCGAGCCGGCGGATTGCGGTAACCAGGGCGGCATCGCGCAAGGTCGGGTCGGGCCGATCACCATTGCCGCTGGTACGATGATTGTTACTCAGTTCGTGCCAGCATGCGGCAATATCGTCCACAGCCGTCACCATGCGCATACGAAGTCGGTCATGAACCTTGTCGATACTCCACTGCTGATTCTCAAGATTCTGCACCCATTCGAAATAGCTGACGACTACGCCCCCGGCGTTGGCCAGTATGTCAGGCAAAACCGTAACTCCGTTTGCCTGCATGATCTCGTCAGCTTTGGGCGTTGACGGGCCGTTTGCCGCTTCAACGACCAGCTTCGCGGCAACGTTCGCCGCGTTGTCTGCACGCAGCTGTCCCTCCAGTGCCGCCGGAATCAGGATTTCGCACTCAGTTGCGAGCAGTTCCTCATTCGTAATTGTCATTGAGTCGGGGAGACCGACAACGGTGCCGTGTTCCTCTTTGAACGCGAGTACCGCCGCGGGATCCAGGCCATTTTCCATGTAGATACCGCCGGATGAGTCACTGATGGCAACGATTCTTGCGCCAGCCTCGTGGAAAAGGCGCATCGCGGTTGCGCCTGCATTGCCGCAGCCCTGAATCGCAATGCGGGCCCCGCGCACTGTTTCGACACCCGGGGCCATGCCGAGCTTCAACAACTGCTCGGTGGCATAAAGGCAGCCGCGGGCGGTTGCTTCATCGCGCCCGAGCGAGCCGCCCAGCTCAATGGGTTTGCCAGTCACCACAGCACGGTTGTTCTTGCCGGGGTGCATCACGTCAAACGTGTCATAGATCCATGCCATCGTCTGTTGGTCTGTATATACATCCGGTGCAGGAATATCGGTATGCGGACCAATTGCATTGCCAAGCGCAATGACAAACCGTCGCGTAATTCTCCGCAGCTCGGATTGACTCAATTCCTTCGGATTACAGATGACACCGCCTTTGGCGCCGCCAAAAGGGACACCGACGATGGCAGTCTTCCAGGTCATGAAAGCAGCGAGTGCAGCGACTTCGTCCTCGGAAACTGCAGGGTGATATCGAACACCCCCTTTACCTGGTCCCCGTGCATTGTTGTGCAGGACACGAAACCCATGAAACATTCGAACGGATTCGTCATCCATATATACGGGAAAATATACGTGAGTAACGCGGCGTGGGTTCTTAAGCGATTCTATAAGCCCCGCCTTGAGGTCATCCACCCAGGTCAGGGCACGGTCGAATTGCTGTTGAGCTACGTCGAAGAGATTGACGTCTTGCTTGATCTTGTTGTTCATTGCCGCTCGCCTCCATTGCCAGCTTTGATTGGCGTCTTAATGATGGCATCGGTCAATGTGCAGTGCGCTACGTAGATTCGCGTATCGCGGTAAGTGCGGTATCGCTCAGGATTGTCCCGCGACCCTGAATTTCGTAATCAGAAGCGGCAGTAAAGTCATGTTTGCGAGAAGGGCCATCAACATCGCAAGACTGGTCAGCAGTCCAAAATAGATCGTCGGGATGAAACGCGAGAAGGCGAGTATGGAAAACCCGAGCATGATGGTTACGCTCGTATAGTAAATCGCGCGGCCGATGCTGCGATGACAGCGAAAAATGGCAGCCCTGTAGTCCTGGTCCTGTCTGAATTCGTAGTGGAAACGATGTACGTAGTGAATGGTGTCATCGACTCCTATCCCCACCGTTATGGCGGCAATTGTTATGGTCATCAGGTCCAGAGGTATTCCCGCCCAGCCCATTAGCCCGAGAACGAGACACGCCGAGGTCAGGTTAGGGATGATTGCGATGATTGCAGTTTTCATGGACCGGAAAAGAACCAGGAACATGATCATGATGGCAACGAAAACCGCACCGAGGGTCAGAATCTGCGACTGAAACAGGCTTTGCAGCATATTGTTGTACAACACCAGCATGCCGCTGAGATGGATCCGCGATTTATCAATGCTAAATTGCTCGACAAGCTGCTGCTGAATTGTGCTGAGTAACTCAGCACGATTCAGCGAACGATCAGATTCGAATACCCGAACGCCAAGCCGGATCTGGTTGCCGTCGTCGGACAGGTAAGGTGACAGCAGGGTTTTACGAACATCAACCGGTAGTTTTTCGTAGACCACCGACAAAGTGAAATTGTCCTCCGCGACTTCAGGGTCCAGTTGCTCGAGGATTCTCGTGAATGTTGTGAGTGATACGACTTTGCCTGTGTCGGTCAGACCGTCCAGGTAGTTGTGCAGCTTTTCGACTTCGGGCAATTGCCGGCTATTGAACCAGTAGCTTCGAGCGGTGATTCCCGCTTCGTCGCTGGTTTCGTCTGCATAGATGTCTTCGAATTCTTCGGTGTAGTCGTCGTCTGCCGAAGACTCTGTTGATGTGGCAAGCCCCTCAGGGGCGTCGACAATGACGTCGAGCGGTGTTGTGCCGCCTAGTTGCCGGTCGATCAGCTCCATACCCCGATAGATCTCGGTTGATTCCTTGTAATAGTCGATGAAACGGTTCTCGACGGTCAGCTTTGTGATGCCGGCCAGGCCCAGCACTACCAATACGCCAAACGCGAGCAGGGTCTCAGTGCCGCGGCTGTGAATCAGGTTGGCAAAAAACCGCGTGATCGCGCCAGTGATGTCATTTCTCGATACTGCTGTGCCGGGCTTCAGCAGCATCAGCGCTGCTGGAAAGAAGGTAAATGAAACGATGAAGGCGACAATGATGCCGATGGACATCATCCAGCCGAAATCAATAACAGGACGAATGCCACTGAACATTAGCGAACCGAAAGCCACGATAGTGGTCAACGCAGTGTAGAGGCAAGGCTCTACGATACGGCGTACCGTCTTGCTGACCAGCATGAACTGATCGGCATCCGGATTCATCTCGTGAATTTCACGGTACCTCACGATGATATGCAGCGTCAGCGCAAGACATAAAATGAGAGTGAGTGCGACGAAATTTGACGATACGACAGTGACGCGCCAGTCGAAGCGGCCGAGCAATCCAATCATCGTAATGCAAGTGATGATGCAAGTGATCAGTGGGAGGACTACCCAGCGCATCTTTTTGAATGACACGGCCAGAATGACGATAAGAAAAACCAGCACACCTAAGCCAAATGTCACAAGGTCGCTACGGATGTATTCCATAGAGTCCGCAACGATCATCGGTACGCCGCCGAGGTGCAATCTGGCGGAGCCCCTGTGTTCATCGAGAATGCTCCGCACAGATTTGATCGCGGCTGCCTGATCGGCGAGCAGATCGCGAGTACGAGCGTCGTAATCGTTGGACACAGCAGCCAGCTTACCGCTCTCTTCGTCGGTCAGTCCCTCAACGTATTCTTGCTCTCTAAGCCGATCGCGTTCCTCGCGCATTTTCCGGTAGGCAGCGTCTCTTTGCATGTCCACACGCAATGCGGTTGTCCGGCCGTCGGAACTGATCAGCAAGTCTTTATAAAGAGGGCTGCTCAATAGTTCCCGCTGCGCCATCTGTCGATTTGTGTC
>CAJQPR010000098.1 GCA_905480255.1 uncultured Woeseiaceae bacterium | reverse complement strand
GCCTCCATCAGCTCGGCAGCGTGTTCGGTATTGTCCGTCAGCAAACGGCGACTGGTGGCCGGCGTAAAAGGAATTGCAGAAACAAGTTTTGGATAGTATTCGAGGCCGGCGCGCTCGTAGGCATGCGCCCAGCTCCAGTCGAAAACGAATTCGCCCCAGGAGTGAGTTTTTTCGTAGAGAGGCATCGCCGCAAGCAGTTTTCCCGACTGATTGCGCAGGCCAATATGCCGGGGGGTCCATCCGGAATCGGGTCCCGCCGAACCCGAGGATTCCGCGGCGCTCAGGAATTCATGCTGCAGGAACGGGTAGCGGTCGCCAGCGAGATTGTTCCAGTCCCGTTCGCTGAAGTCACTGATACTCTCAGCTATATCGGCCTGCATTGAATCCTTCGAATAGTCATGTCGCCTGGCTACTTACCGGCTTCTTCGGCATCCAGAAATTTCTCCGCATCCAAAGCCGCCATACAGCCTGCTCCCGCAGATGTTATTGCTTGTCGGTAGACCTGATCGGCAACATCACCAGCTGCGAAAACACCGGGTATGCTGGTCGCTGTCGCATCGCCGGCAAGCCCGGTCTTCACCACGATGTAGCCGTTTTTCATGTCGACCTGATCCGTAAACAACCCGGTGTTGGGACTGTGCCCGATGGCGATGAAAACGCCGTCCAGACTGAGGTCGGTCGTCTCGTCCTCATCTTTGGTACTGCGGACGCGCAAACCGGTGACTCCTGCGTCATCGCCCAGTACTTCATCAACAACGTGATCCCAAAGTATGTCGACGTTACCGTCTTTCGCCTTTTGGAGCAGCTGGCCTTGCAGAATTTTTTCAGCCCGCAACTCGTCGCGTCGATGCACCAGCGAAACTTTTGATGCAATGTTGCTGAGGTAGAGTGCTTCCTCGACAGCCGTATTGCCGCCGCCAATAACCGCAACTTCCTTGCCCCGATAAAAGAATCCGTCGCAAGTGGCACAAGCGGAAACTCCACGCCCTTTGAATGCCTCCTCAGAGGGCAGGCCCAGGTACATTGCTGTCGCGCCGGTGGATATAATCAGAGCGTCACAGGTATAGCTGCCATAGTCGCCATCCAGGGTGAACGGCCGGGACGATAAATCAGCCTTGTTAATATGGTCGTTGACGATTTCTACGTCATATCGCTGAACGTGCTTCAGCATGCGCTCCATCAGCTCCGGACCCTGCAATCCTTCCACATCACCTGGCCAGTTATCGACATCGGTAGTGGTCATCAGCTGACCGCCTTGTTCAATGCCTGTCACAATGACGGGGTTCAGGTTTGCACGCGCTGCATATACGCCAGCGGCATACCCTGCGGGTCCAGACCCCAGGATAAGAACGCGGCAATGTTTGGAATTGCTCATGTATAATTTGCCTTCAGGAATTTCATCAAGATATTTGCCGGGTCGGCCCTAAATTCTTATCAGCCAATTCAGCGGAAATGCGTCCCCAGTGGCCACATTCAAGTCCCGGGCATGTGTGAACGTAGAGGCCAAGGGGCAAGTGTAGGGTTGTGTATTGAGCAGGTAAAGGCGTATGCGCTTTTGCCGACTCGTGACGAAAACAGCATGGAGAGAAAGTCAGGCTGAATGGACAATAGGCGCTGGCTCGAACGAGTGCGACGAGATTTTGACAATACCTCGTGCTTCCGGATGTAATAGAATCAGCGCGTTATATCATTTTCATTCCAGACTACTTTAATATGGCAAGAGCCCGGCAATCACCAAAGCAGCCTTCGAGACTGTCAGAACAGGTCGTCAAAACCTTGCGCGAGGGCGCGCTTTGGGTCTTTGCAGCCTTCGCCCTGATTCTGTGGTTTGCCCTGTTTACATACGATCCTGCCGATCCCGGGTTTACCCAGGCCAGCACGACTGGTGAGATTCAGAACGGCGTCGGCCGTGTCGGCGCACTGATGGCGGATTTACTGTTTACGCTGTTCGGTCGTCCGGCTTTCTTGTTCACGATCATGGTCTTCTATTTCGGCTGGATGATTTTTCGCGAGCACAAGAGCAACGAGAACTTTACTCGCGCCGACTACACGCTGCGTTTCGTCGGTTTTCTCGCAACGCTGATATCAAGCTGTGCGCTGGCAACGCTGCATTTTTCCGCGGTTGGGTTCCGTCAATCGGCTGGAGGGATCGTCGGCCAGGTCGTTGGCAACAATCTTGAGGCGCTGATGAAGTTGCTGGGCGCCAGTGTTTTATTGTTCTTCGTTTGGGTTGCAGCAGTTTCCCTGTTCCTGGGGATTTCATGGCTGGCGGTTATGGACCGCGTTGGCCGCTGGTGCCTTCTCGGCTACGAGAAAACGCGTGAGAAGATCGGTGAACTACGAGATCGTGCCGAAGGAAAACGCCAACTTGCAGCCAGACAGGACGTTTTCGAAAAAGAAAAGAAGAGAACGGCTGGCCGCGCGCCGCCGAAAATTGAGCCAACCATGGCGCTTCTCGAACCGAGTGCACGTGCGGAAAAAGAACGTCAGGTTCCCCTGTTTGACCCTCCATCGGAAGGTGAATTACCGCCGCTGTCGCTTCTGGATGATCCGCCACCGCAGAAAGGCGGCTATTCCGAAGAATCACTCGAGGCGATGTCACGGCTGGTCGAGCTTAAATTGCGGGACTTCGGGATTGAGGTGGAAGTCGTTTCGGTTCTGCCGGGGCCCATTATCACCCGGTTTGAACTGGACCCCGCGCCCGGCGTCAAGGTCAGCCAGATCGTCAATCTCGCCAAGGATCTTGCACGTTCACTGTCCGTCGTCAGCGTCCGCGTGGTTGAGGTCATACCTGGCAAAGCGTTTATTGGTCTCGAGATTCCGAATGAGAACCGGGAACTGGTAACACTGGGTGAAATTCTGAAGAGCAAGGCATACGACGAGCTCGCGTCTCCGCTAACCCTGGCGCTCGGAAAAGATATTTCAGGGAACTCAGTTGTTGCCGATCTTGCAAAAATGCCGCATTTGCTGATCGCTGGTACCACAGGATCCGGTAAATCTGTTGCGATCAACGCGATGGTATTAAGTCTTCTCTACAAGGCGCAACCCGAACATGTCCGCTTGATCATGGTCGATCCGAAAATGCTTGAGCTGTCTGTTTACGAAGGTATTCCGCACCTGCTGACACCGGTCGTCACTGACATGAAGGAAGCGGCCAATGCGTTGCGCTGGTGTGTCGGTGAAATGGATCGACGTTACAGGCTGATGGCTGCGCTTGGCGTAAGGAACATCGGCGGCTACAACCGCAAAGTTAAAGAGGCGATCGATGCCGGAACACCAATTCCCGATCCAACCTGGAAGCCACCCGAATTGGAAGATCCGGAGAAGGTGATCGAACATCCGACGCTGACGCCGTTGCCATTCATCGTCATCATCATTGACGAGCTTGCTGACATGATGATGATCGTCGGTAAAAAGGTTGAGGAACTCATTGCCAGGCTGGCGCAAAAGGCCCGTGCATCCGGCGTCCACATGCTGCTTGCGACACAGCGGCCATCTGTTGACGTAATTACCGGCCTGATCAAGGCGAATATTCCGACCCGCATTGCATTCCAGGTGTCTGCCAAGGTCGATTCGCGCACCATCCTGGATCAGATGGGTGCCGAGAATCTGCTCGGTCACGGTGACATGCTGTATTTGCCGCCCGGAACGTCATTGCCTACGCGCGTGCACGGTGCATTCGTTGCGGATCACGAAGTACACGCTGTTGTGCGAAATCTCAAAAAAGCAGGTCAGCCACGCTATATCGATGAAATTGTTGAAGCTCCTACAAGTCTAACTCCAGGACTGACAGGATTGGAGACGCTGCCGGGTGATGATATCGATGCCGAACAGGACCCGCTTTACGATCAGGCGGTGCAAGTCGTGATGGACACCCGCAAGGCCTCTATCTCGGGCGTTCAGCGCCGTCTGAAGATCGGCTATAACCGGGCTGCGCGGATGGTCGAGTCTATGGAATCGGCGGGACTCGTCGGACCACTGCAACCCAACGGCAGCCGGGAAATTCTCGTTCCGGCTCCAGTCAAGGAATAGCGTTGTGCACATCAGGAATCTGACGGCTTGTATTACTGCCTTTTGCCTTGCTACGGCTGGTCCACTTCTTGCGCAGGAAGAAAAGGACGAAGGTCAGTTGCTGGTTGAGGATTTCCTGCAAAATATTGTGACGATCTCGGGTCGATTTGAACAGCAACTGCTGGACGCGGATAACAACGTTGTCGAGGAATCGTCGGGGACCTTGAATATAAGGCGCCCTGGCCAGTTTCGCTGGTCCTATTTCGACCCTTATCAGCAGATTCTTGTAGCTGACGGTCTGAACATGTGGAGTTATGACGTCGACCTGGAGCAGGTAACGGTTAAGGCACAAGGTGAGGCCCTCAGCAGCACACCGGCATTGTTGCTGGGCGGTTCCAGTGACGTCCTGGATGACTTTGACTACATTGGCAGCGTTACGGAACGCGGAACTGTTTGGGTCAGGCTGCGGCCAAAGAATACGGACAACGGTTTCAACAAAGTCGAGTTGGGCTTTACCGGTGGCAAACTCACTCGAATGCTTTTCGGAGATAATCTCGAACAAACCACGCTGATTGCCTTGTTCGATGTCGCCTTCAATGAGCCAATCGACGAGCGAAAATTTGCTTTCGTTCCGCCGGCGGGCGTCGATGTTGTTGGCCAACCGGCTACAGAATCACCGCCAGCAGATCACTAAATGCTGCACCTGAAATATCCCGGGCGCTGGAAACTTGCCGGCGTTTTTCTTCCGCTGATAGTGTTGGGTGCAGCACTGGCGCCAGCTTTCTGGGCCTTGCCAGATGATTCCGGGCCGGACTGGATTGCGATGGACAAGCTTCTCCACGGGTTAACCTTCGCCATGCTGGCACTTTGGTACACCGGGCAGTACGCTCGGGGTTCGTACTGGCTTATTGCACTCGGGCTCATCGTTTACGGCGGTCTGATCGAAGTCTTCCAGTCATGGCTGCCCTACAGAACGGCAGAATCCGGAGATCTGACCGCGGATGTTGTTGGCATCGTTTTCGGCATGACCATTGCTCTTTTGGCTACCGGCGGCTGGAGTCTGCGTGCAGAAGAATGGCTGATAAACCGATTTGGCTGACCTTTTTGCACCTGAAGAGCAGGCTCCACGGGCAAGCGATGATCTGAATCGTCCGCTTGCGGATCGCGTTCGCCCGAATTCACTGGACGGATTCTTCGGCCAGGAGCACCTGCTGGCTGACGGCAAGCCGCTGCGAGTCGCGATCGAGCAGGGCAGGGCTCATTCCATGATTTTCTGGGGCCCGCCAGGCACCGGCAAGACGACGCTTGCGCGAATGATTGCCAATACCACTGATGCTCATTTCATTGCGCTGTCAGCAGTGATGGCAGGCATTAAGGAAGTTCGGGCAGCGGTGCAGGAAGCCAAGCAGTATCGGGAGGCCTACGGCCGTTCGACTGTTCTGTTTCTTGATGAAGTACATCGCTTCAACAAGTCGCAACAGGATGCTTTTCTGCCATTCGTTGAAGATGGCACGCTGACTTTCATTGGCGCAACGACTGAGAACCCATCGTTCGAACTGAATAACGCGCTGCTATCCCGTGCGCGTGTTTACGTGCTGAAATCGTTGGACGAAGAGTCATTATTAGGCGTATTGCACAGCGCGTTGGAGAACGCTGCGGGACTCGGAGGAGAGTCGATACGACTGGATGAGGAAGCGGCCAGACTAATCGTGATGGCTGCTGACGGCGACGCGCGAAGATCACTGAACCTGCTCGAACTTGCCGCCGATCTTTCGAAGCCAGGCAAAGACGGGCGGGTCATCGACGCGGCGGTCGCGAAGGACGTCGCCCAGGGTAGCCGTCGAAGGTTTGATAAGCAGGGCGAGTATTTCTATGACCAGATATCGGCTCTGCATAAATCCGTTCGCGGATCAGATCCGGATGCCTCGCTTTACTGGTTGATGAGGATGCTCGATGGGGGTTGTGATCCGCTTTATATTGCCCGCCGGATAATCCGCATGGCATCCGAGGATATTGGCAATGCGGATCCACGCGCTCTCAGACTCTGCCTGGATGCTGCGGAAACCTACGAGCGTCTTGGCAGTCCGGAGGGTGAGCTTGCGATTGCCCAGGCCGTAGTATTTATGGCGTGTGCAGCGAAGAGCAATGCGGTCTACAAGGCGGCAAACAGGGCTGCAGCGGACGCGAAGGAGCACGGCTCACTGGAAGTGCCGCTGCATCTTCGCAATGCCCCAACCAGGCTTATGAAGGAGCTTGGCTATGGTGAAGACTATCGGTACGCACATGATGAGGAAGACGCCCTGGCGGCTGGTGAATCCTACTTTCCCGACGACATGCCCGCTGTTAAGTATTATCATCCCGTGCCGCGCGGTCTGGAGTTAAAGATCGGCGAAAAACTGGCCGAAATCGCCAGCCGAAACCAGCAGCAAAAAGAAACCGACAATGATTGATCCAAAACTACTCAGGACTGCTGCGGCAGATGTTGCAGCAAATCTCGCGCGACGGAATTTTACTTTCGACACGGATGTATACCTGTCGTTGGAAGAACAACGAAAGTCGCTGCAGGTTGATGTAGAAAGCCTGCGTGCGGAGCGTAACTCGAGCGCAAAAAGCATTGGCAGGGCAAAAGCTCAGGGCGAGGATATTGCACCGCTGCTGGCGGCCGTTGAGGATCTTGGGAGCAAACTTGCCGGTGCGGATGAACGGCTGCAATCGGTGCAGGAGCAGATTCGGGAAATAGAACTGGGCTTGCCGAATTTGTTGCACGACGATGTGCCGGTCGGAACCGATGAGGCGGACAATAAGGAAGTTAGCAGGTGGGGTGAGCCAAGGGATTTCGATTTCGAGGCAAAGGACCATGTTGATCTTGGTGCAAATCTCGGCCTTCTTGATTTCGATTCGGCGGCGCGGATATCGGGCGCACGGTTCGCAGTGATGCATGGACCGTTGGCGAGAATGCAGCGGGCGTTGATCCAGTTTATGCTCGATACACATACGTCCGAGCACGGGTACGGGGAAGTTTATGTGCCGTACCTTGTCCAGGCGGAAGCGCTGCTTGGAACCGGGCAGTTGCCGAAGTTTGAAAACGATCAGTTCAAGACGACGGGTGACCCGGCGTTTTACCTGATTCCCACTGCCGAGGTTCCCGTTACGAACCTGGCCCGGGAGAGTATTAAGGAGGCGACCGAGCTACCGACAAGGTTTGTCGCTCATACACCGTGTTTCAGATCGGAAGCCGGTTCATATGGCAGAGACACGCGTGGCATGATTCGCCAACATCAGTTCGAAAAGGTCGAGCTCGTGCAAATGGTCGAACCTGGCGAATCAGATGCAGCGCTCGAGGAGTTGACTGGTCATGCAGAGGTTATCCTGCAACGTCTGAACCTTCCATATAGAAAGGTTGTGCTCTGTTCTGGCGATGTCGGTTTTGGTTCATACAAGACATATGACCTGGAAGTTTGGCTTCCCGGGCAGAACACCTATCGCGAAATTTCCTCGTGCAGCAATTACCGCGACTTCCAGGCCCGGCGTATGCAAGCACGTTGGCGCAATCCCGAGAGCGGCAAGCCCGAATTACTGCATACTTTGAACGGTTCAGGTGTTGCCGCAGGGCGAGCATTGATCGCGGTGATGGAGAATTACCAGGAAGCCGATGGTGGTATTTCGGTTCCGGATGTATTGAAGCCTTACATGGGAGGATTGGAAAAACTCAATCTTTAGGAAGAAAATCACGAGATAAAAAAAGGCCGGCAAATGCCGGCCTTTTTACGTGTGGACTTCTGAAATTCTAGTCGCGGCTCATGAAGAGCTGCAATACATACCAGAACATCAGTGCTATAGATGAAAAGAGCTGCATCGATGCTGCGACATACTTGTCCTGCGGAAAGTGGTGAATGATGTTGGACGTGTCATAAAGGACCGCCGCTCCGGCAAAACCGATCATTGCAACAGAGAACCAGGTGCCAAGGTGAAAACCGAAGATCATGCTGCCGATGATAGCGACAAATGCCAGCATTCCAATCCAGACCAGCATTCCACGCAGGAATGAAAAATCTTTCTTGGTGATGTGTGCTGTCGCGATCAGTCCGACACAGCCAAGCAGCGTGACGCCCGCAGCACTATCGATAATGCTGGGCTCCATTGCGTAAGCAAAGAAGAGCATCGGGGCGAAAATCAATGCTTCCAGGAAAACGAATCCGGCCAGCGCTGCATATTGCGCCTGAACTGACTTGACCCGGTGAGCCACGTGGGCCGCACCCCAGCCACCCAGCATGAACGCACCCAACACCATCCACCAGTTGCTGATCATAGGCCCTGCGATGGCTGCAGATATGCCCGATTGGAAGAGATAAACCGAAACAAGTGCGAAGGCGACGATCGCGCCGACTACGTGGGCATAGCATCTCCAGATAAAGGTCGAGCGTTCATCTACGGACAGCTCCGAAACGGGCGCCAGGTAATTGACGTTTTCAGTCATCGTGCATTCTCCTGCATACAAATAATGGGGCGAAGTCTACCATTTATGACCTGATTACAAGCGGTGGTGTTCCGCAAAATGGTCGATATATTTCAGCCTGATATTGGGACGTCTGGCGGCGGATCAATGGGTGGAAATGCCGAAAATCACTAATTCAGCGACCTCCGGCGACCCTGTCACTTTCTGACGTATTTCTTGACCGCTCGTGGGCCAACTTCGGCACCGTAAATATTGCCGGCCGCATCGACTGCTACGCCTTCGGCGGCGCTCGTGCCGGAATTATCCTGATCAGGCTCGGGATCCGGAATGAACGCAGTAACGAATCCGTCTTTCGCACTGCCAATTCTGATGCCACGTTTCCATCCGGTATTGCGACGAGCATTTGATTCGGAATCAGCCGAATACAGGATGTCGTTCTTGTCAATGAACAGCCCACTTGGACGGCCGAACTGCGTCCATGTCGCGATGTGCTCACCATCCTGTGTGAAAATCTGCAGGCGACTGTTGCCGCGGTCGCCGACGAATAGCCGCCCTTGTGAGTCCATAGCAAGCGCATGCGGATCGCGGAATTCGCCGTCTTCTTTGCCGGTTGAACCCCACTGCATGACGTACTTGCCGTCTTTGTCGAATTTCATGACCCGGTTGTTGCCGCCCGCGTCGTGACCGTCAACGACAAATATGGAACCATCCGGGGCAACCAACATGTCAGACGGCTTGTTGAAAACGTCGGTGCCATCCCCTGCAACACCTTCTTTTCCGAGGCGCATGAGCAATTCGCCGTCCGGGCTGAATTTCATGATTGTGTGGCCGATGCCCTCCGGGACGGGTGCGTATCCAACCGCGTCGGCTATCCAGACATTGTCGTCGACATCGACAAACATTCCATGTGGCCAGGTAATCATTCCTGCGCCGAAACTCTTGACGACGTTACCTTCCTGGTCATAAAGAAGGACCGGGTCAACGTCGCTGCCAACACAAAGGTTGGTGCCACATCGCTCTGCAACCCAGATATGTTTGCCGTCATTCGCAGGATAGATCGCGCTGGTTGCACCCCAGACCCGCCCATCCGGCAATTCGGCCCAGCCTTCGACCGTCTCGTAAGGATTAGGTGCACTGTTTTGCGCGTTGGCGAGGCCCGCCAAAAGCAGCAACAAAACAGATTTAAATATCTTAGACATCATCAACATTCCTCTTTTCCGTAGTTATTCCGCGGCGACAATATTGTTTCGCAAAATTCCGACGCCTTCCACTTCTATCTCTACGACGTCGCCGGGCTTCATGGCGGCAGTCGCACCCGGCGTTCCGGTATAGATAATGTCGCCCGCATGAAGGGTTACATACTGGCTCACATAGCTCAGTATGGCGTGAATATCGTGAATGTGATCAATAGAACTCTGATCCTGCATCGTCTCGCCATTCAGTCTCGTCTGCACGCGCAGATCGAGATAGTTCAGCCCGGTAACAACCGCCGGCCCGAGTGGCCCGAACGTGTCACTGGCTTTGGCGCGCAGCCACTGCAGGTCGTTCGCCTGCCACGAGCGTTCACTGACGTCATTTCCCGCGGTAACACCGAATATATAGTCCCCGGCATCGGCCGGCGAGACTTTGCTTGCTGTTTTACCGATGACGACCACCAGTTCTCCTTCAAAGTGGAGATCCGTCGCATCGGCAGGGTAAATTACGTCAGTTTCGGGGCCGGTAATCGAAGTAGGGAGCTTGAGGAAGAGTGGCGGGTGTTCAGGAATCGGCCGTGACTCTTCATGCGTCATTTCCTCGCGGTGACTGGTGTAGTTGTAACCGACTGCAATCACTTTAGCCGGTTCGGCAGGTGCGAGCAGACGAACGTTAGATGTGGCAACGCTTGTTCCGATCCGTTGACCACCAAGCCATGGTGCAGCACTCAATAAATGAATTTGGTCACCATCCTCGATGCCGTAACCAGTCTCCCCGTCACTCGAGAATCGAACGTATCTCGTCGTGTCTGCCGCCATCGCATATGCCCCGTATAGCGCAATAAAAACAAGCGCCAGTCGACTGGCGGCTTTTCCTGAACTCATGTCTGTTCCCCCGGATGCTGGCCGTTGTCAGCGGCCTTATTCCTTGTGAATCGGAGTCTCCAAGTCTTGGCGGTCTAATGCAAGTCGGTTTTCGGCTGCAACTGTTGGCCGTTGTAATCTGTCCGTAAAACTTGCATCGTAATGCTCCGAATCGTCGCATAGTCACAAGCATGTCAGAGCTGGGTTGGGGAGTTTTGTCGCTATTGCCGTTACTGGCGACGCTCGTGCTTGCGTTTATCACGCGTTCTGCGCTGATCGCCATGCTGGTCGGTACGTTCATCGGCACCCTCATGCTCGGTGGCGCACCGGGTGCCGGCATGAACGAGCTACTCCAGGCTTCCCTCGGCAATGGCGATTTCATCTGGATTTGCCAGATAGTTATGTTAATCGGGATTCTGTTCGAGCTCTTCAAACGTGCTGGCGTCCTGGGTGCATTGGCTTTGCGTTTCGCTGGCGGTGGTGGACATCGGCGCGGAGTTGAACTTTCAGCCTGGGGCATGGGCTTCGTCATTGTTGACGACTATTTCAGTCCGTTGCTGACAGGCGCTGTGATTCGTCCAATGTCCGATCGGGCAGGCATTCCACGAGAGAAGCTCGCCTTTATTCTTGATTCAACTACGGCATCAGTCTGCATACTTGTGCCGTTCACCGCATGGGGTGCATACATCGCAAGCCTGATTGCGGCGCAGGGTGCCGACGTTGGTTCGGTGGAGCAGGGCCTTGCTGTATTTATCGGCGCCATCAAATACAATTTTTATCCAATGCTGATGTTGCTTTTTACGTTCCTCATATGCGCCGGTGTGATTCCTGACTTTGGCCCGATGAGAACTGCGGAGAAACGCGCAGCGTCGACCGGTGAGCTGGTAAGACCCGGCGGCAAACCGTTAGTGACGGATGATGGTGACGAAGTCTTCGATATTGCGAGTGGCAGAGAATCCTCGTTATTGCTCGAATTGCTTATGCCCATCTTCTTGCTGATTGGCGTTGGTGTCTGGACGCTAGTCTCGACGGGCTCTGTGAAAATTGTTGAGGCTTTCATGCTAGCCAACGGTTGGCTGCTGGCGGTGCTCGCAGTGAAGGGTAGTTTTTCCAGTGTCGAAGAAGTTGCCGACCTAATTGTGGCGGGAACGAAGAGCGTCATGGGCGCGCTGCTGATCGTCGCGCTTGCCTATGCGCTGAACGCCGTCACGACTCAGCTCGGCGCAGGGCAGTACATCATTGATCAATTTACTTCAGATATGTCTCCGAACTCATTGGTTTTAATCGCCTTTTTGTTGACCGCAGCCATATCTTTTTCGACAGGTACATCGTGGGGCGCTTTTGCAATGATGATGCCGGTCGCGCTGCCGGCAGCCTTCGACATTACCGGTGGAGAGATCGGGCCACTGGTTTATCAGACCGTTGCAGCTATCGCTGGCGGCGGTATTTTCGGCGATCACGCATCGCCGGTATCAGATACCACGGTCCTGTCGTCTGTTGGGGCTGGCAGTGACCACATTGACCATGTCGTTACGCAATTGCCTTATGCATTGCTGATGGCATTTATTACCGCAGGAATATACGCATGGATGTGAAGTTTGATCCGGGCAGGCCCATTGAACGACGAGGCTCTGACTCTTACAAGTGGGACGACAATCAAAAACTTTTTGGCCGGGCGGATCTGTTGCCATTCTGGGTGGCCGATATGGATTTCGCGACACCACAACCGATACTTGATGCGATATCGGCGCGTTGCGAACACCCGGTGCTTGGATACGGTATTCGTTCGGACGAGTACTTCTCCGCAATTCAGGACTGGTTTCGGACCAGGCATCAATGGGACATACCACGAGAGTGGATGATGTTCTGTCCGCCAAGCTCAGTCGTTGGAATTCATGGTGTTATTTCCATGCTGACGGAGCCGGGAGAGACGATAGCGGCG
>CAJQPR010000097.1 GCA_905480255.1 uncultured Woeseiaceae bacterium | reverse complement strand
ACCGCAATTCCGTTATCAGTGAGAGTTTTCGTTCGAGTCGCATACGAGCGGTCTTCTCCCGCACCGAAAAGCTCACCTATGATTGGCCAGAACACGTTTTGCGGGTGACCGTAATATTGATTCTGTTCAAGGGACTTCCGGCTGGGCAAGGTACCAAGGATGAGCACTGCGGCATCCTGACCAAGTATCGGCGAGAAACCCTCCGTCGCATTCACATTCGGCACATCAGACACCGCCAGTAACATCAATCCTGGTGCCAACTGCGTAGGCGGCGGCATCCGACAGCAACCAAAGGACAGCACGAGCAACCTCTCCTGGCTGCCCGCCACGTCCAAGTGGAATGTCTTCGACCAGCCGATCGACGCGATCGGGCTCCCCACCTGCGGCATGCATATCGGTGTAAATGAAACCGGGGCGTACCAGGTTAACTCGCACACCCTGGGGTGCTGCTTCCCTTGCAAGTCCGGCGGTCATTGAATCGACAGCGCCCTTCGACGCAGCGTAGTCCGCGTACTCGAAAGGTGAACCAGTACGGGCGGCTACTGACGATATGTTCACGATCGCCCCGCCTTCTCCACCGTTGGTCATCGACATTCTCTCCAGCGCCAGTTTTGAGCATATAAAAGTACCAATGGCATTCGTTCGTAATATTTTTTCAAATCGTTCTGCATCAATACCTGCGACTGATGACTGCTGCTGGAGAATGCCGGCGTTATTAACAAGGGCGCTGATTGAACCGAGGTTGTTCTCGACAATATCGAACATCTCTTTAACCTGGGACTCGTCCGCAACGTCCGCGGCAACAGCAATCGCCTGCCCCCCGATTTCAGCTATCTCTGTAACGACATTATCGGCAGCGGCTTTGTCAGCAAGATAGTTGACGCAAACACGATAGCCCTGGGATGCGGCTAGTTTCGCAGTTGCTGCACCGATTCCTCGGCCTGCGCCCGTAACGACAATGGTCCGCCCCATCATCAAATTTTACCTTTTAGATAAGCCTGGCGAGATTTCTCAGGAACCTTCTGGATGGCGCAGCGCAGCATCGTTCCTGGCATCTGTTGATCGTTCTTTTTCAGAAACTGTTCCTCGATTTTTCGTTCGCGATTGCCGACTTCACGCAACATCCAGCCAACCGCTTTGTGAATTATGCAGGGAACAATTGCGCCGCCGAACGCCAGGACCAGGTAGATTCTCTTATTCGACAAAGATTTCTCCTATCGGGCGTATTTTGAGGCGCCCAAAAAGTGAAGGGAAACATAGGGCTCGTCACCAACGACCCAGCTGTCGTGCGGTTCCGGTGGTACGTAAAACAGGTCACCTGGCCGCAACTCCGTAACCCGGCCATCAGGAAACGCTGCCGTGGCAGTGCCGGACACGACCATTCCGACATGCTCGACCGAGCAGTACTGCTCTTCAACCCCCGGCCCGACGTCCACAGACCATTTCCAGCCAGGCTGGTAGGTAGCTCGTCCGATCGTCATGCCGCCAAGGGTCACCGTTTCAAACTTCCCCTTCTCGAAGTGGTTGATTTCATCAGGCTTTTCGAAGCGCTTAAGAACTACCTCGACATTGCTGGCGGTCATTCGCTTTTGAAGCCTGCTTTCTTGTGCGCGCCATCACAAAATGGTTTGTTGCCGGATTCACCACACCGACAGAATGCGGCCTGCGTCCCTTGCCAGGCCTTCCGCCCGCCAGATGCAAGCACGGTCAGGTTTCCTTTCACCAGGACGGGGCCGTCCTGCAACGGTTTTATTGACAGGGGCCCACCGGGTTCGTCAATTTCACCACCGGCGTCACCGACTGCCCCATAGTCCCTGAATTCCGCAGCTTCGTGACTGTTGTCGCAATACGGTTTATTTTTTGAGTGACCGCATCGGCAAAGAGCAGCTCGAAATCGGAGCCCGGGAACGTTGTCTGGCGCGCCATCAATCTGGAGATCGCCCCGAACAAACAGCGGTCCGTTGTAGGCCACATTCAAGGTATTTTCGGCTGGTGGCCTCTCAGGATCAGTCCCATCCGAAAAGCGCACGGAAAGTGCGCCCGTCGGACATCGCAGGACGACTTCCTCTACTTCATCATCCGTCGCCGCATCGGGCTGACACCAGGGCTTGCGCCCGCCGACGAACAGTTCTCCTGTCGCCCGACCACACTCACCAATATGAATGCAGAGTTTTCCGTCCCAGGAAACCGTCGCACGCTCGCCGGGGTACTCAAATGAGCTCTTACCTGACATTGATCCTACCTCGCTATTTATTCGGACTTTTATGCTTGCGCCGAATATACCGCAGAATTTGCAATCGGATGATTTTCAGCAATTGAAACAGTTTTGTGGCTGGTGTGAAAAGCACAAAGCAGGAGATTCTTGCCCCACGATATTGCAGGTCAAGGCAAGGGGGCCCTTATGTTTTCACTGATGATCGCGTGGCTTGGCACACTGCTTGTTTCCGGGAGCATCATGCATACCGATGGTCCGGAACTGAAATGTGAAGAGATAAAGCAGGAAATTCGGTATATCCAGTCAAAGATGCGCGCCGGGTACACGCGGGCGCAGGGCGAGAAAATGGAGGCTCAATTGCGCAAGCTTCGAGCATTGAGAAAGAAGGCCTGCTAACGTCCGGATTCGCTCCTGAAACTCATCAGGTATCGTGCAAGCGCTTCCATATCGCCCGAGTGGCGGCGGCTCTTCGTCGGATCACCTGCCGTAATATTCATGCCACGCACAACCTTCCTGAGTACAGCCGAGCTATTCCGGTCAACGTCAAAATCGATGACGTTCAGGCAGCAAGTTGCCTGGTCAATTAACCCAAACGCGTTAAGCCCCAGGCCGGTTACCCAGCCAAGGATGGCCGCGTTGGTACCTCCGTGCGCAAATAAAGCAATGTTGTGCCAGTCGTCATCGGCAACGATGCTTTCCATTGCCAATGATATGCGATCGTAAAACTCTGCATATAGCTCGCCGCCCAGGAATCGACTGCCCGTATCTCCAGCCTGCCAGTGACTGTAGGCGACGTCGCGAAATAAATCGTAGTCCAGTTGATTGTTTTTGGCCGGCCGGATCTCCTTCAGGCCCGCGTCAACCTCGACAGTAATCTCCCGATTGGCAAGCACACGGGCTGCAGTCTCTCTCGTCCTCTGTAAGCCTGAACAAACTGCACGATCGACGGCGACATCAGCGAATAGCTGGCCCATTGCATCGGCCTCAGCCTGTCCCGTGTCATTTAGCGCGACGGTGTCGGTATCCGGCACCACTTTCCCTGACGCATCTACGTAGTCAACCGCACCGTGCCTGAAAAGATACACACGGCGCCGCTCTGCGCCGTCCAGCGACATTCTCTTTGGTTTCATAGGCCGTTTGTCTGATTGCGAATCATCGGGCAGCGTACTAGCATTCAGGAACAAAAAGAATAAGCCGGGAATTACGATGACACGATTGATTCTTGCACTGGTTGCAACACTTGGCGTTTGCGTGTCGCTGACATCTTCTGCAACAGATCAGAACAGGCCCGTCCTCGACGTCATCGTGGTTGATGTAAATGGGGACCTGGAGGGCTTTCTCGATCGTATGAACCGCATCAAGGGTGTTGCAGAGCGTCTCGGATTACCGGCCAGGCTACGTGTATTTCAGAGCACATTCGCAGCTGAAAAAAGCGGTGAAATTCACCTTTATTGGGAGCTCCCCTCCTTTATCGCATTTGCCGAAGCGGAAACCGCCCTCCACAACGATGCGGAGTTTCTGGCAATCCTTGCGGAGATGGATGCGGCCGGACAAGGATTTAAGTCGGAACTTCTGACGATTGAAATTACCAAAGACTAATAGCGGAGAATTAAATGAAGACCATTTTTGCGCTGTGCGCTGCGCTTGTATTTTCTAATACCGCCGTTGCAGATGACGACGTGGACAGACTGGTTGGGGCGATGCTGGGTCAAACCCCGATCATCAGCGATCTGCAGTCGTTAACCGATGAAGTCGGCGGTCGCGTCACCGGGTCGCCCGCAAACGAGGCCGCAATTGAATGGGCGTTGGCACGATTTCTACAGGCGGAGGTCCCGGCGACCAAAGAGGCCTTTGAAATGCCGTACCAGTGGCAGGAACGCGGCGTGTCGGCGAGCATTTCCGGGGACTTCGGTTTTACACCCCGGGTGATTGCCAAACCGTTCTCTACCGGAGCCGATGAATTGGCCGGCCCGCTCGTTGATGGCGGTATGGGTTCCGCTGCGGACTTTGCGAGACTCGGAGGATCTGCAGAGGGCGCATGGGTCCTCGTTGGAACACCCGAACTCAACGATGAAATCGGGCTCGGCGGTTTGTTTGGCGAATACAGCGCTTCGACTCAAACGACGGCCCTTGCCATCGATGCCGGCGCTGCCGGTGTCGTGTTCATGTCATCACGACCGCAGAATCTCTTGTACCGGCTGCCACAATTATCAGCGAAAGATGTGTTGCCGATACTCCTGATGGATCGCGAGCACGCGCAGCGTGCACAGCGACTCCTGCGAAACGGACAATCTCTCACAATGACATCCACCATCGATGTAGACAGTGGCTACGCTTACGAGTCTGCCAATGTCATTGGCGAAATTCGTGGCAGCGAAAGCCCGGAAGAAATTGTCGTGATTGGTGCACACCTGGATTCACATGACCTAGGCACCGGTGCCCTGGACAACGGATCCAACGTTACGATGATGATCGACATTGCCAGGCAGATCACCCGACTTGGTCTGAAGCCGAAGCGCACCATTCGCTTTGCGCTCTGGAACGGCGAAGAACAGGGCCTGGTTGGCTCATGGCGTTACACGCAACAGCACCAGGATGAGCTCGACGATCACATCATGGCTGCATCATTTGATATAGGTACCGGACGCCTGCTCGGATTTTACACCGGCGGCATGGACGACATTATTCCCATGGTCAACGAATATCTGCAGCCGGTGGCCGGCCTTGATCCGTTTGAACATTTCAATGTTCCGGTAGTTGGCACCGACAACTTCGATTTCATGATGGAAGGCGTACCTAACCTGATCGGGCACCAGGCTGACGCGAACTACGCTTCGAACTATCACGCCTCATCGGACACATTCGACAAAGTGGACCAACAGCAGTTGAAAATGAATTCTGCCATTGTTGCCGCGTTGGTTTGGGGGTTCGCAAATTCCGATGATCGCCTCCCGCGATGGAGCCGGTCGCAGATTGAAGAACTCGTCAACAGAACGGATCTTGAGAAGCAGATGAGAGATTTCGGCGTGTGGGAAGACTGGGCATCGGGCAACCGCGGTCGGCAGCCCTAGGGAATGACCATGCTGAATCCTGGCCACAGGCAGCTCACGGCGCTCACGTTGCTGCTGGCCGTCGCCACGGCACAAGCCGAGAATGAAGATGTGATTGCGCACTGTGCCCGGATTTCTTCGCCGGGCGACAGAATATTGTGTCTTGAAGATGCATTACGTGGCCCAGCACCGGTTGAATTGGCGGAGACTCAGGACGAAGTCCCGACAGATACAGCCCAGGTGCCGCAGGAAACTTTGCCGGAAGCCGATGCCACGGAAACAGAGCAGTTTGGCCTGACTGAAGAACAAAAAAAATCGGACCCGCCAAAATCAGTGGATGTTGTAATTGTTGCGGTATCGCAGAATGCCTACGGAAAACTGATATTCACTACGGATACGGGCCAGGTCTGGCAACAAACTGATCAGCGTAGCGCGCGTTACAGGGATCTTCCTCTCGAAGCTACGATTCGAAACGGGGCTTCGGGGAGTTTCTTTATCCGGCCGCAATCTGGCGGAGTATCCAGCAGAGTGAAGCGCCTAAAATAACGTTGGCTCGCATCAAAAAAAACCGGGCCAGAGCAAAGCTCTGACCCGGCTGTCTTCATTCGCCCATTGCGGGCTTATTTACTTCTGTTGATCAGAACGCCTTGCTAAAGCTTACGAACAACTGCCGGCCGAACTGATCGTAACCCGATGAGGTAACGCGATTCATTCGGGTTGATCCGGTGGCATTGGAAATCAAAGGCGGCTGCTCATCGGCCAGGTTCTGAATACCAGCGGTGACATTCCAGGTGTCCTGAGCATAGGTCGCCGAAACGTCGTGATACCAGATGCTGGCTGCGTCGCAGACATTGGCTGTCGCTTCAGTGGTGTCGAGGAGATCAGGCCGCACCAGGAAGTTGTCGCAGTCTGCACCTTGAGCCGACCGGGCTACAGAATTGGCCGTCGTCTCTCCGACGAAACGTGCCAACCAACTGAAACTCCAGTTCTCGCCCAAATTCACAATGACGTTCGAGTTATAGCGAAGCTCTGGATTGCCGTACGTACCCTTGAGTTCATCGATTGTATCGCCGGCAAAAATCTGTACCTGGCGTTCCGTAGACACCGTCGCAGCGTTCAGCCAGATAACATCGCCGAAGTCGAACGAGCCGGTGAGCCGGGCATTGAAATCCCAGCCTGCCGACGTCTCTTCGCCAATGTTGACGAAGGATGCGTCGATGTCCCCAATCAGGTTGAAACCGAGATCGTTGCCGACGCGGTCCCCAAGACGAGAGCAGAATGGACTGGTCAGTCCCGCCGCATCGTTGTAGCACTTGAATGCGATCGTTTCCGGCGCGATTGATCGAATCGTATCTTCGATGGTGATATCGAAGTAGCTGACCGCAATATCAAGCCCGAAGGTGGTTCCGATGTCGGGCGTAAACTGAACCGTCGCTGTGAGAGTCTCAGACGTCTCAGGCTTGAGGTCACTCACGTTGCCGCCAATCCTGACCGGAATGGTCGTGGTTGCAATCAGACCGAGCTGCGTCGGGTCGGATCCAGACTGTACACAGTTATCGAGAACGACCTGTGGACGGGTCTCCGCCGCCGGATTGTAGACCTGGCCTATGCCCGCTGCGGACGGCACGACACATGGATCGGTGCCACCGCCTGTACCACTGAACTGGTCACCCAGGAACTGTTCCCGCAGGTTCGGTGCACGGAATGAAGTACCGAATGAGCTGCTGAAACTTACCCAATCGCTCGGACGCCATGTTGCACGCAGTCGTCCGGTCGTTTCCTCGCCGAAATTGGATTCTTCCGTGTATCGGAGTGCCGCCTCGACTTCGAGGACCTGTGCAAAACTTCGGTCCAGCAAAATCGGAAGATTCGCTTCGATATAGGCCTCTTTGAGACTGCGGCTTCCCACGGAATCACCTTCCTGCTGTGGATTCTCGGCCGTAACCAGTCCATTCGCTCCCAGGAATTCGGTCGAGGAATCGATCTCGTCCTTCCGGTATTCCAGGCCAAATGCCAGGCCAATATTGCCGTCTGTGAGAAATTTCCCGACTTCGCCAGTCATGTACGCGGATGCGATTGTCTGGTCAACGGCGGTACGGTTGGTGCGGTTGGCTATCAGGTAATCTTCTTCTGCCTGGGTCGCGAAACCGCCGCCGGTGCTCACTCCATCCGTTACAAACATCGACGTATTAAACCAATCGATTGGCACACATCCTTGTGGCGCCTGGATGAATCCCAGGTCATTACCGACAACGCCACCGGGCCTGTTGATGCCACAAATCGGATTACCTGCCGCATCCAGCCGCAATGTATCGACTGCCATGATCAGGTTGTTCTCATTCATGACCGGTTGATCGACATTGCCGACACCACGGTCATAGGACACGTAGGCATCCCAGGCCCAGTTCTTGTCAGCCAGCCAGCCGGAGCCGAAGTCACCGCGGATACCGCCCACCATTCGAATATGTGACAGCTCAACATCGCGAACCTGCGGCAGACTGTCGCCAAGTGTTACGAGAACCGACGTCGAATTCGGAAACGGGCTCATCGGATTGTCGAAGAGAACCGGCGCGCCGGTGCCATCAACAATGAGGTTACCGTTCGCATCTTCCTGCGGAATCATCGACGGTATCGACGGGAAAATCTGTTCCGTTGAAGCCTTGTTGTTGGTCTGACGGTTGAGATACATAGTCTCAACGTAGACTTCCTCGTTGCCGAACCAATTCGGATTCCAGGAACCGCTCATCATGAGCGAAAACCGTTCCATACCCTGCACAAGATCTGCGGCTCTTCTTTCCGCGTTGTCGTTCCAGCGAGAATCACAAGCGTATCGATTGCTGAAGCCATCGCCTGCTGTTCCACCCGTCAGGGGCGCATTACATGGCGGGAGGCTTGCCGTGCTGCTCCAGTCCGGTACGCCGGTATCCGATTGCCCGGGGGTGTAGTAAGCAAAGATGTCACCGTTTGGTGGGATCAAAGGCCCTTCGCCAAATAATCCACCGGTGTCGATGATTGAGTTGTCAAAGAATCCGTTCCAACAATTGCTGAATACCTGACCGCTCTGCGTCTGCCTGATCATCCTCATGCAATCCGCGCGGCTACCGGTTGTCACACGCTCGCGGTTGTAATATTCACCACCAATGATGAACCTGGAGTTGTCGCCCTGACCTCCCATCATGAAAGAGAGTTGAGCAGATTCGCCCCCATCCTCTGACGGTACATTTCCGGAAGCGTTAATTTCAAAACCTTCGAAGTCATTACGCAGGATTACGTTGACTACGCCGGCAACGGCGTCCGCGCCGTAGACCGAAGATGCGCCTTCCGTAATAACTTCGATTCGCTCAACCATGGTTAGCGGAATCAGGTTGATATCCGGCTGCGCCGGCGCACCGCGCACACCCGAGGATCCCAGACGTCGACTGTTCAACAGAACGAGAGTCCTTTCCGGAGAGAGACCGCGCAGCGCAATATTGGCTGAACCGACGCCGCCCAACGGTGGGGACTCACTGGCATTGGAATTGCCAGCGTTTGTATTGAGTTCGCCGTTGATCTGCTGGCCATAGGCAATCGTTGACTGCTGCAACAACTGCGAAACCGTAGTAATGCCCGATTTTCGTGCAGCATCGATGTCAAAGGTCTGCAGCGGCGCAGCACTGGAATATTCGTCACGACGAATACGAGAGCCAAGCACCACGATTTCCTCGACCATCGCTTCGTCAGAGACGTCCTGCGCGGCCGCAGGCATCGCCGTGAGCAAGCCGGCGAAGCCGGCGATGGAGATTGACACAAAGGACAATCGACGCCATTTGCGCGTTTGATTTCTCATTTCTAAACCCTCCTGGATTCAATACATAAATCCGGCATCCGATCAAAGGACTGCGGGCACCTGAATACGGCGCGGGCAGCCGCCCTGCGGCGACGCCATCAAATAAAACTTTCGCCAAGCCCGTGTGGCGTCGGTCATTCAAGCCCGACCAACAATTCCCCAGGGCGTCGCAATCAGTTTAGTGCGCACACATTCCATAATTTTGAACCCCTTATCAATACGTTGTTGTGCTTACCTCTAAAATCTTTTCAGTAGATTTGGGCTTCTCGAGCATCTCTTATTTTATCAACGACTTATGAAGCTCATGGTATGTAGTACAAAAACAACATATAGCTAATTGCTATGCCGGGCGAGGAACTGTGATCCGCTATAGCGCGAAATCGCGCACTATTTGGGTTAGAGACAGTTCAATTATTCTGGTGAAGAACATGGAAAATCGCGACACTTGGAGTCATGGCAAGCATCACGTGATGAGCCGAAAACCGAAAAATTGGAGTCGAACCGGGATTTTTATCGGCCGAAGTAAGCGGTTCGACCTTGCTGCCTACTCAATTGAGAGAATGGTTTCCATCAGTTCGGGATCGTCCGGAAGCAATCCCGAGGCCGGCAAACGCTGCACGAGTTCTCGCCACAGCGGCCACATATCGAAAGCCTTCTTGAACAGCGGCAAGGATTCCTCGACGTCTCCGGCGGCCGCCAGCGTTGCCGCATGCCAGAAGATCATCTCGTGACTGTCCGGAACCAGCGCCTCGGCGCCACTGTATGCAATAACGGCCTTATCCGTATCTCCATTGGTCATGTGCTCATCGCCTTCGTTCATCAGGCGATAGGCCCGCGCCATCGTAAGGAGGCGCCGCATTTCCTTTAAAGGCTCAGGATGATCCTCGATTCGCAAATCGAATTCGCGACCCGCCCATGCCGGTTCTGATATGTCACCGTTCAC
>CAJQPR010000096.1 GCA_905480255.1 uncultured Woeseiaceae bacterium | reverse complement strand
ATCGCGATCAGCAACAGCGGCACGTCAACACCGAATGCCGTCAGTCCAAACACCTCACTCGGATTGGGCCACGGATCGGTCGTCGCAATGCGCACCGACATGTACCCCACGAGGAAACAGCTGAAGATGAACGTATCGCTGAGCAGGAAGATCCACATCATCGCCTTGCCCCAGGGAACACCAAACACCTGTTTGTCCCTGGCGAAGTCGTTGACGACGCCCGCAGTTCCCTCGGGTTCTACTGCTGCTTCATTGTCCATAACCGCTTCCGACATAAAGAATCCTCAGATGAAATCAGGTCGACAACATCAACCCAAACAACACAAGCCAAACCACTAACAGGAAATGCCAGTACACGGCACATAACTGAATGCTTTCCTCGACGCTATCACTGCCCGCAAATGCGCGCTTCGTGGCCCGCGCCCACACATACATACCGCCCAGGATGTGCAATGCGTGAATGCCGGTTAGCAGGTAGAAAAAAGCGTCAGCTGGATTAGTTGTAACCAGGTGCCCGGCAGCGCTCAGTTGCAGCCACGCAATGTACTGGCCGATCAAGAAAGCCGTCGTTAGCATTCCTGTAATGACCAGGCCCGTCTTTACTCGCTGCTCATTGGCAGATCGAGCGGCGCTACGTGTCCATTGAAACGCAATACTGGCCAGGACCAGCACAGCGGTGTTCGTCCACAGCAACTGTGGTTCCGTCAATGGCACCCAGTCGCCCAGCTCCATACGCAGGGAATAGGCGCTCACGATCAGCGCAAAGAAAGACGTTATAACGGCGAGCAAGGTTGCCAGCGCCACTGTTTTAGGTCGGGCGTTATAGGGCGCCTGGTAACTGGCTTCGTCGACACCTTCTGCAACCCATGGCTGGGTATTAATTGTCTGCTTCAACAACCAGCCGATCAGGCTGGCGAGCATAATCGCCAGGAAGATAAGGCCGATTTCCACTTAGTGCTCGCCTCCGTGATCGCGTCCTGCCGGTGCAATATCGGCCGGAACATTCTGCGGAATAAAGTCGTCGTCATAACCCGGCACGCTGTAGTCATATGCCCACCGATGACACTCCGGAAGATCGTGACCCCAGTTGCCATGTTTTGGCGGGGTATCCGGCGTCTGCCATTCCAGTGATGTGGCATCCCAAGGATTCGGATCGGCTTTCTTGCCGTTGCGCAGGGAAATAAACACATTGATGAAGAACAGAATCTGCGTCGCCGCCACGAACAACGCGGAGATCGTTATTGCTGCATTCAGGTCCTGTGCCGAGTCTGGCAGGAAGTCCGTATTACCCATAGCGAAGTAGCGACGCGGCACACCGGCGAAGCCAAGATAGTGCATTGGCAGGTAGATCGCGTAGGTGCCGAGGAAGGTCATCCAGAAATGCCACTTACCAAGAGTTTCGTTGTACATCTTGCCGGTGATCTTCGGCCACCAGTGATAGATCGCTCCGAACACCACGAGAATCGGCGACACACCCATAACCATATGGAAGTGCGCGACCACGAAGTAGGTATCGGATAGCGGCAAATCGATGGTGACGTTACCCAGGAACAGCCCGGTCAGGCCGCCATGAATGAAGGTAAATATGAAGCCGATCGCGAACAACATCGGTGTTCGCAGATGGATATTGCCCTCCCACAGGGTGAGGACCCAGTTATACACCTTGAGTGCCGTAGGCACCGCGATGATCAGTGTCGTCGTCGCAAAGAAGAAGCCGAAGTACGGATTCATGCCACTGACGTACATGTGGTGCGCCCACACGATGAAGCTGAGTCCACCGATCGCGATAATCGCCCAGACCATCATGCGATAACCGAAGATATTTTTGCGCGCATGCGTACTCAGCAGATCGGAAACGATGCCGAATGCCGGCAAGGCAACGATATAAACCTCTGGGTGACCGAAGAACCAGAACAAATGCTGGAACAGGATTGGGCTGCCGCCGGTGTAGCCCGGATCGGCACCCATCGAACTGATCGCAGGCATAAAAAAGCTGGTCATGATGGTTTTGTCGAGCATCATCATGATGGCGCTGACCAACAATGCCGGGAATGCCAACAGGCCAAGAATCGTGGCCATGAAGATGCCCCAGATCGACAGCGGCATGCGCATCAACGTCATGCCTTTACAACGCGCCTGTAGCACCGTGGTGACGTAATTCAGGCCGCCCATTGTAAACGCGACAATAAATACACCGAGTGACGCAAGCATAAGGATGATGCCGAGATCGATACCCGGGGTGCCCTGCATGATTGCCTGTGGCGGGTACAGCGTCCAACCCGCACCCGTCGCACCGCCTGGCACGAAGAAACTGGCGATCAAGATAATAACGGACAGCAGGTATACCCAGTAGCTGAGCATGTTCAGGTACGGGAATACCATATCTCGCGACCCAATCATGAGCGGAATCAGGTAGTTGCCAAAGCCACCCAGGAACAGGGCGGTCAACAGATAGATCACCATGATCATGCCGTGCATCGTGATGAACTGGTAATAGTTCTCAGGATTAATGAACGAGAACGTATCTGGGAAACCGAGCTGCAGGCGCATCATGGCCGACAGGGCCAGTGCAATCAGGCCAACGAAAATGGCCGTACAGCCGTACTGGATCGCAATGACCTTGTGGTCCTGACTCCAGACGTACTTGGTTATGAACGTTTGCGGATCGTGATGCTCTTCTTCGTGGTCGCGATCGGCTATTGCAACGTATGACATCCGGTATTCCTCGTTAAAGCGTATTGATGTAAGCGATGAGGTCGTCTATATCCTGCTCACCGTATAGCGTCCTGGCCATCAGGCTCATCTGAAACCCGTAAAAATCGGTTGGGTGCTGGCCGCGAATTTCCGTCTGGTAATTCTCAAGCTGTCGTTTGAGGTACCAGTCCGACATTCCGGCCATGCGGGGTGCATTCATTGCACGCACACCTTGTGCCTCGTCGGCATGACAGTAAGCACAGACCCGATAGAGCTGCTTGCCATTGTCTACGTCGCCTTCGATGGTTTGCTCGGCAGGATTGTCAGGCATGGTCTGAATGTGTGCGATCACATTGTCGATCGCGGCTGCATCGGCCAGCGTATTAGCCATCGGTGCCATTTGCTTGCCATACACATCGTCTTGGTGTGCACCGCGAGCGCCGTTCTGATAATTCAGGATTTGCTTGCGCAGGTACCACTCACTTTGTCCTGCGAGCTTCGGTGCATTCAGCGCCTGCATACCCTCGCCTTCCTGACCGTGGCAGGCGGCACAAACACCGTATTGGGCAGCGCCGATCTGCGCGTTGCCAGCCGCTCTTGCGCTGTTCTCCGCCCAGGTTGGTTGCTGCGCAAGCCAGCTTTCGAAATCTTCCTGCTGTTCAACGATCACAGCGCCACGCATCGTGTGATGCGCAATGCCGCAAAGCTCTTCGCATAGCACCTCGAATCGTCCCTCAACGGTCGGCGTTAGCCAAAGGAACGTATCTGTTCCCGGGACCAGGTCCATCTTGACGCGGAACTCGGTGACCGTGAAGTTGTGCAGTACGTCTTTGGAGCGGAGCAGGAACTTGACCGGCCTGTCGACCGGGAGATGGGCTTCAGGATTGTAGACCAGCACATCGTCCTGACCGTTCGGATCATCCGGATCGATACCAAAGGGGTTGTCATCCGAGATACGTTCGGCATCGACCTCACCAAACTTGCCGTCTTCCCCCGGGTAACGGTAAGTCCAGTGCCATTGCTGGCCGACGGCCTCAACGACATGCGCTTCGTCCGGGACATTAACGAAATTGGCCCAGACCAGGAGCCCAGGTGTCAGCATCGCCGCGACGCCGATCGCGGTGAGGAACGTCAACCAGTTCTCGAGCTTGGTATTCTCCGGCTCGTAGGTCGCTCGCGCTTCCTTTTTATAGCGGAATTTGATGACGCAATACGCCATGAACAGGTTGACGGCAACAAACACGAGACCCGTGACGTAAAACGTAATGTCCATCGTCACATCAACCATCGCCCAGTTAGAGGCTAATGGCGTAAACCACCAGGGACTTAAAACGTGAAATATGATGGAGCCGACAACAAGCAGGATCAAGACAACAGCGAAAGGCATACTTCATGCATCCTTTTATTGTTCAACGCGATATTTTTACGGCAGCGGTGCCCCCGCCGCCGGAGTTCTTATAATGTATCCGTGCCCGAGGATAGTGGAATCAAGGAGCGAAATCCATAGATTCCTAGCCCGGCCGGGCCATTATTAACGACCTTCGAAAGGGCTCAGAGCCCTTCTTCGGAAAGGGCCTTTACGCCAGTTTGCCGCAAGTCGTCGCGAACGACCT
>CAJQPR010000095.1 GCA_905480255.1 uncultured Woeseiaceae bacterium | reverse complement strand
GCGATGCTGCCCTTGTTGTCGTATATGGGGCCAGCCGTAGCCGGCATTCTGACCGGTTCGGTTGTCGTTGAAGAGGTGTTTGGAATCCCGGGCGTCGGACAGTTTTTCATCCGCGGTGCGCTGAACAGGGACTACACACTGGTGCTTGGAATCACAGTCGTCTACGCGGCGCTTGTGATTTTCCTGAACCTTGTTGTGGACCTGCTATATGGCTACCTCGACCCGAGGATTCGTGACCGATGAGTGCCTTCAGAGCGCTGCGCCCGGTAGCCCGGTACATAAGAGCCAGTCGCATGGTGGCGATTTGCGTGTTGTTTTTATTGCTGGTGGCCCTTGTCGCGCTAGCAGGTCCGTTGCTAAGTCCCAACGACTACATCAGCACAGATTTTGACAATCGATTCGGCGCGCCAACGATGCGGGGTATGCAATTTTTCGGCACGGATGAGTTCGGGCGGGATCTGTTTTCGAGAACGCTGCTTGGAATACAGGTGACCCTGTTCGTTGCCGTCATAGCAAGCATTGTCAGCCTGGGTATCGGTGTCATCTATGGCGCTACGGCCGGCTTTATCGGTGGCAAAGTAGATGCCGTGATGATGCGCGCCGTTGATGCGCTTTATGCGTTGCCGTTTGTGTTCCTGGTTATCCTGCTGATGGTCGCCTTCGAAAGAAACTTCCTCCTTATCTTCGTCGCTATCGGCGCGATCAACTGGCTGGATATGGCACGCATCGTACGGGGTCAGACGATCAGCCTTAAGCATCGCGAGTTTGTGGATGCGGCCAGGCTCATCGGCGTTTCCACGCCGGGCATCATATGGCGACATATTACGCCAAACCTGTTTGGCGTGGTTGTGGTCTACATGACGCTGACCATCCCACAGGCAATTCTCGTGGAGTCGTTTCTGAGTTTTCTTGGTCTCGGTGTTCAGGAACCCCAAACATCGCTTGGTGCGCTCGTTAACAACGGAATTACCCACATGGGTCGAGCGCCATGGCTGCTTATCATTCCGGCGAGTGTCCTGGCGTTTATCCTGTTCTGTTTCAACTTCCTGGGCGACGGGCTGCGGGATGTCGTCGACCCGAAGAACAAGACCTGATGAGTATGCTCGAAATCGACGGCCTGACGATCAGGTATGCCGACTCTCCGGCACCGGCCGTGTCGGACCTGAACGTCGTGATAGAACGGGGCGAAGCGATCGGGATTGTCGGCGAATCAGGATCCGGGAAGACGCAAACAGCAATGGCGATCATGGGCTTATTGCCGGCCAACGCAGATGTGTCCGGCAGCATTCGTTTTGACGGGACCGAGCTTCGCGGTGCAACCCCGACGGTATTGAATCGCTACAGGGCCAGTCGTATTGCGATGGTCTTTCAGGACCCAAGGACTGCGCTGAACCCCTACGTGCGCATTGGCAAACAGTTGCGGCGAGTGCTGCTTGAACACAAGATGTGTGGCGGCGCCGAGGCGGACGTTCGAACGCTTGATATGCTGCAGAAAGTCGGTCTGCCGGATCCTGAACGACAGTTCAGAGCTTTCCCGCACGAACTATCCGGTGGAATGCGGCAGCGAGCGATGATTGGCGCCGCGCTTATCGGCGAGCCTGACTTGCTGGTTGCGGATGAGCCAACGACGGCGCTCGACGTTACGGTTCAGGCGCAGATACTCAGGCTTATCAGCGATCTGCACGCGGAAACCAATAGCGCCCTGTTACTCATTACGCACGACCTCGGTGTGGTCGCCGGAAATTGTGAGCGCGTGGTTGTCATGGACAAGGGCTGCATGGTCGAGGAGGGCTCGACCCGCGAAGTATTCAGCGCCCCGGTCAGTCCCCGGACGGAAGCCCTCCTGTCTTCAGCGCCCCGAATCGATTCTGAGGTGATGTCCAGCCCCATAGACACTGACGCCGATCCGGTGCTCGAAATAGAAGATATTGCGGTGAGCTTCAAAGAGCACCGGTCTTCGTGGGGCGAGAGGCTACACGCTGTAAAGCCAATGTCGCTCTCCCTAGGTGAGTGTGAAACGGTTGCTGTTGTCGGCGAATCGGGTTCCGGGAAAACAAGTCTCGCCCGAGCTGTACTGGGCCTGCTTCCGGCCGACGCGGGTCGCGTCAGTTTTCTTGGGCGAGCGCTGCCGTCGCATGTTGGAGCTCGTCGCAATAGGGTTCGGCAGAATCTGCAAATGGTGTTCCAGGATCCGCTGGCTTCACTGAATCCCGCGATGTCGGTGCGGGAAATCGTTGCTGAACCGCTGCGAATTCACGAATCCGGTATGAAGAAAGAGGAACGGAACAAGAGCGTCGATACGATGCTCACACGGGTTGGTCTGGAGGCGGAGTTGGCAGGGCGTTATCCGCATGAGCTGTCAGGCGGTCAGGCACAAAGAGTAGCTATTGCACGATCGCTCATTCTTCAGCCGAAGGTGCTCATTTGCGATGAGGCAGTTGCCGCGCTGGATGGCACCGTGCAGCATGAAATTCTGAAATTGTTGCTGACCGAACAGGCGAATTCCGGGCTTTCACTTATCTTTATTACCCATGACCTCGCGGTCGTTCGACAGATCAGTCATCGTGTTCTTGTGATGTACATGGGGCGTTTGTGCGAAATTGCGGAAAACGAAGCCCTGTTCCGGCGGCCGCGACATCCATATACAAAAGCGTTGCTCAGCTCCGTGCCGGTTATTGATCCCGAAGCAAGTGCTGTTGATGTGCCCCTGGCCGGCGAGGCCGCTTCGGCGCTAAGTCCGCCAACAGGCTGCCCGTTCCACCCGCGCTGTCCGCATGCAATTGCGGTGTGCAATGAAGAAACTCCGGAGCTGACACAATGCAACAGCACCCTGGTGGCGTGTCACCGGGCAGCGGACCTGGATCTGAGTTACTAAGCCCTGCGGGGGCTGACCCCGGTTCTCTTAGAGGCCGGGGATTGGAACGGGCATTGGTACGCCGTTAACGTTGATGAGTCCCTGTGCATATTCAGCATCCATAACGTAGTCAGCGCCGTCAGGTACAAGGATGCCCATTGCGATGAGCGAGCCGGCCTGGTCATTCATCATGGCGGCCATCTCGTAGATAGCCCCCGGTATCCGAAAATCGATGTTTGCATTCATTCCCAGCAAAACTGTTGCCCAGGAGAAGTTTGGGTCGTCGGATTCGGGGACATCAACTGAAAATTTGGCAGAGACCACACCCTGCGGCAGGGTCACATCCAGTTTGTTCATTCGAATCGAAAATCCCCGGGTGAAGAGGGTTTCAACTTCTGCTTCAATTTCCGGATAAAGATTAGCAAGCGCTGCCTCAGGATCCGGCGCGCTCTGTGCGTCCTGGAAAGCTTTGCCGATGACGGCAGAAGAGGCCGCGTCCATACGCTCCAGCGACACGTCAATGCCGAAATCGACCGAGCCAAACGCGGGAATCGTCATCTGATCCATTGTGAAAACGGTATTGGCATTCAGCCTGTCGTCGTCAATTGACGATTCTGCATTCAGGCTCATTTCGCTAATGGAGAAAAGACCGCTGTCGTCCTTCAGGGTGATGCTGCCCATCGCCATGTCAACCGAACCCACGCCAAAGCCGAATTTGCTGCGCACCTGGTCGGCCGTGATGGTCATCCCGTTGAAGCCTGCAGCGCCGTCGTCCGCGGAAATCGTCCATGGACTGATTTCCCCATCGATAGAAACATTGCCGGTAGACGGATCTGATTCAAAAACCATGTCGGCACCGGTCCATTCAAGCCTTGCGTCCTCGAGATCGAAGGAGCCTGACTCCAGCAACAGATGAGAACTTGATGCTCCGTTTAGCCCGACTTTGCTGGTCAATGCGCCGGGAATCTCGATGGGCACCCCATTGCCGGGGTCGATCATGAAGGTCGATACCGCATTCGCGAGACCGGGAGACATGGTGCTGACAGGCAGGGGTCCGTGCTCAAGTTGCGTATCAATAATCAGGGACGGCAAATCGGCATTACCGGTGCTGGCCGTGTATTCCTCGGCCATTTCGCGGAACTGGCCGCCGTCGAGAACAACGCGATGGCGCCCTTCAGAGGTCAGCCAGCCACGGTCAAAGCTCTCGGTCTGGATGCTGACGCCCGGGCTGTCGCTTTCGGCCCACTCAATGTTTTCCTCGATATTGTTTTCTGCCAGTCGCCCGACGATAGCCGGAGAAAGCAGGATCAGCAAAGCAAGCAAGACGAGCAAAACAACAAGCCACCGTTTCATGACGGTACCCCAGATTAGCGAAAGCGATAACGAATGCTAGCATGGTGGCCCAGAAAGTAGTTTTCCGTATGGAAATAAGGTGCGACAGTCACTACCATAGCGCCCTCGACAGATCCCGGGCACTACCCGGGCATTGAAATCACCTTAGAAAGCCATGAATACACATATGAATATTCGAGCCGCCGCTGTAATTTTCTCGATTGTCCTGACGGTCTGGTTGCAGCCGGCTGCTGCAGAGGGAGACCCTCAACTGGGCAAGGAACAGGGCTTCACCTGCCTCGGGTGTCATGGCATCGAAGGGCAGCGAAACGCTTACCCTTCTTTTCGTGTCCCAAGACTTGGCGGTCAGAAGAGCGCCTACGTTGAAGCGGCGCTGAATGCCTACCGCGCGGGCACCCGACCGCACCCTACTATGCAGGCACAGGCAAGTTCGCTGAGCGATGATGACATCGATAATCTTGTCGCCTGGCTGGCAACCTACGGCGAGGCTAAAGACAGCGCAACGGCTGAACAGGTTGCCGGCGTTGAAGCGGCGCGGATTTGCGTCACCTGCCATGGCGTCGATGGCGCGGGTGTCCAGCCGGCACCGCCAACGTTGGCCGGCCAGCATGAGGACTACCTCGTTCACGCACTGAATCGTTATAAAGCGGGAGAGCGTACCGGTAACGTCATGGGCGCCTTTGCTGCTACGCTGACAAAGGCTGATATCGAATTGATCGCCTCTTTCTACGCATCCCAGGACGGCGTGCAGACCCTTAAATAATAACCAGAGGGCGTTTATGCCCAGAGCGGTGCCCCGAACGACAGAGTACGGCGATGGCATCACGGCCATCGACACTGACCTGTTGCGGCCGTTGTTTGATGCGAGTCACCTGATTGTCGAAGGTGGTCGCGCCGCGTTCGTTGATACCGGCGTTAATTCCAGCGTGCCGTTATTCCTGGCAACACTGCAACAGAAAGACATCGACGTGGCCGACGTTGATTACGTGTTCCTCACGCATGTACACCTTGATCACGCGGGCGGTGCAGGATTGTTAATGCAGTCTTTGCCGAATGCCCGGGCGGTGCTGCACCCACGCGGTGCGCCGCACATGATCGACCCGGCAAAGTTGATCAAGGGTGCGCAGGCTGTATACGGCGAGGAGGAATACTTCCGGCAATACGGCGACATCGTGCCGATTCCCGCCGAGCGGGTCATCGTTGCTGACGACGAACAAGAGTTCACTTTCGGCAGCAGGGTTCTGCAGGGCTTTTACACGGAAGGCCACGCCCGCCACCACCATTGTTTTTATGATCATGGGTCCCGCTCCGTTTTTACTGGCGACAGCTTTGGCCTTTCCTATCGTGAGCTCGACACGGACAAGGGCGAGTTTATTTATCCAACGACGACGCCTGTCCATTTCGATCCGCCCGAGGCACACAAGGCGATCGATCGTATCCTGGGATTCGATCCCCGGAAATTATTCCTGACACATTACAGCCAGGTCACCGACCTGGGTCGGCTGGCGGAGGACCTGCATCGGCGCATTGACGATTTTGTGCGCCTGGTTACCCAGCACGCGGACGACGACAACCGAACAACGCGCGTGCATGAGAGTATGTACGCTTACTTTATCGAAGAGCTCGCAGCGCATGGTTTCGCTGGCGGCGAAGATGAGGTGCGCGAGATTGTCGGCAAGGATGTTGCCCTGAATACCATGGGACTCGAGTTCTGGCTCGACCACCGTAAATAGAGAATTAATATATTAGGAGTATTGATGAACGAGTTTCGTGCTTATCGAATTGATCAGGAAGATAAAAAAATCGTTGCAGGCTTTACGACGATTAACCTCGATGACCTGACCGACGGTGATGTCGTCATCAAAGTCAGTCACTCGACGATCAATTACAAGGATGCCCTGGCGGCTACCGGCGCCGGAAGAATATTACGCGCCTTTCCGCTAAACGGCGGCATTGATCTTGCGGGAACCGTGGTTAGTTCCGACTCGGACGAGTTCGCTGAAGGCGACGCAGTGCTAGTGAATGGTTGCGGTCTTAGCGAAACAAGAGATGGCGGCTATGCAGAATATGCGCGTGTTCCGGCCGATGCTGTCGTGCCCGTTCCGGACGGCATGAGCGCCTTCGAGGCAATGCAGATCGGTACAGCCGGGTTCACCGCCGCGCTCGCCATTCATCGTATGGAGCAAAACGGACAGCTACCGGAAAATGGCCCGGTCGTGGTGACCGGCGCAACAGGCGGCGTCGGCAGCATCGCCGTGGACATGCTCGCCGGCCGTGGCTACGAGGCTGTCGCGCTGACCGGCAAGGCCGACCAGGCAGACTACCTGCAAAGTATCGGCGCTCGTCGGGTACTCGTGCGCGGCGACGTGGATTTTGGCAAGCGACCGATGGAAAAGGCCGAGTGGGCGGGCGGCATAGATAACCTGGGCGGCGACGCGCTGACGTGGCTGACCCGCACGGTCGACTATGGCGGCAATATCGCGAGTATCGGCCTCGCGGCGAGCCACGAGCTGAATACGACCGTGATCCCCTTTATTCTTCGTGCGGTATGCTTGCTCGGAATCAATTCCGTCGATACGCCGCGGGAATTGCGACTTGGGGTGTGGAACAGGATCGGCGGCGACCTTAAACCACAGCATCTCGACACGATCGCGGCAAATACCATCAGTTTTGACGAACTTCCCGATGCTTTTCAGGCGTTTATTGATGGCAAGGTGACGGGACGGACGGTCGTTGAGATCACATGATCGACGCAAATACCATCATTTTGACGAATTTCGCGATTTTTTCAGGAATTCATTAATGGCAGGGTGATCGGACGAACAGTCGTGGCGATTGCATGATCGCGGCAAATACCATCAATTTAGACGAACTTATCGGTGACTTTCAGGTATTTATTGATGGCAAGGTGACAGGACGGACGGTCATGAAGATCAGCCAACAGTTATCCACAGGCCTTCTTCATCGGGCAATCGCGGGTACAGGAGGTCAAATGAGCAAACTAACTCGAAAGACAGCGCTGTTTGGTTTAGGTATCGCTGTAATGCTCTCGGCCTGCGCCAGCGTCCAGTCTGACTTCGACCTCAGTTTTTCTGACACGCCGGGATTCGACGACGAGCGGCTGGAGCGCATTGACGAGGCCGTTGCTGCGGAAATTGCCAGTGGAAAAATATCCGGCGCGGTTGCGTTGATCGCTAAAGACGGCCAAACCGTCTACCACAAGAGCTTTGGCCTGGCGGATGTCGACTCGCAGACGCCGATGCAAACAGATTCGATTTTCCGGATCGCTTCGATGACCAAGGCGATCACGTCTGTCGGCGTCATGATGCTCTATGAGCGGGGCTACTTTCAGCTGAATGATCCTGTTTCCGATTTCATCCCGGCATTCAAAAATCCGCAGGTGGCCGTCGCTTTTGGTGGCGACGGTGAAGTGATCGAAACACGTTCGGCCAAAAGCGAAATCAAGGTTGTTGATCTTCTTTCGCACTCATCGGGAATCAGCTACGCGTTTATCAACCAGCCGCTGCAGCAGAGCTACAAGGCCGGCGGCGTTATTGACGGGCTGACCGCGGCTGACGTGAAGCTTGCGGATGGCATGCGCAGGCTCGCAGCTCAACCGCTGTTGTTCGATCCGGGCACGCAATTCGCTTACGGTCTGAATACCGATGTGCTTGGCTACCTTATCGAGGTCGTCTCCGGAAAACCGCTGGACCGTTTCTTTCGGGAAGAAATTTTTGCACCGCTGGGAATGACTGACACCGATTTCTATTTGCCCGAGAGCAAAGCCGACCGCCTGGTTACACTGTACGCAGACGTCGATGGCTTGCGCGTGTCGGATGGCACCGAGGCGGACATCAAGTTGGACAATCCCCGCTATCCTGTCGAAGGCGCGAAGGCGTACTTTTCTGGGGGCGCCGGACTATCGTCGACAGCGTCTGATTACGCGCGCTTCGTGCAAATGCTGCTGAACGAGGGAGAGCTCGACAATCAGCGTTTGCTTAGTCGGAAATCTGTTGAGCTGATGCGTGCCGCGCGAATCGACTGGGATGATGACGGGCTTGCCGATTTTGGCCTTGGATTCCAGGTTATTGGTGACATTGGCAAGGCAGGCGAAATTGGTTCAGAGGGAGCCTATTCCTGGGGTGGCGCTTACAACACGTCGTACTGGATCGATCCGAAAGAGGGCCTTATAGGTGTCTTCATGTCGCAAGTCCGGCCAACGACATCAGACATAACGTCCCGTTACCGGACCCTGGTTTACCAGGCTCTCGAATAAATGCCAGAAACTAAAGACTTTGGTCCGAAATGACCCGGTTCCTGCCTCCCCGGCATTTGGGAATGACCCCTCGCGTGGTTTAGAATCGCGCTCCGGAAAATTTTAATGCTGATTAAAATTTTCTCCTGAAACTAGCGATCTTGAGGTGATTCATGAGTGCAGGCGAGAAATTCCGCCAGGCCCTTGAAACAGAGCGGCCGCTGCAGGTTGCGGGCACAATCAATGCTTACACGGCCCTGCTGGCTGAAAAAGCAGGCTTCAAAGCGATCTACCTGTCAGGCGCTGGCGTGGCCAACGCGTCTTTCGGCTTGCCGGACCTGGCTATGACGACGCTCGGTGACGTATGCGAAGACATTCGCCGTATCAGCTATGCCACCCGGATCCCTTTGCTGGTGGACGCCGATACCGGCTGGGGCGGTGCCTTCATGATTGGCAGGACGGTTCGAGAGATGACAAGAGCCGGCGCTGCGGGATGCCATATCGAAGACCAGGTTGGCGTAAAGCGCTGCGGCCACCGACCCGGTAAGGCGCTGGTTGAGACGGCGGAAATGGTTGATCGAATTAAGGCTGCCGTCGACGGACGTGATGACCAGCAGTTCGTTGTGATGGCGCGTACGGATGCGCATGCGGTAGAAGGGCAACAGGCGGCGCTTGATCGTTCGGCTGCTTATGTTGAGGCGGGAGCAGATATCATCTTCGCCGAAGCGCTGACAACGCTCGACGAGTACAGACAGTTTACGACCGCTATCGATGTTCCGGTGCTCGCGAATCTGACCGAGTTTGGTCAGACACCGCTGTTTAACACGACAGAACTCGGGGACGCCGGCGTGCGGCTGGCGCTGTATCCGCTATCTGCCTTTCGCGCGATGTCGAAAGCAGCGGAAAACGTCTACCGGGCGCTGCGCGAGGATGGTACGCAGAAGGACGTCGTCGATACGATGCAAACACGCATGGAACTCTATGATGTGCTTGGCTATCACGAGTACGAAGAAAAGCTCGACCAGCTGTTCGCTGAAAAAGGTTTGACGGAAAAGAAAGACTAAAGAGATTCGGAGACAGGTATGACTGCTTCAAAAAAAACCGGCGGTCTCGCCGGAGTAACTGCGGGCCAGACGGCTCTTTGCACGGTTGGCAAAGAAGGCGCGGGCCTGACTTATCGAGGCTATGACATCTATGATCTCGCGGATAATGCGAGCTTCGAAGAGGTTGCATATCTCCTGTTGTACGACCATTTGCCAACGCAGGCAGAGCTCGACGCCTACATCACAAAACTGAAAGCGCTCCGCGGCCTTCCGGAGGACCTTAAGAAAGTCCTGGAAATGATTCCGGCGGATGCACATCCAATGGATGTGCAGCGCACGGGTGTTTCATTTCTCGGCAACCTCGAGCCCGAGGGAGACTTCTCCAACCAAAACGATACGGCAGACCGATTGCTGGCCTGCCTGCCATCGATGCTCCTCTACTGGCATCGTTTCCATGCCGACGGCACCCGCATCGACACGGAAACTAACGATGACAGCGTGTCAGGGCACTTCCTGCACATGTTGCATGACAAGCCACCGAGTGAGTTGCACAGAAAGTGTCTCGATACGACCCTTATTCTCTACGCCGAACATGAATTCAACGCATCGACATTCACCGGGCGCGTCATTACAGGCACGTTGTCCGACATGCACTCTGCAGTGACCGGTGCGATTGGCGCTTTACGTGGACCGCTGCATGGTGGGGCTAACGAGGCGGCGATGGAACTCATTCAGAAGTTCAGTTCGCCCGAAGAGGCGACCGAAGGTGTCCTTGGCATGCTCGAGCGCAAAGACCTGATCATGGGATTTGGACATCGTGTCTACACAACTTCCGACCCACGAAACTCGGTGAACAAGAGAATGTCGAAGACGCTGGCGGAAGAAAAAGGCGATCTTTCGCTGTACGAGATATCCGAGGCTGTCGAGAAAGTGATGTGGGATGAGAAGAAACTTTTCGCAAACGCCGATTTCTTCGCCGCCAGCGTGTATCACTTTATGGGGATACCGACGTATCTGTTCACGCCAATTTTTGTCTGTTCCCGAATCACCGGCTGGGCTGCACATATCATGGAGCAGCGCGCTAACAATAAACTGATTCGCCCGGCAGCTGATTATGTGGGTCCAGATCTGCAAAAGTATGTGCCGATAGAAGACAGACAGTAGCGTCCTCACGAGCACAGAGGAGCAATCTTCAGCAGATTGCTTTGTCGCTTTTTTCTTCGCGATGACGAAACAAAAAAACAGGAATAACTAAATGTCACAACACGATATGCGCTCGGCCGAAAGGCCCGAGCCTGATCAGGTGCTCATCGACATCGCCGACTATGTCTGCAATACCGACATCAGCAGTGATCTCGCATTTGAAACGGCACACTACTGCCTGATGGACACACTCGCCTGTGGCTTTCAGGCATTGGACTACCCTGCCTGCACCAAGCTGTTAGGCCCGGTTGTGCCCGGCGCAACAATGCCGGGTGGCGCACGCGTGCCTGGCACGTCTTATGAGCTTGAGCCCGTTATGGCCGCATTCAATATCGGTGCGATGATTCGCTGGCTGGATTTCAATGACACCTGGCTCGCGGCAGAGTGGGGTCATCCGTCTGACAACCTGGGCGGTATTCTTGCAACGGCGGACTACCTGAGTCGCATCGCCCGTACTGAGGGACGAGACCCGCTGACCATGAAGGATGTGCTTACGGCAATGATCAAGGCGCATGAGATTCAGGGAGTGCTTGCGCTCGAAAACAGTTACAACCGCGTTGGCCTCGATCATGTACTGCTGGTCCGGGTTGCAACGACCGCGGTGGTCACGCGCATGCTGGGCGGAGATCGAGACCAGGTCATCAACGCAGTTTCCCATGCGTGGATTGATGGTTGCTCATTGCGCACCTACCGGCACGCGCCAAACACGGGCTCACGAAAAAGTTGGGCGGCCGGTGACGCCACCAGCCGCGGTGTGCGGCTTGCGTTGATCGCAATGACCGGCGAGATGGGCTATCCGTCCGCATTGACGGCGCAGACCTGGGGTTACTACGACGTCATGTTCAAGGGAAGAGAATTTTCCTTCCCGCAGGGCTACGACAGCTACGTCATGGAAAATATTCTTTTCAAGATTTCCTATCCCGCAGAATTTCATGCACAGACCGCGGTGGAAGCTGCAATGACACTGCACCCGCAGGTGAAGGACCGGCTGGATGACATCGAAAGAATTGTCATCGAAACACAGGAGCCAGGGGTCCGAATCATCGACAAGACCGGACCACTCGACAACCCGGCCGATCGCGATCATTGCCTTCAGTACATGGTGGCAGTGCCGATGATTTTAGGCCGTCTGACGGCGGCGGACTACGAAGACGATATCGCGAGCGATCCACGGATTGACGATCTGCGCGGAAAAATGGAGGTCGCTGAAAACGAGTCCTATACAAAAGACTACTTCGATGCTGACAAGCGTTATATTGGCAATGCGATCCAGGTCTTCTTCAACGATGGCACCAGCACCGACAGGGTCGCCGTGGATTACCCGATAGGACATCGCCAGCGTCGTGACGAAGGGATTCCGGTGCTGAAGAAGAAATTCGAAACCAGCATATCGACTAAACTAAAGGACGGTCAGTGGCGGGCGCTTAGCGAGTCTTGCGCCGATCGCGACAAACTGAACACGATGCCGGTCGATGACTTTATGGCGCTACTGGTCGCCTGACTCTGCCAACAAATAGGTCCAGCCATGAAGAAGATCTACACACTGACATCAGCTGCTTTCGTACTTCTGGCAGCGGCTGCGTTTGCGGCGGAGCCCGTCGTGCGCTCAACAAACAATGGCAATCTCGTCATGGAAGACATTCCGGAGATTCCAAACGAGATTGTCGACAGCCTGAATCGTTACCAGAACGTGCGCTCCGCCAGCTTCCAGGACTGGACCGCAGATGGAAGCGGAATTTATATCTCGACACGCTTTGGCGACGTGAACCAGGTTCACCGCGTCGATATGCCAGGCGGCGCTCGTCACCAGGTCACTTTTTATGATGAACCGATTGGCGGTGTTACTCGTCAGCCGGGCGGCTCAAATGTAATTTTCACACGCGACGCCGGCGGCAGTGAATTCTCCCAGATCTTTTTGCTTGATCCGGTCGATGGTGCGACCATCATGCTGACCGATGGCGAATCCCGAAATGGTGGCACCACCTGGGATCGCGCAGGTCGCCGAATTGCTTTCACAAGCACGTCAAGAAACGGCGCCTCCAACGATGTCTGGATGATGGATCCCCAGGATCCGTCGAGCGCCGAGGTGGTGCTCGAATCGCCGGACGGCAGTTCATGGAGCGCCGCTGAATTTTCGGCGAGCGGCAGCAAAGTGCTGATAACCAATTACGTCAGCATTGCCGATTCGCGTGTGAACCTGCTCGACCTCGACACAGGTGCAGTGACCTTGCTGGCGGGTGGGCCGGATAACAAAAGCGCGAACTTTCCGCTGGCGTTCGACGATGCCAATGGCGGCGTCTGGTTTGTCACAGACCAGGGCAGCGAGTTCAGGCAGTTGGCGTGGCAATCTGCGGAGGCTGGCGCAAAACCGGAGATTGTTACTGCCAGCATTCAATGGGATATTGGTGGTGCTGCGATTAGTCATGACCGAAGTCGGGTTGCTTTCGCAACCAATGAGAGTGGTATGTCGCGTGTTTACCTGCTGGATACCCGCACCCGGGAATACAAGGCGGTCGACAATATTCCGACCGGCCTCGCATTCGGCCTCACCTTCAGTCCTGACGACAGCCGGCTGGCAATGACGCTCAACACGGCGACGACCCCAAGCGACACGTTTGTGCTGGAGCTCGGCGACAGCCCGCTTGAATACGGGCAGCTTACTCGTTGGACAACCAGTGAGGTGGGCGGGCTGGATACGACGCAGTTTCGTTCGCCCGAGCTTGTAAGTTTTCCGACATTTGACGAAGTGGACGGCGCCGCAAGAAAAATTCCCGCCTGGATTTACAAGCCTGTCGGCGAAGGGCCTTTCCCTGTTGTTATTTCTATTCATGGCGGTCCCGAAGGGCAGACCCGCCCTGGTTTCTCAAGCACCTACCAGATGTGGCTGGACAAGCTCGGTGTTGCCGTCGTTTTACCAAACGTTCGGGGCTCGTCCGGTTACGGCAAGAGTTACCTCGCTCTCGATAATGATTTCAAACGTGAAGACTCGGTGCGCGATATTGGCGCACTGCTTGACTGGATCGCGACGCAACCCGACCTCGATCAGGACCGGGTTGCTGTATTTGGTGGCAGCTACGGCGGCTACATGGTGCTCGCGAGTTCGTTCCATTACAGCGACAAGCTTAAAGCCGCGGTAGACATAGTCGGTATCAGTAA
>CAJQPR010000094.1 GCA_905480255.1 uncultured Woeseiaceae bacterium | reverse complement strand
CTATGGAATTTCTGGCTCACCGACAGCAGTCGCGGTCCCGGTCTGTCAACGGTCGAATACGCATACATCGCCGAGGAAACCGGTCGCGCGCATATTGCTGCCGAGTCCTTCAACTGCAGTGCGCCGGATACCGGCAACATGGAGGTGCTCGAGCGCTACGGCACTGAGGCCCAGAAGAAAGAGTGGCTCGAACCGTTGCTGAACGGCGAAATACGTTCGGCCTACGCCATGTCAGAACCCGACGTGGCCTCCTCTGACGCCACTAATATATCGATGTCCGCCGTTCTGGAAAACGGCAATTGGCTCATTAATGGCGAGAAAACATACATATCAGGTGCTGGAGATAAGCGCTGTAAGATATTGATATGTATGGTTAAAACAAATCCAGAAAACGACCGTCATCAGCAACACTCACAGATCCTCGTACCCATGGATTCGCCAGGCGTAGAGATTGTCAGGCCAATGGGCGTTTTTTCCATGGACGACGCACCACACGGCCACATGCATCTTCGATTCACCGAGGTGCGAGTACCGGAAGAGAATATTATTCTCGGGCCCGGACGAGGCTTCGAAGTCGCACAGGGCCGTCTTGGACCAGGCCGCATCCATCACTGTATGCGAGCAATCGGCATGGCCGAGGAAGCCCTGGAGCGGATGTGCCGCCGTGCTGTATCACGCACCGCCTTTGGTAAACCGCTCGCCAAGCTGGGTGGCAATTACGACAAAATCGCGAATGCACGAATGGCCATTGATATGGCGCGCTTGCTGACATTACGGGCTGCACACGCGATCGATACACAAGGCGTTCAGGAAGCACAGCTCTGGATCTCAAAGATCAAGGCTCATGTGCCGAATGTTGCGCTCGACGTCATCGACGACGCAATCCAGATGCATGGGGCAGCCGGGTTATCGGACGATTTTCCTCTCGCTCGCATGTATATGAACGCACGCACGCTAAGACTCGCGGACGGACCCGACGAGGTACATCGAATGGTCGTCGCCAGGCATGAACTGCGACCCTACCTTGGGAAGCAGTAATTCCGTGGCCGGCAAAATCAACATCGCAGAATACCCAGGCCTCGTCGGACAGGCTCTCGAACCATCGGACTGGGTGGATATAACGCAGGAACGCATTGACCAATTTGCCGATGCCACCAATGACCATCAATTTATTCATGTCGACCCGGAGAAAGCGGCGCAAACACCGTTCGGCGGGACCATCGCGCACGGTTTCCTTACGCTATCGCTCCTTTCCCACTTTATGGAGACTTCCCTGCCAAAGATTAGGGACGTCACCATGGGATTGAACTATGGCTCAGACAAGGTTCGCTACCTTGCGCCGGTCAAAGTCGGACAGCGTGTCCGGGCACAGTTCAAGATCACAGAGGTTGCGGAAAAGAGACCTGGACAGTGGATGGTCAAGACAGCTGCAACCGTGGAAATAGAAGACGAATCAACTCCGGCACTGATCGCCGAGATTCTGTCAATGTTCATTGTCGACGCGAAAAACGAGGAGAATGCATGAGTATCAGACTGGACGAGCAAACTACCCTTGTCACCGGCGGCGGCCGCGGAAGAGCCAATGTGCTGGCATTAACGGCGTCGCCGTCATGAAAGAGCTACCAACCGGATTCGCGCAAGCCATCAATCTGAGTATGACGGCTGCAATTAACCCTGGCGAAGACTTAAGCTGATGCGCGCCCTTATCTGCAAAGAACACGGGCCTCCCGAAAGCCTGGTCATCGAAGAGACTGATGATCCAACTGCTGGCAAGGGCGAAGTTGTGATCGACGTACATGCGGCGGGCATTAACTTTCCGGATATCCTGGTATTCGCCGGCAAATACCAGGTCCGATTCGACCCGCCGTTCATCCCGGGGTACGAGGCTTCTGGCGTCATTAGCGAACTTGGCGACGGAGCATCGCGTTTCTCTGTCGGCGACAAAGTCATTGTCACACCAATGGGCGGCGCATTCGCTGAGCGCATCGCTGTTGATGAAAACCAGGTATTCCCCTTACCTGAGCTTCTGAGTTTCGAACAAGGCGCCGGGTTTCCCATTGCCTACTGCACCAGCTACCACGCACTGAAACAATGCGCGCAACTAAAGCCTGGCGAATCGATTCTCGTGCTAGGTGCAGCCGGCGGCGTCGGAACGACCGCTGTTGAAATCGCCAAGTCGATGGGCGCGAGGGTCATTGCCGCTGCGAGCACAAACGAAAAGCTCGAATTCGCAAAATCTGTTGGTGCCGATGAGACAATCAACTATTCCGAGGTGCCACTGAAGGAAGCGGTCAAAGAGCTAACCGAAGGCCGTGGCGCCGATGTTGTCTACGACCCGGTCGGTGGTGACCTCGCGGAGCAGGCATTGCGCAGCACCGCCTGGCACGGTCGTTACCTTGTGGTCGGTTTCGCTAGTGGCAATATTCCTAAATTCCCTGCCAACCTGGCGCTTCTAAAGGAAGCCAGCATCATCGGCGTTTTCTGGGGCCAGTGGGCCGCGGTCGATCCTGCAGGTCATATTGCGAACATCAGGGAAATGATCTCCCTGCTAATTGAAGGAAAAATAGCGCCGCGAATAACGGCCGCCTATGATCTTGACGACTACGTACAGGCCTATGAAGATGTCGCCGAACGGCGTATCACAGGTAAAACGGTCTTCAGAATCCGTCGGAGTTAGTTCGTTTCAGCAAGGCGCTCGCGGAAGCGCTGCATCCCCTTAATCCAACGATCGTGATCGCCCGCCTTGCGTTGAAAATACTCTGCGACTTGTGGGTGCGGCAGAACCAGAAATCGCCCTTCGTTCACGGCTTCGACAATTTTGTCCGCAACCTCTTCCGGCCGAAGAATTCCGTCAACGTCGTTACCGCCGAATCCACCATCAATGTTTTCCGAATCGTCTTCGATGCCGATCATTCGCGTCGCGACCGCCTGTGGACAGACTACGGAAACCTGGATTCCTTCCTCTCCATGGGTAATTGCCAGCGATTCCGCGAACGCGACCGCCGCATGCTTGGTCGCGGAATACGCAGCATCACCGATCTGGCTTAGCAAGCCCGCTGCGGATGCAATGTTGACCAGGTATCCGCCACCACGTTTGACCATCCTGGGAACCAGCTCCCGGGCGGCATATACATGTGCCATTACGTTGATTCGCCAACATGAATCCCATCGATCGTCTGCAGGGTTCAGCCCGCCATCCCTGGATGCAGC
>CAJQPR010000093.1 GCA_905480255.1 uncultured Woeseiaceae bacterium | reverse complement strand
GTTGAAAAAAATTGGCGATATGCTCGGTGAATTGCGCAGTGATGGTGCTGAACCCGATATCATCATGCTGCAGGAAGCGTTTATAGCAGAGTCAGCACAAATCCCTGAGCGCGGAGGCTATCCCAATTGGGTCGCTGGCCCCGGCACAAGAGACCTGGGGCCAAAATACTCAGAGCGCGCCAGTGAAGAATTTATTGCCGAGCGCAGTGCTCTGAAGGGTGAGAAATCGGGCAAGATGCAATCGAGTGGTTTGCTACTGGCGAGCAACTTCCCCATTGTCGAACTGTTTAATCACCCGTTCAATCAATGGGAGTGTGGCGGTCTTGATTGTCTCGCCAATAAAGGCGTGCTGATGGTGGAATTGGAAGTTCCGGGTCTGCCTGATCATCTCATGCTCGCGACCACCCATTTCAACTCGCGAGGCGCTTCGCGCGTCTCCAATGAACGTTCATTGACCGCCCATAATCTTCAGGTGGATGAAGCCAACGACTTTATCGAAAGTGTGGTCAAGGAACCTTTGCCGATCATATGGGGTGGCGATGTCAATATGAGGAACGCGGATGATCGCTTTGAGTATTTCGTCGAACGCTCCGGCGGCAACTTCAATGAAGTGAGCTCTTTTTGCATAGATCCGGCCAACGATTGCGAAGTACGGATTCAGTGGGAGTCCGACACCCCATGGTACGAAACACAGGACTTACAGGGGTGGGTCTCCGGCAAGCGGGTCAGTGTCCTTCCGGTTCGAGTTGAAACGGTGTTCGACGAACCACAGGAGGGCATCATGCCATCTGACCACAATGGACTGTTGGTCCATTATCGACTCAGTTGGCCGATAATAGAAAAGTAAGGAATACATGCCGGTCAACTAATTTGTCAGTACCTTTCTCAAACCTGTAATACCTCGATTAGCGGGTTTGCCGGATTCAACGGACGAACCTATACTCATTACCCATCCAACCGGGAATGTTAGCTAAACAGCCTCATTTTGGACAACAACGATCAACAATCAGAAAGCAGACCCGCTCAGGGTCTGTTTTCTGAGCTGGGCCGGCGGCGTGTACTGCGGGTAGCTCTTCTCTATGCGGCGGTTGCCTGGAGCATCACCGAGGTTCTGTCATTTCTGCTGGACGCGCTGCCCATCTTTCCCCAGGGCACCAAGGCCTTGATCGCCATTTTATTTGTGCTTGGTTTTCCAGTCGCCATGTTTCTGGCCTGGCGGTTTGACATCGGCCCCGATGGCATTGAGCGCACACAAACCAGCACTACGGAAAAGCGGATTACGCTGGTCGGGGCGTGTTTGTTGCTGGTCGGCGCAACCGCGGGCCTTTTCTATCTTATCTATCCCAGTGTCATAGAACAGGCACAATCCGAGGCTGCGCAACCCAACACTGTCCGGGAGGTGGCGGCGCCGAATACGATCGCAGTACTTGCATTTAGAAATGCCAGTGCCAACCCGGATGACCTCTACATGAGCGAAGGGTTGGGCGACGAACTGCGCGATCAACTCGGCCGGATCGCCGGCTTGCAGGTCGCTGCGCGCTCTTCGTCGGTAATATTCAGAGAAACAAACCTTGGGGCAGTCGGCATAGCGGAACAACTGGGTGTTGCCAAGCTGGTCGAAGGCACGCTACGCCGACAGGGGGATCAACTGCGGATCAGCGTACAAATAATCGATGGCGTCACCGGATTCCAGGATTGGACCCAGAGTTATGACCGCCCGGCGTTTGATTTATTGGCCATTCAGCAGGAGATCGCAACGGAAGTCGTCGTACATATATTACCGGAATCGGATTCTTCCGTGGCATTGTCCGAACCGGCCACCATGGATGTATCTGCGCACGATCTGATGCTGCTTGCCCGGCACTATTTCCAACAGGTCAGGGACAGCCCGGTGGTTGACCTGCAACTCTTGCTACGCGCCATTGATCTCTATCGAAAAGCCGCTTTTATCGACCCGGATTCTGCTCTGGCTCAAAGCCGCCTGGGCGCGGCATTGCTTTATCTTGGCGATGTCGAATCGGCCGAAGAGCCTATCTTCACGGCGCTGGCGCTCAATCCCGATCTCTCCGAAGTGCAGTACACCCTGGGCCTGTACCGCTGGCTGCGTTTATTGCCTGGCAGTGGAGAAGCCCATCAACTCGCGATTGAGTTGAATCCGAACAACGCCTATGCATTGGAGGCATACGCAAAATGGATCTGGACCCAGCCCGAGGTTGACGCGGCTGAGCCGTACTTTCTGCGGGCGCTGGAACTCGATCCGATGTCTGTCTCCCGCTACCTGGACCTCGGTAACTATTATGGTATTAGCGGCCGTCGTGAAGAGGCGATCGAAATTGCAGACAAAATATCGGCAAGATTCGATGACCCGAACGCCCTCCTGGCCATTGCCAGACTTCATGAAACAACCGGAGAATACGACGTCGCGATTGCCTGGGCCTTGCGCGCGCATGACGCTGACCCGGAGTACCAGGATGCGACCTGGATGCTGGCGGAACTGTATGCTCGAATCGGCGATTTTGAATCGGCGCGCCTCTACCAACCGGAGAGCGACTTCATGCTCCTCTACTGGGAGCGTCGCTACGAGGAGATGATTGAACTCGGAGAGGAACTGGTACTCGATCAACCGAACCAGGACCAGCTGTGGTTTTACCTGGCGCGGGCCTACGTCGCGATTGGAAACTTTGACCAGGCTATTTATGTCCTTGAGAATCAGCACTTACCGGAAAATTTGTTTGTCGATAGTCGTCACTCGAACGCAATAGAAGCATCGGTGACCCTGGCCGATGCATTGAATACCTCCGGCCAACAGGACCGTGCTCATGAACTGGCGAAATGGCTGCGGAATTTCTTTCAGGCAATAAAATCAACCGGTGGCGAAAATGGCTGGTGGCCACACCTTCATGAAGCCTGTTTGCAATCAATATTAGGAGATGACGCAAAGTCACTTGATGTTCTTGAGCGGATGGTCGATACCCATGGAATGCCCTGGTACCCGATGCTGAGGGACGCCACCTGTTTCCAGAAATTCGCCGATGAGCCGCGCTACCAGTCAGTCGTTTCTTCCATCGAGAAAAGAATGCAGGATCTGCGGCAACGCCTGCCGGAAACGCTGGCACGCTTTCGAGTCGTACAGTAAGCGACAAGGGCTCAGAAAGAGCGAGACACTCCCACCGTCAGCGCGTATTCCATCGCATGGACCTGCTCGGCCCAGGGTTGAAACATGACGTTGCCTGACAGGAGATATTTCTCATTGACCGCCCAATCCAGACCGATGCCGGCATTCATGAAGTTATGCTTGATCATGCGGTCGTGCTGATACCACCTTTCGTCGGTCATGACAAAGACACCGTCCTCGGTAAAATCCTCCGGGACGGAAAGGCCTTTCCCATCTTTCAGAAGCATGAATAAACGGGCGGTGAGCCTGGGGGTAAACCGATAACCGACCTCCGCATTGACTCTCCAGTGATTGACATTAACTCCCAGCGTTTTTTCGACAAAAACGTAGGCAATATCCGCCCGATAATAGGCATTGGACAAACCCGGATACCAGGCGAATGAGGTTCCAAGCTCGAATTTTAAAAGGCGTTGCCCTACCGCTGCGGCCCCAAAAAACGGGTATTGGTTGCTCGGCACACCGAAAGACGCGAACGGTTCAATGACGAAGGTGCCATCTTTCGCCAGGTAACGAATGCCCAGGTGGAAGTCGGCAAAACCAGAATTCCAGACGCCATTATCGACGTTTTCTATGTACGGTCTGGGCGGGTCCAGATTCAGAGGATTATGTATGTCCGCCCCCTCATGCTTCCTTCTGAAATATGGAATCCCGGCAACAAGAGCAATCTTGTCATTAATGTAGTACTCGATATCAAAAATCAGCGCATGTGAATCAACTGTACCAGTATCAAGTTTGCCAACGCTGCTTTCGAAGCCATCTACGCTGACGTACTGATAACTCAAGCCGAACCAACCGTGACCGGCCCGTGATTCGGCTTCGGCACCATGACTCAAGTCGATGTCGTGACCGGCCCTTGATCCGGTTTCAACACCTGATGCAGCCACTTCACGAATGCCTGAGAATGAACAGGCAATGAGTGCAAGTGCAACCAGGATGAATGACATGAAACCTTGGGGAAAGATGGAACGCCTGTCTTCGATATTCAAATCGATAACCCCTTGTGCTTGAAAATTCGAATCAGGATTTTGTCTTCAGCGTCCTGTGAATCGTTTTGAGGTAATTCAGTACACTGTCTTCGTTGGTCAGTGACTGCTGATATGAAGCATCCGCCTGCGAAACTTCCTGCGTGGCGTCCTGGGCGACAGGGATAAAAGTTGCGGTGACCGTATCAGACATCTGTGCTTCCACAAATTCTCTCTGGCTGTAATAAGCCAGGACGATATCAACATCATGATTCTGAAGTTCTGCTCCAATTTCCGACGGATCAGAGACGACGTGAACATCGTGACCGGCGGCAGCGAGTCTATCA
>CAJQPR010000092.1 GCA_905480255.1 uncultured Woeseiaceae bacterium | reverse complement strand
GACGTGTGGATTTCATCCCGACGAGCGGCCATGACATCCTGCTGATGCAGGCTGTTTGCAATGCTCTGCTCACTTCCGGCCAGGTCATCCTCCATATCGCGGATGGCCTGTTTGAGAAGCTGTTCGGGCTCTTCTATCTGGTCAAGGACTGCATGAAAGTCAGCCTTGAAGAGTCGCGAGACGCGGTTGATTAAAGCCATGATGTTGCCTCCACAATTCAAATATCGTGGAAGCATGGTAGGCAGACGGACGCCCACCTATAAGGCATGAAAAAGTAAAACCTGCAGGCACAGGTTTACGTAGTTTTTACATTAGGGAAGCCGCCCGCCGTAGCGGGCGGCGCTAGCGATCAGTCGCCCGGATGATAAGTACGCGTTGCGCGTGCTTCTACATCTTCCCGGTAGAAGGCCACGTCTTTGAACTCTACGTCGGCATAGCGCTGTCCCTGGTCAAAGAAGTGCGGCGATTCCGGGTGACCACTCTGACCGCCTGCGAGCATACTCTTGGCGCTCACCCTGTCACCGAACTCGACAACCGAGACGAAGCTGTTTCCATAATCGCCGTAGATACGTTTGTTGACAGAATCACGAGCGCCGCGAAACGATGCCAATGCACCCCAGTCTCCCGATGCAAGTCCAACTGGTACAAAGGGCTTGTCATCGTCAAAATCCTGTTGAATATCTCCCGAAACTCGCTGTAAGCGATTGACCTGTCCCCACGGAATATTCCAATCACCAAAGTCTGCAACAAGCTGGTCAATCGTGGCGTAAAAGACCTCCATTCTTTCTTCATGAGGCGAATCCGTACCGTAGTAATTGATGCGATCCATGAAAGGTGCCCGTTCCATTTCCGGCGGCAAGTCGCCCATTTGCCTGTAGTTGGTAGCGAAAAAATGTGCCAGGGTCATCGCTACCGAGTCGACAGACGTCCGTCGGTCCCAATCTCGCAAGACTTTTATCTGTGCGTGATAGGCAACGTCCCCTACATTGTCATAGGCCTCTATCAGCCCGGGAATCAACTGTTCAAAACCGGGTAGATACGGGTCGTAGGCCAGCTCAATCAGACCATCCAGTGTCAGGTTGGAGACACCCTCCAGCACTCGTGATGCATGAATGCCCCGAAAATTTTCATCATCCGGTGCCATGTATACGGGATAGTCCTCTCGCTCCGGACTAAATGCTCCTGCCGACGTAAATGGCGTCGAATTCGCGTTCTGAATCCAGCCATTGCCCGGGTTCACAACCGTTACAATTTCATCCACGGCGTGCAGGCCCTGCCAGTCTGTTGCAGGGTCACTACCGTCCACCGGTTGCGAAAAATCGAACTGCGGATTTCGTCGCGGCATGAAATTGCCGTGATAGTAGGCAATGTTCCCGCTTGAATCAGCGTAAACCGTGTTGTTGGACGAATTGGTTCGAATTCCCATCATTTCCCAAAATTCGTCGTGATTCGATTGTTTCGATCGAACAAATGACTGACGGAGTGCGTTGACAGGATCCCAGTTGATTTTCGTCGCGGTCCACTTGCCGTCTTCAAGGTGGGTAACGGGGCCGTGATGTGTGTGATACATCGGGAATGTTCGTTCGGACATCCCGCTGCCATCTGCGTATTTCAAGGTCACTTCCGAAACTTCTACGGGTCGCACTTCGTCGCCATACCTGTAGAAAAGCTCGCCGTCTTCCTCAAAAACATCCTCTACAAACTCATCCATGAAGTCGGCATCTGTCGACGTGTGCATCCAGCCGGTGTTTTCATTGAAACCCTGGTAGACGAAAAACTGACCCCAGGTCACTGCACCATAAGCATTCAGTCCTTCCTCACTCACGACATGAATTTCGCCCCGAAAATAGAATGAGGTGTGTGGGTTAATCAGCAACATGGCGTTGCCGGAATCCGTGTGTTTGCCGGCAACCGCAAAACCGTTGGAACCGCTTGGCCGGCGGAACTCAACGCGCTCATCTACTGCACTCTGAAGGCTCTCAGCAGGGCTCTCTCCGCCGTAAAAGGCCTCGATTCCGGGCAATGGCACTTGTTCAATATCACCACCAATTGAACCTTCGAAAAAATACATCGGCATCCAGGGCTCGAAGCGAGTCAAAAGCATCGGCTCAACGTCCGGATTCTTCATAAGGTAATAGTTGAGCCCATCCGCGAAGGCGTCACAAAGGCTCTTCAGCCATGCAGGTGCGCTTTCGTAGGCAGCCACCGCCTCTTCCGGTGTCATGTACAACGCCGCTCGAAGATCGCTGAATAGCGCGGTCTCTCCTTCTACTTCCGCCAGTCGCCCAATGGCCCAGACGTAGTTCCTTTCAATACGCTTGAAATCATCCTCTGCCTGCGCATAGAGCATGCCGAAAACAGCGTCTGCATCAGTTTTGGCGTAAATGTGCGGCACGCCGAAATCATCGCGGATGATGGTGACATTTTGAGCCCGCGCCGCAAGGCGTGTGATTTCAGGGTCCTCTGCATCGTCGTGAACCGCCGGTTCCTGAGAACATGCGGACAAAACAAACACAACAAACAGGCACTGAAGGAAAGTGATCTTTCTAACTAACATGGAACCCCCGGTTGTTTTTTTGCCGATTCAAGGTAGAAATGGCTGCATGTCCTTTTACAGCAAGCCAAACCGCGGGAAAAGAGGCAACTGCGTCACGTAAACGGCTGTTTTTACAAAAACGTTACATTCCGGCACACACATCAGCGGCGTGTATTGCTAGCCTCTACATGTAATGAACAGAAAAATCCGAATCCTGGTAATTGAGGACGAACAGGCCATCCGCGAGGGGCTGATCGACGTGCTCGTATTCCACAAATACGAGGTAGATAGCGCCGCCACGGGACCGCAGGGCCTGGAAATGGCCCTGACCGGCAGGTTTGATCTGATTCTGCTGGACATCATGCTGCCGGGCATGGATGGCTATGAAATCTGCGACCGGGTAAGAACCGCAGACCGCGATCAGCCAATCATCATGCTGACAGCCAAGACTTCCGACGAGGAGATCGTTCAGGGCCTGAAACTGGGCGCCGACGACTACGTTGCCAAGCCTTTCTCGATCCAGCAGCTGATATTGCGCATTGAAGCGGTGTTGCGACGATCCCAGGTCGGTCTCGAACAGGCAAGGGCCATATCGTTGTCGGGTATCGAGATAGACACGAGGAACCTGACCGGCACAAACGGCACCAAGGAATTCGCGTTTACCAAGCGGGAGATTGAGTTGCTGGTGTACCTGGCGGAACACGGTGATCGACCAATTTCGAGGGAAGAATTACTTGTAAAAGTATGGGGTTATGCGAAGAACCTCGACATAGAGACAAGAACGGTCGACATCCATATTGCCAAAATCAGGCGCAAAATCGAGCTTGATCCCAAGGATCCACAAAACCTCATTACCGTGCGTGGCGCCGGCTACCGGCTCATGGTCGGAGCCTGATCCATGCTGCCGACCGCATTCATCAAGGGATACGACCAGCGGCGCCTGAGAACGTTACTCACGGTCCTGTTTCTGGCCCTCGCCATTCCTACCGGTGCGGTCATCTGGCAGGCCTATGATCAGCTGAAGTGGGAAGCCTGGTATCAGTACAGAAACCAGGCCGAGGAACTGAC
>CAJQPR010000091.1 GCA_905480255.1 uncultured Woeseiaceae bacterium | reverse complement strand
ACACCACTCAATGTTGATTGTGGACGATGCCTACAGCACAGGGTCGAGTGTCAATGCCGTCATCGATCAGCTTGCGAAGAAGTCCCGCCGAAACCTGCCGCACGATATTCGAATTGCGACCGTCTGGTATCGGCCGACAGTGAGAACCATACGGCCGCCCGACTTTTATGTGCACGAAACAAGCGACTGGCTGATTCTTCCGTATGAATTGTCAGGCTTGTCGATTGAGGAATTGCGCGAAAACAAGACGGAGATCCGGCCCGTGATTGATCGGCTGGAAGCTCTGCTTGAATCCCGCAAAAAATAGGCCCTGATTCACGGCGACTCGAGCACGAGGCCCTGTTCCAGGAAACACTCCTCGCAATTACCGGCACCGGGCGCCCGATCGACCACCAGGAATTCCTGGCTCTCGCCGAGGGCGATCAACGGCATATGCCAGGTACCACGATGATAATTAATTCCCTGGTTGCCGTTCGTTACGAACGCTTCGAGATTCTCGGGTTCCACGGATTCACCAGGTGGAGCAACAACGACCACGAATGAGAACCTGGTAAGCGGGATAAATGCCTGGCTACCAAACGGGTGCCTTTCAACCATGTCAAACTCGTAGGGAAGACGGGTCGGTGTCTTGCTGCGCACGATGCTGATTGAGACATAGCTCTCTTTGCCGTCATCAATGTTGACCTGGGCAAGATCGCCGAAGCGTTCGAAGCGCGCTTCATTCATCACCTCAATTCCGGCCGCAGAGCTCGAGATAACATCGCCGTAAGGCGCGAAGCGCTCTGACGTCAGTGGCAAGGGTTTCAGGACTTGGCTACTCATGTTGAACTCTCATTATTGTTGTCCGCCTTTCCGAACAGACGCAGTCGACTCACGCCACCATCCGGGAATATATTTAATCGAACGTGCGTCACCGTTCCGACGCTTTTCAGCGAATCGGTGAACCGGTGAACTTTGTCCGCCTCCAGCTTCGTTTCAGGTAACAACACCGGCCATCGCTCACTCTCTGACCCGACGTTCTCCGTCGCAGAAATCCTCGCGGCACGTATTTCTGCCCGGTCGGGGAAATTTCCCTTGAAGTGCGCTGTATCAAGCTCGACTCTCTCTATCGTGCCGGGAAGAGCGAGCGCCAGAACGACCCAGTCATTGCCTTGGCCGCGACGCCGTGCAGTTTCCCATCCGTCACCCATGTTGGCGCCGGCTTCTGCGATATTGAGGTTGTGCATACTGCCAAAATGCTCGTCGCTACAACACAATGCTCGACCGCCATTTTCAAAAGCTGCGAGATCCAGCTCGTCGCCGGGACTGATTTGCTTCGCGTCACATAGCACTTCTCCGTAAACACGTAAACGGGCGACCCCGCCGTCCGGGTAGATGTTAAGTCGCAGGTGTGTGACGACGCTGTCATTGTTTACGGGCCTGAAGTGATGCGAATCGCCCGCCAGCTTCACGGGTGGCAACAGCTCGTACCATGCCTCATCTTCACCAGGTACTTCACTGTTACTTGAACAGGCGTCAATCGACGCCGCTGGAGGAAAGTTGCCTGTGAAGTGGCTGGTGTCTACGTCGAAACCGTGAATCACGCCGGGTGTACCAAGCCGGATGATACAAAAGTCATGACCCTCGTCACGTTTACGACGGGATTCCCAGCCATCCATCCATTTTCCGTGGTCGTCGTATTTGTCCGCAACAAAAACCGGGTCTGTCGGTGCTATCAACCTTTCCTTGGGGGCAAAAAAGTCATCGCTGGCGAAGATGACCCGCGTTCCCAGTCGTGGCTGTTCCAGGCGAACCCATTCATGAAAGGGATTGTCCGTCTTGTTGCTCACATTGCTTCCAGCCGCAATCGCGCGATTTTGTGAATCTCGCCAATTGCCGTTTCAAATTCCGTGTCCAAATCGTTTCCGATTCGCCCTTCGAATGCGGCAAGTATCTCGTGGCGATTGCTGTCCCGAACGGCCATGACGAACGGAAAGCCGAATTTTTCCTTGTAGCGTCCATTCAACATCTGAAACCGTTCGAATTCCTCCGCTGTACACCGGTCAATTCCCGCACTGTTTTGTTCTGCTGTCGATTCGATAGTCAGCTCGCCCGCGACAGCAGCTTTGCCCGCCAGGTCCGGATGGGCGCGGATCAGCGCAAGTTTTTGCTCGTAAGGCGCGACATCAACACAGTTTGCAAACAGGTCCGCCAGCTCTTCCGCCGACAGGCCGTCGGCCCTGTCGAAAGTCGATTCCGCCACCCATGCAGAGTGCTCGTAAATTCCACCGAAACGGGAGACGAATTCATCGCGATCAGGACGCTCAGCGCCGTAGCCCTGCGTGTCCCGCGGGTAATCCTCGTTATTCATTGATGGATAAATACCAGGCTTCGATCAACGCCCGCTCCTCGTCGCTCATTTCAGTCAGGTTAGCAATGGGCATTGCTTTCAAAACGACCGTTTGCTGGTGAATCCTTTCTGCTTCGCCAAGAATCTGTTCGTCAGTATCCAGCATTACACCGGCCGGCGCCGCCGGGAACGCAATGTGTGTCGGCGACGCCGAGTGGCAATTCGTACATCGTTCGAGAATCACCGGCCGCACCATATCGAATGTCACGTTAGTTGCCAGACCGGCTCTCGGTTTTGGCGCCATCCCCGCACCAGCGGCGAGCAGAATCAAGCCGGCAACGACTAAATACAGGGGCGAAGCGCGGCCTTTGTGCCGGGCAACGAAGTAAATTCTTATCAACGCGCCTGCCAGCGTGAATGCAACCAATATCAGCCAGCTGTAGTCGTGACTGTACGTCACGGCATAGTGGTTGCTGGTCATGACGAACAGCACCGGCAGTGTAAAGTAAGTGTTGTGTACGGATCGCTGCTTGGCACGAATGCCATCGTCGGCATTCGGCTCTTCACCCCGCCCGTACGCGTCGACCATTCGTCGTTGCCCCGGGATAATCACGAAAAAGACGTTGGCCACCATAATGGTCCCGAGCACGGCGCCAAAGTGAATATAGGCGCCACGACCGCTGTACAACTGCGTCAGGGCCCAGGCGAGGACAGCAGTAAGCAGAAACAGTACGCACGCTAACGCGCCTTCATGTCGGCCCAGTGGCGACCGGCAGAGGATATCGTAAATGATCCAGCCGCCCGCAAGAAATGCGACCGCAATACTTACCGCTTTGATCGGACTAAGATCCGCGACAGTGCGGTCGACCAGGTAAACGTCGGCGCCATACCAATACACGAGCATCAGCAGGAACATGCCGGAAATCCAGGTCGTGTATGCCTCCCATTTAAACCAGTGCAGAGTCTCTGGCAACGAGGCTGGCGCAACCTGGTATTTCTGCGAATGGTAGAAGCCGCCACCATGAACCGACCACAGTTCGCCACCGACCCCTTTTTGCTGATCTCCGGCCACTTGCGGATTTTCGAGGTGATTATCCAGCCAGATAAAATAGAAAGATGATCCGACCCAGGCGATGCCGGTGATGAAGTGCACCCACCTGCCCAGGATGTTCAGCCACTCGACCAGGTAGGCTTCCATCAGCCGAGCACTTTGAGTCTGACCGGGTCTGCTTCAGCCGCAGACATGCTGTCCCTGGTCTGCAGGATTTCTGCGGCAACCGCCACAGCGATTTCTGCCGGCTTCTTGCCGCTGATACCGGAAACCCCGATGGGGCAGACCAGATTCTCAAACAAGGCCTCTGGCATCCCCTGTTTCTTCATCAGGCGCTCAAAACGCCGTCTCTTCGAAGTTGAACCGATTAGCCCACAGTACGCAGCATCGTCGCGACGAAGAACCTGGTCGCAAATCTCCAGGTCGAGTGGATGACTGTGCGTCATAACGAGAAAATATGACCCTTTCTGCATTGCCGCCACCTCAAGAGCCGGGTCGGCAGACTCAATCACATTAACATTGGCCGGTAAGCTGGCCGGAAAAATATCGCGGCGGCTATCGATCCAGCGAATCTGGCAACCAAGGCGCGCCAGCACATCGACAGTAGCGGCGCCAACATGTCCGGCGCCGAAGATGGCCACGTTGAAACTGGACGGACGCACCGGATCCATAAATACGCCGTTCGAGAAATTTGCAGGACCCGCAGAGTCCAGTAGCGACTGCGCTTCCGCTACGATTCCGCTCGGACAGCTACCACTGCTTCCGTCTGCGGTAACGATCTCTTTTCCTTCCGGCGTAGACGCGATCACAAATGGTTGTCGCTCGCGATAGAGAGCAATGACTTCATGCAGCCAATCCTCTCCGGAGGCCTGCAGGTATTCGAACATGACGTCGACCACACCACCGCAACACTGTCCGCATCCCGTACCGAGTGCAAACCGGCGGACGCCCCTGGCTATCTCATGCTTCGACATTTGCTCGCAGGCTATCCGGCTGCACTGATATTCGAGTTGCCCGCCGCCGATTGTCCCGATGGCTTCCTTGCTGGTAACAATCATCTTCGCACCAACCTCGCGTGGTGCGGAACCACGCACGGCAACCACAGTGAGCAGGGCACAAGGCTCGCAGTCTGCGGCGAGTGCTTCCAGGTCTGCAATCCAGTCAGTCATCAATGGGGTCCGCAGAACTGGCTGCGCGCAATATCGCTTCGGGTGTAGCCGGAGCGTGCAGCGGCGGGCGACCGCCAGGCGTATTGGCCAGTGCATCCCGAAGCGCATAGAAAACAGACAAACCCAGCATCAGCGGCGGCTCGCCAACGGCCTTCGACCGAAAGATAGTGTCCTCTGCGTTGGGCGACGATTCCAGGATCTTCACCCTGAAGTCCGCGGGGACGTCCGAACTCGTCGGAATCTTGTAGGTCGACGGGGCATGCGTCTGAAGTTCGCCTGCTTCGTTCCAGTTAAGCTCCTCCGATGTCAGCCAGCCTGCACCCTGTACAAATCCTCCCTCAATTTGCCCAAGGTCAATCGCAGGATTAAGAGATTTGCCACAATCGTGAAGAATGTCGACACGCAGCAGGCGATTTTCGCCCGTCAGCATATCGACAATGACCTCGGAAACTGCTGCACCGTAGGCATAGTAAAAAAATGGTCGCCCACTAAATGTGGACCTGTCGTAGTTAATCTTCGGCGTGCGATAAAAACCGGTTGCCGACAGAGAAACGCGCGCGAACCAGGCTTTCTCGACGAGTTCGGCAAACGAAATCTTTTGCTTACCAATTCGCACCGAATTATTTCGGAAGCTGACATCCTCCTCCGCCACTGAAAAACAATCAGCAGCGAATTCGATCAGCCGGTTTTTGATCTTCCTGGCGGCTGCCTGCGCAGCCTTGCCATTCATGTCAGAACCGCTCGATGCAGCTGTCGCCGATGCGTTCGGTACCTTACTCGTGTCGGACGCAGTTATTTTAATGCGATCGATATCGATCTGTAGTTCATCGGCAACAACCTGGGCAACCTTGGTAAACAGGCCCTGGCCCATCTCGGTACCGCCGTGATTGAGATGCACCGTCCCATCCTTATAGACGTGAACGAGTGCTCCCGCCTGATTCAGGTGTGTTGCCGTAAACGAGATTCCGAATTTCACCGGGGTGAGCGCAATACCGCGCTTCAGAATGCTGTTCGATTTGTTGAATTCGCGAATACCCTGAACCCGATTCCGATAGTCGGAAGTCTCGACAAGCTCATCGACCAGCTCGCAAACAATATTGTCTTCGACTTTTTGCTGATACTGAGTGACATCTCTTTCGCCAATGCCGTAGAAGTTTTCGTAACGAACGTCCAGCGGGTCCATATTCAAAAACCGCGCGATATCATCCAGCACATACTCGATAGCAAACATGCCCTGCGGCCCGCCGAACCCTCGAAATGCGGTGTTTGAAACCGTATTGGTCTTGCAGCGATGAGACACGATCGTTACGTCTTCGAGAAAATAGGCATTGTCGCAATGGAACATCGTGCGGTCGTTGATTGCGCCTGACAGGTCTGCTGACATGCCACAGCGGGAGGCAAACATGAAATCTATCCCGGTGATCCTGCCTGCGTCGTTGAATCCGACATCGTAGTCGATGACAAAATCATGTCGTTTGCCGGTCATGATCATGTCATCGTCGCGATCGAGTCTTAATTTGCAGGAGCGGCCGGTACGGTCGGCCATGACACCGGCAATACAGGCAATCAGCGCTGCCTGACTCTCCTTGCCGCCAAACGCACCCCCCATACGTCGACATTCCACGACAACGTCCTTCGAAGACTTGCCGATCGCCTCAGCGACGAGATGCTGCACCTCGCCCGGGTGCTGCGTCGAACTGTAGACGAACAAATCGCCACCTTCGCGCGGCAACGCCATGGCGATCTGCCCTTCAAGGTAAAACTGATCCTGACCACCAAGACTGACACTGCCGCTCAGCCGGTTGGCCGCGCTCTCAATCGCATTTCTGCTGTCGCCGCGGCTTAAAGTTTCACTTGGCAGGACGAAGGAGCCAGATTCTATTGCTTGCCTGATATCGAGGATCGGTGGAAGATCTTCGTATTCGATTTTTGCGAGCTTAACCGCCCGGCGCGCGTCTTCAACTGTTTCTGCGGCGACGGCGAACAGGGCCTGTCCTGCGTACTCAACAATGCCCGCGGCCAAAATCGGGTCGTCCTCAACCACCGGACCACAGTTGTTCTTGCCAGCTATATCGTCAGCGACAATAACGTCAACCACACCCTGGGCCGCATGTACGGCAGAGAAGTCCATGCTGCTGACGCGCGCGTGCGGCCTCTCGCTCATTCCGACAGCGATGTGCAGCAAATCTCGCGGCTCAGCAATGTCGTCAGTGTAGGTTGCGCGACCGGTCACATGCAGCCTGCTGCTGTCATGTGGAACTGCCGAACCCGGCGCGCCGGCAATCGTCTCAGCGACCATAGGAATACACGCTGGTGGTTTCGGCACCTGTCGTTTCATGCAGAAAACGGGTCAGCAGATTTCGGCAGATCTCGCCGCGATATTGGGCACTGGATCGCATATCCGTTATCGGCGTGAAGTCTTCAGCAAGCATCCGCGAAGCGGTGAGAACCGTATCTGCATTCCATTCACTGCCGCGCAAGGCTTCCTCGCAGCGTCGCGCCCGTCTTGGAGTTTCCGCCATGCCGCCATAGGCGAGCCGAATTTCCTCGACAACGTTGTTGTTCAGCCTGAGCCGGAATGCGGCACAAACGGTGGAAATGTCCTGGTCGAATCGCTTGGAAACCTTGTAGCTGCGAACGTAGCTGTTTTCGTCCGGTAGCGGAATCTGAATACGCTCGATAAATTCGCCGGCCTGGAGCGCCGTTTCACGGTATGCCTTGTAGAATTCGTCGAGGGCGATCGTTCTTCGTTGACTACCATTTCCGAGGACCAGGCTCGTGTCCAGTGCGAGCAGTGCCGGCATGGAATCTCCGATGGGCGATCCGTTGGCGATGTTCCCTCCCAGCGTGCCCGCATTTCGAATGGGTGGCGAAGCGAAACGTAAAAACAGCTCCGTGAGTGACGGGAAGTGCTTCAGGATTGCCGGCATTGCATCGGTTAAGGAAACCGCCGCACCGATATCTACACAGCTGTCGGTCACAGCGACATCCTGAATCCCGCTCACATTGCCGGTATATATGATCGTCGCAAGATTACGATGTTGTTTCGTAATCCAGAGGCCAACATCAGTCCCGCCTGCCAGCAAAGTCGCCTCAGGAAATTCCTGCACGAGACCCGCCAGTTCGTCGACAGTTTTCGGAGAGAAAAATCTGCGGTCCTTCCACGTAACACAAAGCGGCTGATCTGACGCCAGCAGTTTCAGTCTTTCGATCCGCTCTGCTTCATCTCTGCCAGGTTCACCACCGGACACAACCTGAGTCCAGTCGCCCTCTCGCGGCGCGTCACGATACATGTCCTTCGCTGCGGCAACGATTGACCGGTATCCCGTGCAGCGACAAAGGTTCCCTGCCAGCGCATCGTCGATCTCTGTCCTCGATGGTGCAGGGTTATTTTTGTACAGCGCAAACAGCGACATTACGAAGCCTGGAGTACAGAAACCGCACTGCGACCCGTGACAATCAACCATGGCCCTCTGCGCCGGATGCAAACTGCCGCCATTCGCAAGACTTTCAACTGTAAGCAGCTCCTTGCCGTCAAGTGTCGGCAATAGCTGAATACAGGAATTAATAGCGCGCGCGCCGATTCGCAGACCGGACGCATCGACGTCGGCAACGACAACTGTGCAAGCGCCGCAATCGCCTTCGGCGCAGCCTTCCTTGGTGCCGGTTCGCCTGAGGTCTTCGCGAAGGAACTGAAGAACGGTGCGATTTGGATCGACATTGTCGAGTTCAACAACGTCGCCGTCGAGCACAAAGCGCACTTTATTCCTGAAGCTCGAGCCTGCCGTTTCGCTCATTTCAGCTGCCGCGGTACGTCGAATAGCTCCACGGCGAGACGAGCAACGGCACATGATAATGACCGTCTCCCGAGAGCGTCACCTGGATTACAACATTGTTCAAAAAAGGTGGGTCATCGCTGGTCGCATTGACGTCACGAAAATACGGGCCTACCGAAAATTCAAGCTCGTAGGTCCCGGCGAGGTAAGTATCGCTGTCAAGCAGCGGCTCGTCAGTGCGACCGTCGCCATTGGTGACAGCGGTTGCCACGACATGACGACCATTTTCCATTGAAAAGAGTTTCACGCTGATACCCGAACCGGGCCTGCCGGACGCTGTGTCCAGCACGTGTGTAGTTAACTTCCCCATGTCCCGTCCCGTGCAGCAAACTCAAATAATATCAGCAAATTAACCCGCCCGGACGAGGACCTGCGTGGCATCCCGATTGTTCGCAGGCTTTAGTTCAGGCGAATCGCGAATGTCTGTGATACTTTTGCCGATCGAATTATCCGGGGATTTACCATGAGCAGTGAAGCACTAACCCGTCGACTATTTTTACAGGGGTCCGGATCGGTTACAGGCAGCGCATTGATGCGCGCCGGAATACCCACATTCGTCGCAGTCTCTCAGGCCGCGTGCACGGCGAAAGAAGAGGCCTCCGCATTTGCAAATCTTAGTAGCGCGGAAGCCCGCGAAGTTATCGCCATTGCTGCACGCATTTTACCCACCACCGACACACCGGGCGCAACTGAAGCCGGCGTTGTTTTTTTCATAGACAAAGCACTCGGGACATTCCGCGCGGAGGGCGCAGAAGACTGGCGCGGCATGCTGGCTGATTTTCAGGAAGGCGTGCCGGACGCATTCCCGGGCGCACAGCTGCTTTCCGACCTGGACGAGACAGACCAGGATGAGTACCTGAAAAGCGTTGAGGAGACGCCTTTCTTCCAGGACATGCGGTTTCTCACCATTGCCGGCGTATTCGGCATGGCAATGTACGGCGGAAATCGGGACGGCATTGGCTGGAAACTGGCCGGTATGGACGGTCCACCGCACGCATGGTTAGCACCCTATGGCTACTACGACGCCGAATATGCTGCGGCACAGGAGCAGCAAAATGGCGAATGAGAACCAGGCAACTTTCCCGTTGGATGAAGCGGTAGATTTCGTCATTGTCGGTTCCGGTTCTGCCGGCGGCATCCTGGCAAAAGAATTGTCGACAAACGGCTTCAGCGTTGTCGTCATGGAACAGGGCCCGTTTCGGACGGCAAAGGATTTTACGCATGACGAATTGAGCGTATTGATGTTCGATGAACTGTCCGGCGGCCTTAACGACGTGCATCAGCAGACCTTTCGCGATGACGAGAGCAAAGAAGGCGAATTGGTACAGGGACGATCACCCGCGTGGTACGCACAAACCGTCGGTGGCTCCAGCGTGCATTTCACCGCGAATTTCTGGCGCTTTCGGGAAGTCGATTTCAAGGAGCGCAGCCTGTTAGGGCCGATCAGCGGCACAAACTTCGCCGACTGGCCAATCAGCTATGACGAACTGGAGCCATATTATTCCAGGGTGGACTGGGAGATTGGCGTATCGGGCGCCCCCGGCCCAAGCGATTCGTTTCGCTCACGGCCATTCCCAATGCCACCGATGCCGGTCAAGTCGTCGGGCGTGTTGCTGGAGACAGGCGCGAAGGCGCTGGGATTCGAAGTCCAGGCTGCCCCGCTCGCCATTTTGTCGAAGCCGCTCAATGGCCGCCCGGCCTGCATTAACTGTGGCTTCTGCATGGGCTTTGGCTGCGAGGCGAATGCCAAATCCTCGACCCTCGC